>NZ_JAOWFU010000034.1:0-453326 GCF_030333525.1 Citrobacter sp. CK188
ACGCGGGGTGGAGCAGCCTGGTAGCTCGTCGGGCTCATAACCCGAAGGTCGTCGGTTCAAATCCGGCCCCCGCAACCAATATTAAACACCTTAACGGGTGTTTTTTCGTTTCTGCGGTCCGTAAAAAAAGCGCCTTTCAGCGCTTTTTTATTATCCCCTTCTCGCCAGCGTCGCCCCATCGGCAAAGTAGGCTTTAATACCCGCCAGAATCGACTCCGCCACTTCCTGCTGGAACTTCGCCGTTTTGAGCTTACGCTCCTCTTCAATATTACTGATAAAGGCGGTTTCCACGAGAATAGAGGGAATATCCGGCGCTTTCAGCACCGCAAAGCCGGCCTGCTCGACCTGATTTTTGTGCAGATTATTAACTCTTCCCAGCTTGTTGAGCACCGCTTTACCGAACTTCAGGCTATCGGCGATGGTCAACGATTGCACCATGTCGAACATTGTGTGATCGACATAGCGATCGCCGCTTTTACTCACGCCGCCGATCAAATCCGAGGCGTTCTGAGTTTGCGCGAGGTATTTTGCCGCCGTACTGGTCGCGCCCTTCGTCGAGAGCGCAAAAACAGATGAACCGCTGGGCTGTCGGCTGGTAAACGCGTCCGCATGGATAGAGACAAACAGGTCGGCGCGCTGCTTCTGGGCTTTTGCCACGCGCACTTTCAGCGGAATGAAGATATCCTCATTACGCGTCATGTAGACCTTCATATTGCCTTCTCTCTCAATTAACGCGCGCAAGCGGCGGGCAATCTGCAACACCACGTCTTTTTCGCGCGTCTTGTATTTCCCCACGGCGCCGGGATCTTCCCCTCCATGACCGGGATCGAGCATGATCACGATCGGGCGATCGCGGCCCGCCTTGCCCGGCTGCGGCCCGCTCTGCGCAGGCGGCACCTGCTTATCCAGATCGCCTTTGTTGTAATCTTCCAGCAGCGCCAGCAACGGATCCTGCATATCCTGCGCATTGGCAGGGTAGAGATCCATCACCAGGCGTTCTTTAAAGCCCGCCACTGGCGCAAGGGCAAACAGCTGCGGTTTCACGTTTTGCTTCAGCTCAAACACCATCCGCACCGTCTGTGGATCAAACTGCCCCACTCGCGCTGACTTGATATACGGATCGTCCGCGCGGATCTGCGCGCCAATGCCTTTAAGCACCGAGTTCAGATTCACGCCTTCAATATCCACCACCACGCGCTCAGGGTTACTCAGGGCAAACTGTTTGTATTTCAGCAGACGGTTCGATTCCACCGTGACGCGGGTATAGCTGGACGCAGGCCAGATGCGTACCGCGACGACCTGGCTGACGGCAGCCAAACCGACCTGACTTACGCTCAATAGCCACATGGCGCCCGTCCCTTGTAGTAAACGACGGCGACTGATTGCTGAGTTGGATCCCGACATGCTTCTCCCGAGCAAAACAAACTTAACGGTGCTGATGTACAAAACGTCTAAATTGACCGGAAACTTTAGCGAATGACGCATAATCTGTCATCTATAAAAGGGTAAACTTTCTTTTTGTATTCACGGTATTACTGGGAGAAAACTTCAGCGGGATTAAAATTTGCGCTTGCGCACGACGGAAAAACAGAATAAAAATACATTAATTTCGAATAATCATGCAATGAGGGTGTGCCGTGGTGAAGGAACGTAGAACCGAACTGGTACAGGGATTCCGCCATTCTGTTCCCTATATCAATACCCATCGGGGAAAAACGTTTGTCATTATGCTTGGCGGTGAGGCCATTGAGCATGAAAATTTCTCCAGTATCGTCAATGACATCGGGCTTCTGCACAGTCTGGGTATTCGCCTGGTGGTGGTGTATGGCGCGCGTCCGCAAATCGACGCGAACCTTGCCGCACATCATCATGAGCCGCTGTACCACAAAAATACCCGCGTAACGGACGCCAAAACGCTGGAACTGGTTAAGCAAGCGGCAGGCACGTTGCAGCTGGATATCACCGCCCGTCTGTCGATGAGCCTGAACAACACCCCCTTACAGGGCGCGCACATCAACGTCGTCAGCGGCAATTTTATTATTGCACAGCCGCTGGGCGTGGATGACGGCGTGGATTACTGCCACAGCGGACGCATTCGCCGTATTGATGAAGAGGCGATTCATCGCCAGTTAGACAGCGGCGCAATTGTGCTGATGGGGCCGGTCGCGGTTTCCGTCACAGGCGAAAGTTTTAACCTGACCTCAGAAGAGATCGCCACGCAGCTCGCCATCAAACTGAAGGCGGAGAAGATGATCGGCTTCTGTTCATCGCAAGGGGTAACTAACGACGAAGGCGACATCGTTTCCGAACTTTTCCCGAACGAAGCGCAGGCACGCGTTGAAGCGCAGGAAGAAAAAGGCGATTACAATTCAGGCACCGTGCGGTTCCTGCGCGGCGCGGTGAAAGCCTGCCGCAGCGGCGTGCGTCGCTGCCATCTGATTAGCTACCAGGAAGACGGCGCGCTATTGCAGGAGCTGTTCTCACGCGACGGGATCGGGACGCAAATCGTGATGGAGAGCGCCGAGCAGATTCGCCGCGCCACCATTAACGATATCGGCGGGATCCTGGAGCTGATTCGCCCGCTGGAACAACAGGGGATTCTGGTGCGCCGCTCCCGTGAACAACTGGAGATGGAGATCGACAAATTCACGATTATCCAGCGAGATAATCTGACCATCGCCTGCGCCGCGCTGTACCCTTTCCCCGAAGAAAAAATCGGCGAAATGGCCTGCGTGGCGGTACATCCAGATTATCGCAGTTCATCGCGTGGCGAAGTCTTGCTGGAGCGGATCGCCGTGCAGGCAAGACAGATGGGCCTCAGCAAGCTGTTTGTGCTGACAACGCGCAGTATTCACTGGTTCCAGGAACGTGGGTTTACGCCGGTGGATATCGAGCTGCTGCCCGAGAGCAAAAAAGAGATGTACAACTATCAGCGTCGTTCAAAGGTGTTGATGGCAGATTTGGGATAACCCATTTTGCCTGACGACGACGCTAAAGCGTCTTATCGGGTCTACGGGGATGCTGTAGGCCGGATAAGCGCAGGCGCCATCCGGCAACTTGCCTCACAGCCCGTTATTAAAAAACGCGGACAGTCCGCTACGTCGTTCCGTGCGCGTCGCAATTGCCCCGCTCAAAACCCGTTCATCGGCATAGAGAGACAGGCGACGACGTGCGCGCGTCACGGCGGTATACACCAGCTCGCGGGTCACAACCGGCGAGCGCTGGCTGGGTAAAATCAGCGCCGCATGATCGAACTCCGATCCCTGCGATTTATGCACCGTCATCGCCCAGGTTGTTTCATGCTCCGGCAAACGGCTGGGCTGCACCGACTTAATGCTGCCATCCGGCATGGCGAACCACACCCTCAACCCCTGGCCGCGATCGAGCGCAATACCGATATCGCCATTGAACAACCCCAACGCGCTGTCATTGCGCGCAATCATTACCGGACGCCCTTCATACCAGCGGCTGTGCGGGTGACGCTGAATTTTGCGCTTTTGCAGCATAACCTGTTCGATACGTTCATTCAGACCGCCAACGCCAAACGGCCCTTCACGCAGCGCGCACAGCAACTGGTACTCATTGAAAGCCTGAATAATCGCCTCCGGCTCCGCGCCCTCGCGAACAAGCGCCAGATAACGCCCATAACCGGCCAGCGCCTCGTCGAGCATGGCGGCGTAATCCTCGCTGCTCTGTAGCGTTCGTTTTTTAATATCGCTGAATCCCTGCTGAAAGACCGTTTTCATCGCCGCTTTATCGCCGCGATTAATGGCTGCCGCCAGTTGACCAATGCCGGAATCATGCCCGAAGCGATAGCTTTTTTGCAGCAAACACAGGCTATCGCGCAAAGAGGCCGCCTCCGTGCCTGCGCCCGCAGGAATGGGGCTTCCCGTCAGTCGGCTCAGCTGCTGCGCGCGCCCGGCGGTAAATCCGGCATTTACCCAGGCGCAGATATCGCCCAGCACCGCCCCCGCCTCAACGGAAGCCAGCTGATCGCGATCGCCGAGAAAAATCACGCGTCCGTGCGGCGGCAGCGCCTCAATTAGCCGCGACATCATCGGCAAATCGATCATTGATGCCTCATCCACCACCAGCACGTCCAGATGCAGCGGGTTTCCCGCGTGATGGCGCAGCCTCTGGCTACCGGGCTGTGCGCCCAACAGCCGGTGCAACGTACTGGCGTCATCCGGGATGCGTTTTTTTTGCTCATCCGTGAGCGGAAGCTGGCGCAATGCCGCGCCAAGCGACTCGGTCAGACGCGCCGCCGCTTTCCCCGTCGGCGCCGCCAGTCGTATACGGCATCGCTCGCCGTCCGCCATCTGAATCAACGCGGCCAGCAGCTTCGCCACGGTAGTGGTTTTACCGGTGCCAGGCCCGCCGGAAATGACGGAAATACGGCGCGTCAACGCCACGGCCGCCGCCACTTTTTGCCAGTTGACGTCATCCGTCGGCGGGAAAAGCGCATCCAGCGTGCGGGCCAGTTGCAGTTCATCTACCGCGATCGCCTGGTTAACCTCGCTAAAAAAGCGGGCTACCGTGCGCTCGTTACTCCACATCCGGTTCAGGTAAAGGCGATCTTCATGCAGAATCAACGGCGTTGGCCGCTCTCCCCGACTGACCGCCCCGGAAGCCAGCAGACACGATGCCCAGTCTTCAGGCGCGTCCCTCTCGCTAAACCAGGAGACCAGTAGCGGATGCGACTCTTCCGTTATCGCCAGGCGCGAAAGCGGCATACAGACATGCCCTTCCCCGGCATCGCGGCTGAGCAATGCAACGGCCAGCGTCACGCACGGATCGTCCTGCCCGGCAACCGCCAGCGCAAACTGAGCGTCTAATGGCCGCAACAACTGTTGTTCTACGGCCTCCAGTAATCGCTTCTGAATTGTCATTGCGCCTCCTCCGCTACAACGCCTGCAAACATCTCATCCATTAACGCAATCAGTTCGCCGTCCGGCCGGGTCGAGAAAATGCCCTGCCGTGGATATTCACGGTCAACGCCGCGCAGGAAAAGGTAGATCACGCCGCCGAAATGACGTTCATAGTCATAATCGGCGATGCGATGGCGCAGATAGCGGTGCAACGCCAGCGTATACAACTGATATTGCAGGTCATAGCGATGCGCCTGCATCGCTGAGGCCATCGCCTCCTGAGTGTAGGCCGTGCTGTCTTCGCCCAGCCAGTTTGATTTGTAATCGAGCAGGTAATACCGCCCTTCATGGCGAAACACCAGGTCGATAAACCCTTTCAGCATGCCGCGAACCTGCATGAAGTCGAGCGGCGGGCAGCCCGCCGAGAGCGGATCAAACCGGCGAATCAGCGCATCCAGTTGACTGGCGATAAGCGGCTGTGCGATCGGCAGATAAAACGCCATCTCCACCTGTTTTTCACGGGCGGAAAGATGACGCAGACTCACGCCGCGTTCGGTCAGGGGAGCCTGCAAAACAGCGTCCAGCCACTGCGTTAAAACCGGCTCCCAGTGCGCGTCATAACCGCCAAGCTCCAGTTTTTCCCGTACCCAGGCCGGGTCAACGGGCTGCGTAAAGTCGAGGTCTTCAAACAGGCTATGCAGGAATGTACCCGGCGATGCCCCTCGCGGGAACTGGTGCGGCGTCAGCTCCGGCTCTTCCACCACGTCCCCTACCCCGGCGGCATCCACATCCAGACGCGGAATTAAATCCTGGGCGACGCTATGGCCTTGCTGCTGTAAGCCGGAATAACTGGTTACTCGCCAGTTGTCGGCAGGCATTCGGCGTAATTCTCTGGCGCTTAGCGCCGCACGCGACGCTTCCGTTACCTGCCAGCGTTCGCTGTCCGGTTCGTCTGGCGTCCGACAGGCGATATCCTCCCCGCAAAGCGCGTCAATGCAGGCGCGAAGCCCAGCGGCATCTTTCGGCTCACCTTTTTGCAGCAGGCGCCCGAGCGCGCTCTGGTGTACATCGGTATCGCCTTTCTTATCTCCGCGACGACGCACCAACGGCGCAACGCCGAGGCTGCAATGCCACACCGAACGGGTCAGCGCCACATAAAGCAAACGCAGGTCTTCCGCCAGACGCTCTGCTTCCGCCAGTTCAACGCTCTCCTCGGCGTGGCTGAGATCCAGCACCGCGTCAAACGAATTGCGATCGTGATAAAACGCCTGATCCTGCACGCGGAAATGGGTAATAAAAGGCAGCCAGACGAGCGGGTATTCCAGCCCTTTTGATTTATGGATGGTGACGATTTGCACCAGATGTTTATCGCTTTCCAGCCGCAGTTGCTGGCTGGCGGCATTGCTGTCCGGCTCAAGAATATGCTGCGACAGCCAGCGCACCAGCGCATGCTCACTTTCCAGCTGCGAACCGGCTTCCTGCAACAATTCGCTGATGTGCAGAATATCGGTCAGGCGGCGCTCGCCTCCCGCCGTCGCCAGCAGGTTTTCGGCAATATTCCGCGCTGACATCAGCGCGCGCAGCATGGGCATGACGCCGCGCTTATGCCAGATTTGACGATAGCCGTCGAACTCTTCGACCACCGTATCCCAGGCATTTTCGTCGTTATTCAGCGTTTCGATGTCCTGCGCGGTCAACCCCATCATTGAGGCCGCCATCGCGCTACGCAGCGTATTTTCACGCTCAGGCGTCATGACGGCCTGTAAGATCCACAGCATCTCCTGCGCTTCCAGCGTCTCAAATACGCTGTCGCGGTTGGAGAGATAAACGGACGGAATCGCCAGCAGCGTCAGCGCATCACGAATTTGCGCCGCTTCCTGGCGGCTTCGCACCAGCACGCTGATATCCGAGGCTCGAACCGGGCGTGAGGTTTTCTCGCTAACAAGCAGCGCATCGCCAGTTTGCCCGGCTTTCAGCCAGTCACGAATTTGCGTCGCGCACACCTGCGCCATGTAACTCTGATAGTCGCCAATGCCGCAGCTTTCCCCTTCCATCAACCACATGTTCATGGCGGGCTGCGTCTCGCCGTTCAGCACAAAGCGCAGCGACTGGTTCTTCTGGGCCGATTTAACCGGCGCAAATGGAATTTCGCGGAACATAAAGGCGTCGTTCATCTGACTGAACAACGTATTCACGCTGTTGACCATGCCCGGTGCGGAACGCCAGTTGGTATCCAGCGTATAATGGGCGCTGACCTCGCTGCGGGCTTTCATGTAGGTGAAGATATCCGCGCCGCGAAACGCATAAATCGCCTGTTTCGGATCGCCAATCAGCAACAGCGCGGTGTCCGGCTGATGCCGCCAGATGCGGCGGAAAATGCGGTACTGCTGCGGGTCGGTATCCTGAAATTCATCAATCATCGCCACCGGGAAACGGCCACGAATTGCGCTTGCCAGCGCATCGCCGCTATTACTACGCAGCGCAACATCCAGACGACTCAGCATGTCGTCGAAACCTAATTCACCCCGGCGTTGTTTTTCCTGCGCAACCGTCTCGCGGATTTCTGCCAGCGCACGGGTAATCAGCAGATCTTTTATCGTCAACGGTTCAGCCAGCAGTTCCTCAATGGCGACAAACAGCGGATGCTGCGGGGTTATGCCGCCCGCTTTGGTTCTCTCTTCCAGGAATCGCCGGGAGAATTTCTCCAGCGCGTCGGGTAATTGATAGGTTTGCGTTTCCGCCTGCGCCCACGCCGTGATCTTCTCGATCCATTTCGTCTGGTTGCCGCGATTGAATTTTCTGCGATCGATTCCCGACGACTCTATCACCCCATCCAGTTCATCAACGGACGCGCACCATTGCTGCTTCAGGGCGTTAATACGCGACAAAATGTGTTCGTGGCGAGACGCCAGCGTCTCGTCTGACGGCGGCGGTGCTTTGATGACCGGCGCTTCGCCCTGCAAATAACGATCGATATCTTTCAGTAGCGCCCGGGGGCCTTTCCACGCTTCAAAGACAACCTGGGCAATTTCGCGTGGCAGCGGATAACAGTGACGCCGCCAGAAGTCGGCGCAGGCCTGATAGCGCAGAAGGGATTCATCTTCGATTAATTGCTGCTCGAACAGCATGCCGGACTCAAACGCATTCAGGCTGAGCATGCGCTGGCAAAAACCGTGGATGGTGAATACTGCCGCCTCATCCATCTGTCTTTCCGCCAACAGTAACCACTGCGCCGCCTGCTTTTTATCCTCGATCTCTTCCAGCAGGCGAGCATATAACGGGTTATCGGTAGTTTCACGCAGACAGGCGATGCGCAGTTCATGGATGTTGCTGCGGATGCGGCCGCGTAACTCTTCGGTGGCCGCCTCGGTAAACGTCACGACCAACAGTTCTTCCACGGTCAGCGGTCGGGGAAAGGCGGCAGAGCCGCCCAATCCGAGCAGCAGGCGCAGATACAACGCGGCGATAGTAAACGTTTTGCCAGTGCCCGCAGAGGCTTCAATCAGACGCTCGCCCGTAAGGGGCAAGCGTAAAGGATCAAGGGACTCAGCGGCATCATTCATTCTTTTCACTCATCAGGGGTAAGGTTTGCTGCAACGCGCTGACGTTCTCCCACACTTTCCAGCCTTCCGGGCGCACGTACTCTGCTTTCCCGTTCTGACTGCCGGAAACCTGTGACAGTATCGCCATGCCTTGCGGCTCAACCACCGCCTGATGGAAGAAATCGGCAAGTTTTTGCGGCGTCAGCAGTTTAATCTGAGCCACGATTTTATCACGTGAATCAAAGCGCATATTGCCGCGATCGAAATCTTTGCTTAATTTCGACGCTTCTTCGCCCAGCGTTTGCGGCGCTTGCAACATCTGCGCGATGATCGCCTGCTGAATTTGCGCAAACTCTTCCGGCGTCATCGCCCGCAGCTTCGCTTCCGCCGTTGGGAAGAATGCTTTGTAACGCTCCCAGAGATAAGACGGTTGCTTGTCGCTGCTTTGCAGCAGGAAACCCATCCCCCACTGACGCCCGACGCTCATCGGGAAAGCGAACACCGCATAACCTAACTGTTCTTCAGTACGCAACTGATTATAGAACCACGGCTGAACGATTTGCCCTAACATCGCGCTGTAGGCTGAACTGGCATATTCATCGTAACCGGTTGGAACGAATACCGCCGCCAGCGCGGAGTCAGTGCTGCTGCCCGCCTTCTCAAAGATGACCGACTGCTTTTTATCCACCAGTACGTCTTTATTGCGACACCACTCTGAACCGTTGGCGCCAAGCTGCTGTTGGATATCCCGCGCCATGGTTTTCACCTGAGCTTCGCGCATATTGCCAATCACCAGGAACTCCGGTCGCGCGCCTGCTTTTAACGTATCGCGGTAAGCCATGACCTCTTTCAGCGTGATCGAAGGCAACAGCTTACGGCGTTCATCACGCTGGAAGTAAGGCACCTGAGAAAGCATCTGTACCGGCATAATCGCCTGATCGTAGGCCTTCCCTTTTTCTGCGGAATCCATCATCTGTGCATACCAGGATTTCGCCTGTTCCAGCTGTTCTTCCGTCGCGGTGTAGCTGAAATACCCTTCCAGCAATGCCTGGAAAAGCTGCGGCAAGCGCTGCGTGTAACCGTTCGCGTTAAGCATCAGACCATTGTTGGCGTTGGTGGAAAAGCCAATCCCGCCAACCGATGCCTGGTTGCTTAACTGGTCGAGCGCGATCCCCGCGAGATAATCGTTTAACGCAAACATCACCTGGTTTCTGGCGCTGTCCATTGCTTTCGGGTTACGCAGAATAACGCTGACATCCGCCTTAGGCTCGCTGGCAAAATAACGGCTCGGCGCATAAACCACGCGCAAATCCGGTTCATCGACAATCAGCTCCGGGTGGGGATATTCCTTCTCCGGTTTGATCAGCGTGAAATCGTCTGGAATATAGGGGTTAAGCTCCGGTAATGACAGCGCAATGCCCTGCGCTTTTTGCTGCCAGTCGGCGAGCGTTTTGTCGTCGATTTTATTCACCTGATAAGGCGCGTCGACAAAATAGGCCGTTTTGTTGTGCGGTTCCTTCGGGCTGATGTACCAGATACGCGCATTCTGCGGCGTCATCATCGCCAGGCGTGATTTCACCGCCGCCGCATCGTATTGATCGGCGATATTCACCGCATCCAGCGTATGTTCCACCGGAACGCGAATCATCGTATCCGCCAGCCATTCGACGTAATCCATATCACGGGTGATAGAGGGGTAACGGAAGTCGAGATCCAGCACATGCGCCAGCTCATCGAAGTAACGTTTATCCACGCCTTTTTCACGTAACAGATTGAGATAGCTGAAGATGGCGGCGACAACGTCGTCCCGGTTCGCCAGCCCTTTGTCCGTCAGGGTAGCGGAAATAGCCAGTACGCCGCTGTTACCGTTAACCACCGGGTCGGAGTCCGCACGAATGCCTTCCACTAATCCTTGTTTTTGCAGCCAGTCGGAGAGCGTTCCCGGGCTACGGTTGCCAATCAGGTAGGTCACCAGTTCGTCGGTTTTGCTGCGAAACTGCGCGCTGTTGTTATCAATACGAAACTCTACGCGCAGCACTTTACGCGGCAGAGCAGGCACATAATGAATGATGATGCCCTTTTGCGCGTCCGTTACTACCGGCACGGTAATTTCCGGCTTTTTGATATTTTTATTCGGCACCCGGCCATAGGTTTCAGCCGCAATACGCGCCAGTTCCGGCAGCGGTTTGTTACTGTAAATCACCGCCTTCATCAGGTTCGCTGAATAATATTTTTCGTGAAACGCCTGCAACGCCTGCTGAACCGGGTTGCCCGGTTTGTCGCTTAAAGTTTCCAGATTGCCGCCAGAGAAGCGCGAACCCGGGTGCGCCGGGTTGATGGTTTCTGCGCTGACCTGCGCCATACGCATACCGTCTCGCGTACGCGCCATCGTCAGTTCGGCATTGACCGCATTGCGCTCACGCTCGGCATATTTTTTATCCAACAACGGGGCGGCAATGGCATCGGCAAGGCGATCGACCGCACCTGACAGGGCGTCGTTTTCCACCTCCAGATAGAAGGCGGTACGATACGGCGCGGTGCTGGCATTATGGCTGCCGCCGTGCATTTTAAGGTATTCGGCAAGGCTGTCAGGCTGGGGATATTTTTTAGATCCCATCAGACTCATATGTTCGAGATAGTGCGCCAGCCCCTGATGTTCATCGGGGTCCTCCAGCGATCCAACAGGCACCACCAGCGCCGAAAGCGATTTCACCGCTTGCGGGTCGGATACCAGCAAAACCACCATGTCATTGTCCAGACGAATCGCCTGATACTGACGCGTATCTTTCTCGCTTTTACGGATGGTTTCCGCCAAAGGCTGCCAACCGGTATCTGCCTGACTTAAGGGTGCCCAAAGGGCGACAAACAACAATAACGCTTTGAACCAGGTGCTGCGGGGCATTCACGAACCTCATCATTAACTTTCTTTCCCGCTCAGGTGAAGCGCGAGCGCGACGCTGGCGCTTATTGAGCAGGACAAAACTGTGTGCTAAACGAGTCAGCATCTCTTATTGTAAAATCAGTCCGTGACAGAAAACGCATCATAAATGAAGCCATTTAATTGCGCAATTTTTATACAGCCCTCACGACTGATTAAAACGAAATAGCGGTAACAGATAACGTTGAGACTGAGAAATAATGCTCTCTATCGTCTTCGGCTCCAGCTGACGCCACAACCGTTGATACCAGATATCATCCCCTTCTCCGCGTATCACCATGTTACCTTCATAAGCCTGCAAGAACTTCGTCCGGGCTTTTTGCAGCGTGTCAGCATCATCTAACATGGCATCATTCGCCGCGTCATAACAAGCTTTTATCCATGCGCCGCCGCTTTCAGGAAGAACCAGCAGTGGGGACGACATCCCTTCCCGATAACCGTCAATCAGCTGTGCGAGGTAAGTTAACGCCTGTTCAGCCTCTAACGGCGGGAAGCGCCACTCTCCCTCTTTACGCAGGAACAAACGACTTTCGCCTTTTCCGCCACAGGCACAATAGACAAGGTGTTCCAGCCAAAGTTGCATTCCCTGCGCAACGCTTATTAAAGATGGGCGCCAGCGCAACAAACCGTCTTCCTGCACCTGCGGCAACCACCCCGTGATCTGCACGCCATTGCAGAGCAGATCAACTTCCATACTTTTCCCCGGCTGACGACACGCGATAATCCTGTCTGCCAGCGACTGCATCTCCTGACGCTGCGTATCCCAGAGGATCTCGCCAAAAGCGCCATACGGGAGATCGCCCGCCGCCCGGAAGCGACGGAATAAAAGCCCGGCATCCTCTTCTTCGACCAGCGTATTAAGCAACTGCTGATTAAGCTGATAGCGGGTTAGCCCTTCCAGAATGAACGGCTCCGTATCGGGAATTTCACTCTCTTCCGCGCGGAAATTCACCTGTAGCCGCATCTGGAAAAACGCCCGCACCGGATGCGCCCAGAAGCGCTGAAGTTTTTCCAGCGTCAACGTCTCAGGGAGTTCATAGGGCAACGGCTGTACAAAATCAGAATGGGCCTCGCCTGACTGACTTGCAGCAGGCAGCCATTCGCGCGCGTAGCTTTGCTGTTCACCGGGAAGATAGTTTTGCGCATCAAACGGCATCCGCGTGTGCAGGCGAGCGATATGCGCTTTCACGCGGGCCTCGCTCTCATCGCTGGTCAGTTCTTCATCTCCCGGCAAATAGTGACTTTGCCCGATATAATCCATCAGTTCCTGCACCAGGACTGACGGGAAACGTTCGCTGTTATCCTGAATAGAGCGCCCGATGTAGCTGATATAGAGCGTCTGCTGCGCAGAAATTAAGGCCTCAAGGAACAGGTAGCGGTCATCATCGCGACGGCTACGATCCCCGCGCATCGGTTTCTGGCTCATCAGGTCAAAACCGAGCGGCGCCAGCTGACGCGGATAGACGCCGTCATTCATACCAAGGAGACACACAACCTTAAAGGGGATAGAACGCATAGGCATGAGCGTACAGATGTTTACCGGCCCCGCCAGAAAACGCTGGCTGATGCGTTCCTGATCCAGCCTTTGCGCCAGCTCGTCCCGTAACAGAGACAGCGGCACCGCATCGCCATACTCCGCCTCAAGCCCTTCGGTGATAATCGCCTGCCATTGCTGCTCGATAAGGGTCATTGCGGCTTCCGTTTCCGCATCGGGCAGGAAAAAGTCATTGAGCATGTCGCGGCAAACCGGGAGCCACTCTTCCAGCGGACGCGCCTGCGCCAGCCCGCGACGCCAGAGGTTCAACTGCATAAGCAGGGACGCCAGATGCCCGACCAGCTCCGCAATCAGCCCGCTGGACTCGTCATAAGGCAGCACGGACTGCCATTCGCCCTGCGCGCTTTCCATCGCGTAACCCAGCAGCATACGCGTCAGGCCAAATTGCCAGGTATGCTGCCCCGTTGCAGGAAGCGCCAGTTCGCGCACGTTGTCATCATCAATCCCCCAGCGGATACCCGACTCATTGACCCATAAGCGAAGATAGCGCAGCCCTTCTTCGTTGATGTTAAATCGAGCCGCCAGAACCGGCACGTCCAGCAGCGCCAGCACATCTTCAGAGACAAAACGGCTGTCCGGCAACGACAGCAGGCTGATAAACGCCTGCAAAACAGGATGCGACTGACGCGCCCGGCGATCGGAGATGGCATAAGGCAGATAGCGTTCGGCAGGCGCACTGCCAAATACGGCCTGAATAAAGGGGCTATAGCTGTCGATATCCGCCACCATGACGATAATATCGCGCGGCATCAGCGTCGGGTCGGCCTCCAGCATCGCCAGCAGACGATCGTGCAGGATCTCCACTTCACGCTGCGGGCTATGGCATACGTGAAAGGTCACGCTGGCGTCATTCGGGTCAAGCAGACGCTTGTTGTCGCTTCGGGCGTACTCTTCGAGGTTCACCCCAGCCACGGCGCGACTTTCCAGCTCAAGGATGTCCGCCTGAATGTTATGAAGCAGGTTGTCCGGGGGAATATCGACAAACGCATCCAGTTCCTGCGTGTTTTCCAGTTCGGAAAGCAAGTAGATGTAATCCCGCCCCAGTTTCCCCCAGGACGCCAGCATCGGGTTCCCGACATCCTGCTCGCCGTCGCTATTAAATAACTCCCCGGCGCGTTGGTTATCGCGAAACAGCGGTAAGTCGCGCTCCTCAAAGCTGTGACGACGCTGACGAGCCACCAGTTTTGCCAGCCAGGCAGGGTCTCTGATATCCCCCCAGTAATAACGGCAGGGGTTAGTGAACAGCAGATGGATTTCGATGTGCTTTCCCAGCGCCTGCAAGGCCCGGAGATACACCGGCGGCAGCGCGGAAATACCACAAATAAAGACGCGCGAAGGCAGCCCCGTCGGGCTGGTTGTCGCATTTTCCAGCGTCTGGATAAAACGCTGATACACATTCGCACGGTGCCAACGCGGCTGCCCCAGTTCAGCCGTGTATTCCACCAGCGCCTTCCACAGCGGCGCCTGCCAGATCTGAGCCTCCCCTAACCCGTCAACCATCTGCCCCGCCTCCCACTGGGTAAGCCAGTCGGGGCGATAGACCAGATACTGATCGAAAAGATCGGCGGCACGCGAGGAAAGCTGGAATAGCTTGCGCTTGTCAGCGTCGTCCGTCAGATAGTGGCGCAGTAGTGTAAAATCCTCACGCTCCAGCAGTTGCGGCAGCAGCGTCATCAGCTTCCAGCTCATGTTTTGCTTGCTGAACGCGCTCTCTTTCGGGATATCAGGCAGCACGCGTACAAACATATCCCAGATAAAACTCGCGGGTAGCGGAAAATCGATATTCGCGGCGATACCAAATTTCTGCGAAAGGGTCATTTGCAGCCACTGCGCCATACCGGTACTTTGAACCAACACAATTTCGGGTTCAAAAGGATCGTCAAGCCGATCGCGCTCAACGATGAATTCCATTAACGCTTCCAGCACGTCCAGACGGTTGGAGTGGTAGACCCTTAACATAGCAACTCCTGACTACTGACTTTTCGGGCAATGTAAGCGCGACATCTGGCCTTGCCTGCCCAAAGGGGAAATGAGTTTAACGCTGATGCTGACACATCCCGCTTGTGTTGTCTGCATTCGGTTGGCCTGCCAGCTTTCGGGAGGTGAAAATGAATACAGCGCCGTTTGCTGCCAGCCGTACTGCCAGAGCTGTTGATATTGCGCCCTGACGACAAGACTCGTCATCAACGCCCGCTGATAACCCGATAACGCGGTGACGGTGATCACCAGCAGCGCCATCGCCAGTATCACTTCCGGCAGACTAAAACCACGCTGCCTGTTCAGGGTATCTGGCATAACGCCACCTCACTCAACGGGCAAAAATCGCTCCATCCATGCGGAGAAAATACAACGCCGCTTTCCTCCAGAGCACCCAGGCGCCAGACCGATGCGCCATCATACTGCGCAATCAATAAAGCGGTGTTGTTCCCGAGCAGGCGCAGGCAAACGCGGGCATTCGGCGTGGTGTATTGCCGACACTCAACCGCAGCCTGCGCCGACCATGACTGCATCCTTCCCCATTCCAGCGCCGACTGCGCCACCGCCTGACGCTGCAAGGCCCGGCTTTCTGTCGCCACCAGAGTGGAAAAACTCGCCTGCTGCTGGTTTGCCCCCTGAAGCAGCAGGCTGCCTAATACCAGCAGCAAAAGCACCATCGCCAGAGAAGACACACCCCGTTCACGTTTCACAGATTAAACCCGGTGACGCTGTATTGCGCCTCAACAGCGGTTTTAGAAGCCGCTTTACTACGCCCCTGAAGAGACAGCGTCAGTACCGGCGCAAAACCGGGCATCTCCTGACGCTCAACGTTAAATGCCTCAATCTGTACCGTATCGGGATCGGTCATTTTATCCCACCCTTTATCTGCGCATGATATTGCCCCACGCAGTGTTTCCAGCGTTTTATTGTTTAAACGAAACCCGGTCTGTTCGGCCTCTTTTCCCGGCGCAGTCTCCCAGCGCCCGTTATTATTGGCATCCCACTGTACGATAACGCACTCCCCCTGCCCGGCAATCACCAGTCCTCTCCCTGCGCAGTTTCCCCGGCAATATCCCGCGCGTTGCAGGTGTTTTGCCACGGTATAAGCACGCTGCCAGATCTCATCTTCCAGCAACAGCTGCCGCGTGGTCTGTAGAATCTCACGCTGTAGCGCGGGTAAAAATCGTGCCGCGCCGAGCAGTAGCATGCTGCTTATCGCCATCGCGATAAGTACCTCCAGCAGAGAAAAA
Organism: Citrobacter sp. CK188; assembly: GCF_030333525.1. Classification (NCBI taxonomy): domain Bacteria; kingdom Pseudomonadati; phylum Pseudomonadota; class Gammaproteobacteria; order Enterobacterales; family Enterobacteriaceae; genus Citrobacter; species Citrobacter sp. CK188. The sequence continues at coordinate 16,131 of NZ_JAOWFU010000034.1, forward strand.
CCGCGCTCGTTCATCGACATGCTTCGGCCTCGCGTCCCTCACAGAGCCGGATTCGCCCCCAGGACGAAACCACCAGACGCCATTCGCCCGCGGCATTTTTCAGGCGGATATGCCCGGCCCAGGCGGTATTGCGCAGACCAAAAAACGCCAGCGAGGGGGTGATCTCCACCATGTCGATATCGCGCCATGCTGGAATAAAGACAAACGGCGCGTCTGGTGTACAGGCACCTTGCGCCGAAGCAGCGCTGACAAAGCACCAGCCGCCGCGTTCTCTGATGACCTGAACAATGTGATCCCGGTTGTGCCAGTTCGCATCCTCACGCAGTTGCAGCAAATAATCCCGCAGCTGGCTGGCGGTTTGCCATAACCGTTGCTGCTGTTGCCAACGCTGCCAGCCATAGAGTCCTGTGGCGCTAAGGCTAACCATAAGAAGCATTGCGACCATTGTTTCAATGAGCGTATAGCCCTGTTGTTTTTTCATAGCGGCAGTATGCCGGGGGCGGAGAAAATGACGAGGCAAGAATGCAGATTATTCGGCGCGTTACGAGAAACAGTTATCGTATTACAGCGCGTTGCAAAAATTCGGGAATCAGCGCCGAAGAATGGCGTACAGGATAAAAAAAACCGACGCGCAAGGGCGTCGGTTATGACAGGATGAGCTCAGGTCAGATAGCGACCGGCGCTTTAATGCCAGGATGCGGATCGTAGCCTTCAATCTCAAAATCTTCAAAACGGTAGTCGAAGATAGAGTCAGGCTTACGTTTGATCACCAGTTTCGGCAGCGCGCGCGGTTCGCGGCTTAACTGTAGGTGCGTCTGTTCCATATGGTTGCTGTACAGGTGCGTGTCGCCGCCGGTCCAGACAAAGTCGCCCACTTCCAGGTCGCACTGTTGCGCCATCATATGCACCAGTAACGCATAGCTGGCGATATTAAACGGCAGTCCCAGGAAGACGTCGCAGGAGCGCTGATACAGCTGGCAGGAGAGCTTGCCGTCCGCAACATAGAACTGGAAGAACGCATGACACGGCGCCAGCGCCATTTTATCGAGCTCGCCGACGTTCCAGGCGGAAACAATAATACGGCGGGAGTCCGGGTCATTTTTCAACTGGTTCATGACCGTGGTGATCTGGTCAATATGGCGACCGTCCGGCGCAGGCCATGCGCGCCACTGTTTGCCATATACCGGGCCTAAATTACCGTTTTCATCGGCCCATTCGTCCCAGATCGTCACATTGTTTTCATGCAGGTAAGCGACGTTGGTATCGCCTTGCAGGAACCACAACAGCTCGTGAATGATGGAGCGTAAATGGCAGCGCTTCGTCGTCACCAGCGGAAATCCTTCCCGCAGGTTAAAACGCATCTGATGACCAAAAATGGAAAGCGTTCCGGTTCCGGTACGGTCGTTTTTCTGTGTGCCTTCATCCAGCACTTTTTGCATCAGTTCTAAATACTGTTTCATGGTTCCTCAGGAAACGTGTTGCTGTGGGCTGCGGCGGTAAGCCCAAACCATCATGATCACACCAGCGACAATCATCGGGATAGAGAGAATCTGCCCCATGCTGATGTACTGTACCCATGCGCCGGTAAACTGCGCATCCGGCTGGCGGAAGAATTCAACAATGATACGAAACGCGCCATAGCCAATCAGGAACAGGCCAGAGACAGCCCCCATCGGGCGCGACTTGCGGATAAACAGGTTAAGAATAATGAACAGCACGATACCTTCCAGCACCAGCTCATACAGCTGGGACGGATGGCGGGGCAGAACGCCATAGGTATCAAAGATCGACTGCCACTGCGGGTTTGACGGCAACAGCGCGATATCTTCCGCGCGAGAACCCGGGAACAGCATGGCAAACGGGAAGCTCGGATCGACACGCCCCCACAGCTCGCCGTTGATAAAGTTCCCCAGACGCCCTGCGCCTAAACCAAAAGGAATCAGCGGCGCGATAAAATCGGATACCTGGAAGAAAGAACGTTTAGTGCGTCTGGCGAAGATCACCATCACCAGAATGACACCGATCAGGCCGCCGTGGAAGGACATGCCGCCATCCCAGACGCGGAACAGATAGAGCGGATTTTCCAGGAACAGCGGGAAGTTGTAGAACAGGACGTAACCAATACGGCCACCGAGGAAAACGCCGAGAAAACCGGCATAGAGTAAGTTTTCAACTTCGTTTTTGGTCCAGCCGCTGCCCGGACGGTTTGCCCGGCGAATCGCCAGCCACATTGCAAAGACAAAACCGACCAGGTACATCATGCCGTACCAGTGCAGCGCAACGGGCCCAATTGAGAAAATGACCGGATCAAATTCCGGAAAATGCAGATAGCTACTGGTCATCTGTCACCACAAGTTCTTGTTATTTCGCTGAAAATAGACAGCAATTGATATGCACGCCAGCCGTTCACAGGCGCTCCAAAGGAGCGAATGATAGCACAAGGGGTGCATCGGTGATGCCGGGAAGATGTAAAAGATCTGTATAGGCTATCAATGACAATCCCAGGAATGCCTGATGGCGCTTACGCTTATCAGGCCTACAGACGGCACAACACCTTTGCCTGATGGCGCTTACGCTTATCAGGCCTACAGACGGCACAACATCTTTGCCTGATGGCGCTACGCTTATCAGGCCTACGAACCGCGCAACACCTTTGCCTGATGGCGCTTACGCTTATCAGGCCTACAGACCGCGCAACACCTTTGCCTGATGGCGCTTACGCTTATCAGGCCTACAAACGGCACAACACCTTTGCCTGATGGCGCTACGCTTATCAGGCCTACGGACCGCACAACATCTTTGCCTAATGGCGCTGCGCTTATCAGGCCTACGAATGGCACCGCGCCGTAGGCCGGATAAGGCGCGTGCGCCGCCATCCGGCAATCAAGGGCACTGCGCCTGTCACAACCCCCCGCGTATCAGGCCCCCCATGCCACGGCGCTCCATAAACGCCGCCACCTGATGACGCACTTCCGTCGCCATTTGCGCTTCCAGACTGCGCTGCGCCAGCGTTTGCGCGTCTTCATAATCAATGTGCCGCAGCAGGTATTTCACGCGCGCGACGGAGCGACCGTTCATCGACAGATGGCGGAATCCCAGGCCTATCAGGATCGCCACACACATCGGATCGCCCGCCATTTCACCGCATAGCCGCAAATCAAGCCCCTGTTTTTCGGCTTCCTGAGCGATCATCGCCAGCGCACGTAACATCCCCGGGTGCAGGCTGTCGTAAATACTGGCCACACGCGTATTGTTGCGATCAACCGCCAGGATATACTGCGTCAGATCGTTGGTGCCAACGGAGATAAAATCGACCCGGTTCGCCAGTTGCGGCAGCATAAATACCATCGACGGCACTTCCAGCATGATCCCAATGCGCGGCCTGGGGATCGCGTAACCGATCATCTCTTCGACTTCACGCCCGGCACGCTCAATCAGGCGTCGCGCTTCATCCACTTCATCAATGCTGGTGACCATCGGCAGTAAAATGCTCAGGTTGCCGGTCGCGGCGTTGGCGCGCAGCATCGCACGCACCTGGATCAGGAAGATCTCCGGCTGATCGAGCGTAATACGAATGCCGCGCCAGCCCAGGCACGGGTTTTCTTCGCTGATCGGCATATAGGGCAGTTGCTTGTCCGCGCCGACATCCAGCGTACGCAGAGTCACCGGTTTGTCGTTAAACATTTGCAGCATCCCCTGATACTGCGCCACCTGCTCTTCTTCCGAGGGGAAACCGCTTTGCAACATGAACGGAATTTCGGTGCGATAAAGCCCGATACCGTCGATACGGCTGCCCAGCTTCTCTTCATGTTCCGGGCTTAACCCTGCATTAAGCATCACCTTAACGCGTTCGCCGCTTTTCAGATGCGCGGGCAGATTGACATCATCTTCCGCCAGCCGGCTTAGTTCATTCTCTTCGCTGATAAGCCGCTGATATTCCTGCAACAATACCGGTTCAGGATCGACCAGCAGTTCCCCGCGATAGCCATCCACCACCAGCGTGCGGTGATGAAGAACCGAAGGCTGAATATCCGCGCCCATCACGGTCGGAATACCGAGCGCGCGCACCATAATCGCCGCATGCGAGTTAGCCGCGCCGTCGCGAACCACGACGCCGGCCAGTCTGTCCTGCGGCAGTTCCGCCAGCGTGGTGGCTGAGAGTTCGTCCGCCACCAGCACAAAACGCTCGGGCCATGTGTTCGGCCCCTGAATGGTGTCATCCAGGTGGAATAACAGACGCTGGCCCAGCGCGCGTAAATCTCCGGCACGCTCTTTGAGGTAGCCATCCGTCAGGGCGGCAAACTGCTCGGCAAACTTTTCGATGACTTTTTTGACGGCCCACTCCGCCACCGCGCCTTTATCGACTTCGGCAAACAGTTCACGACGCAGTCGGGCATCAGAAAGCAGGTGTGAATACAGATCGAAGATCGCCGCCGTCTCTTTCTGCGCGCCAGCGGCAAAGCGCTTACTGTAACGACGAAATTCGTTAGCGGCCTCTTCCAGCGCGCCGGTCAGCCGCTCGCGCTCAAGCGCCGGGTCAAGGGTGGAGGCTTCGTAGACCTGCTCCATCAGCGGCAACGTTGCATCCTGCCAGCCTTCCGCTATCGCCACGCCGGGCGCGGCGGGTAGCGCACGGATGCGCGTATGGCGGTATTGACCAAATAACGCGGTTAGCTGCGTCTGCGAAAGGATAGCCGCCATCTGGGTCGCCAGCGTAACGAGGAAAGACTCTTCGCTTTCATCGTACTGGCGCAGTTCACGCTGCTGTACCACCAGCACCCCCAGTAGCTGGCGGCGCTGGATAATCGGCACGCCCAGAAAAGCGCGGAAACGCTCCTCTTTTACTGACGGGATGTATTTAAAGCTGGGGTGTTTCTGCGCATCGGCAAGGTTGATCGGTTCCGCCAGCCTGCCAACCAGGCCGACGATACCTTCATCAAATGCGAGTGTGACAGTACGGCCACGCGGTTTTTTTAGCCCTCGCGTCGCCATGAGGTAGTAACAACGTCGGTCGTGATCGGCCAGATAGACCGAACAGACCTCTGTATCCATCGCAAGACAGATATCAGTGACCAGAATATTCAGCGCCTCGTTAAGGCGCGGCGCACTGGCCACCTTTTCCACTATTTCGCGCAGGCGGGTGAGCATAATTTGCGTAGCTTTAACCTCTTTTACGTCGCCAGGCAGGTGCGTTTTGTGGCTTCGGCGTACTCTCCTGAAGCGCCATCACGACACTTGCGAACTCTTTCATCACCCTGCGGTAGACATCGCGTTTAAATGACACCACCTGCCTGACCGGGTACCAGTAACTTACCCAGCGCCAGCCATCAAACTCAGGGGTGCTGCTGGTTTGCATATTGATTTCCGCATCAGCGCTCATCAATTGCAGAAGAAACCATTTTTGTTTCTGGCCGATACAAACCGGCTTCGTGTCCCAACGCACCAAACGTTTCGGTAACTTGTAACGCAACCAGTTGCGAGTAGAAGCAAGTATCCGCACATCTTTACGGCTCAACCCGACTTCTTCAAACAGTTCCCGGTACATCGCTTGTTCTGCTGACTCCCCTGAATTTATCCCGCCTTGCGGGAATTGCCAGGAGTGCTGACCAAATCGCCGGGCCCACATAACCTGCCCCTGGCGATTACAAATTACGATACCTACATTTGGGCGGTAGCCATCGTCATCAATCACCGGACTACCTCAACATAAACCTTATATATGAATGATTGTTTCACACTCCAGAGAGACGGTAAACCACTCTGTTAGGCGTACGCGCTACTAATAACAATTGAATAACTCACAGCAAATAGCCGAGTTATAAACAGAGAGGTGTGTTCACAGACGATTTTATTCACCTTTTCTGTGGATATAGTTGTGAAGAAGTACGGAATTACTACGGGAAAACCCGGAACAGTCTGAATTGGGCGGCAAACACCATCAAAAAATAGCCTCGTAAATTCATTAAGTTAAATGCAAAACCTGCGACCATTCGTGCTAAATCGTGACAGCCATCACATTGAAGATCGTCAGGCTGATGAAAGATCAACCACCGTCGCTTTTATCCACAGATTGTGCCAATAAGTTAGGCACAATTTGTGTAAAAATTCGATTTTCGTCGCACGTCAAGGCTGTAAATTGAAACAGTAGTGGCGGTTTTTCACAGTTATCCCATCTTTCTGTGGATAACATGGTGTAAGATCCTGTTTATTTTCAGTGACCAGATTTGGAAAACCCATTTCTCTGTTGCGCAACTTGCAGAATCAGATCCTAAAAACCAATATAAATCATGCGATTGAACATCGCGTGTGGAAATCGTTAAACTCTGTTCATACGGTATAAAATCATTGTTCACTTTTTCGCCTAAGGTATAACGTCATGCCCGGACTCCACCCGCTACTTTCTCCGCCAGCATCTGAAGCCCTTTTGCTTGCCCAGGCGCAGCAGCTTTCAGGTTACTCGCTGGGCGAACTGGCGGCGCTGGCCGGTTTAGTGGCCCCTAAAGATTTGAAGCGGGATAAAGGCTGGATTGGCGTGCTGCTGGAGATCTGGCTCGGCGCCAGCGCCGGTAGCAAACCGGAACAAGATTTCGCCGCGCTTGGCGTGGAGCTGAAAACCATTCCCGTCGATAGCCTTGGCCGCCCGCTGGAAACCACGTTTGTCTGCGTCGCGCCGCTAACCGGCAACAGCGGCGTGACGTGGGAAACAAGTCACGTCCGCCACAAATTAAAACGTGTGTTATGGGTTCCCGTAGAGGGGGATCGCAGTATTCCGTTAGCCGATCGGCGCGTCGGTTCCCCACTGTTGTGGAGCCCAAATGAAGAAGAAGACCAGCAGCTTCGCCTCGACTGGGAAGAGTTGATGGACATGATTGTGCTGGGTCAGGTTGAGCGGATCACCGCCCGGCATGGCGAATTTTTACAACTGCGGCCAAAAGCGGCGAATGCCAAAGCCCTTACCGAAGCAATTGGCGCGCAGGGAGAGACCATTCTGACGCTGCCGCGCGGCTTTTATCTGAAAAAGAACTTCACTCGCACGCTGCTGGCCCGCCATTTCCTGTTACAGGGCTAACAGGCACAGACTGGACTTTCACCTGCCGCATTGCGCGCCTATAATTAGCGCTTCTTTTTTTTGGCAGGACTTTGTTCGATGTTATTTGCATGGGTAACCGATCCTAACGCCTGGCTCGCGCTCGGTACGCTGACGCTGCTGGAGATCGTTCTTGGGATCGACAATATTATTTTCCTCTCTCTGGTGGTGGCGAAACTTCCTACAGCGCAACGGAATCACGCCCGACGCCTTGGGCTGGCGGCGGCGATGGTAATGCGCCTGGCTTTGCTGGCTTCTATCGCCTGGGTCACACGCCTGACAAACCCGCTGTTCGAGGTTTTCGGCGAAGCGATTTCCGCCCGCGATCTGATCCTGCTGCTGGGTGGGTTGTTCCTGATCTGGAAAGCCAGTAAAGAAATTCACGAATCGATTGAAGGCGAGGAAGAAGGGCTGAAAACGCGCGTCTCCTCCTTCCTGGGCGCGATTGTCCAGATCATGATGCTGGATATTATTTTCAGCCTTGATTCCGTCATCACGGCGGTGGGCCTCTCAGATCATCTGTTTATCATGATGGCGGCAGTTGTGATTGCCGTCGGCGTGATGATGTTCGCGGCGCGCCCTATCGGCGAGTTTGTTGACCGCCACCCTTCCGTAAAAATGCTGGCGCTCTCTTTCCTGATTCTGGTCGGCTTTACCCTGATTCTGGAAAGTTTCGATGTACACGTTCCGAAAGGGTACATCTACTTCGCCATGTTCTTCTCTATCGCGGTAGAGAGCCTGAACCTGATGCGCAATAAAAAGAACCCTCTCTGATTCACTCTTTCGCTCCCTGTAAGGGGAGCGAATACCCGCAATGCCGCTCCCGTTCCTCACAGTTTAAGATTTTACTGCTTTTATCAGACATAACTTCAGGTTATTACTAGACTATTATCAGACGCAGGCCACGTGAGGATAAATGGATGAAAAAATGGGCAGTTGTGATTTCCGCTGTAGGACTGGCTTTTGCTGTTTCTGGATGTAGCAGCGATTATGTAATGGCGACCAAAGATGGTCGGATGATTCTGACCGACGGTAAACCAGAAATTGACGATGATACGGGTCTGGTGAGCTACCACGATCAGCAAGGCAACGCGATGCAAATCAATCGTGACGAAGTCTCTCAGATCATTGAACGCTAATTGTTGAGGTCAGCAGCCCTGCTGGCCTTAGAATTTTCTCTTTCCCTTTTCTCTTCCCTCTGCCATTTTTATATTCCTTTGTCGGGATTTACTGACTTCATAATAAGAAGGAAACGGCTATGCACTATCACCGTATACCCCACAGCTCGCTTGAAATAAGTACACTGGGGCTGGGCACAATGACGTTTGGTGAACAAAACAGCGAAGCCGACGCACATGCACAGCTCGATTACGCCGTGGATCAGGGCATTAACCTGATCGACGTCGCCGAAATGTATCCGGTGCCTCCACGCCCGGAAACCCAGGGGCTAACGGAAACCTATGTCGGTAACTGGCTTGCTAAACACGGCAGCCGTGAGAAGCTGGTTATCGCTTCCAAGGTAAGCGGCCCATCGCGTAATAACGACAGCGGAATTCGCCCCAATCAGGCGCTGGATCGTAAAAATATCCGTGAGGCCTTACACGACAGCCTCAAACGCCTGCAAACCGACTATCTGGATCTGTATCAGGTTCACTGGCCGCAGCGCCCGACCAACTGCTTCGGCAAGCTGGGCTACAGCTGGACGGATTCGGCTCCGGTTGTCACGCTGCTCGAAACGCTGGATGCGCTGACGGAGTTCCAGCGCGCGGGCAAAATTCGCTACATCGGCGTCTCTAACGAAACGGCCTTCGGCGTCATGCGCTATCTGCATCTGGCGGATAAACATGACCTGCCGCGCATTGTCACTATCCAGAACCCTTACAGCCTACTGAACCGCAGTTATGAGGTGGGATTAGCGGAAGTCAGCCAATATGAAGGCGTCGAGCTGCTGGCCTACTCTTGCCTGGCATTCGGTACGTTGACCGGTAAATATCTGAATGGCGCCAAACCCGCCGGCGCGCGCAACACCCTGTTTAGCCGCTTTACGCGCTACAGCGGCGAGCAGGCGCAAAAGGCGGTTGCGGCCTACGTCGACATCGCCAGACGCCACAACCTCGATCCGGCCCAGATGGCGCTGGCGTTTGTGCGTCGTCAGCCGTTCGTCGCCAGCACCCTGTTGGGCGCAACGACGATGGCGCAGTTAAAAACCAACGTTGAGAGTTTGCATCTGGAGTTAAGCGAAGAGGTGCTGGCAGAGATCGAAGCGGTGCATCAGGTTTATACCTACCCGGCACCGTAATGCGCATATCCGGCGTTTCTGCCTGATGGCGCTACGCTTATCAGGCCTACCAACAGCACCATACCGTAGGCCGGATAAGGCACTTGTGCCGCCATCCGGCGCTTCTGCCTGATGGCGCTGCGCTTATCAGGCCTACCGGCAGCACCATACCGTAGGCCGGATAAGGCACCTGTGCCGCCATCCGGCACTTCTGCCTGATGGCGCTACGCTTATCAGGCCTACCGGCAGCACCATACCGTAGGCCGGATAAGGCACTGTGCCTCCATCCGGCACCTTTGCCTGATGGCGCTGCGCTTATCAGGCCTACCGGCAGCACCATACCGTAGGCCGGATAAGGCGCCTGCGCCGCCATCCGGCGCTTCTGCCTGATGGCGCTGCGCTTATCAGGCCTACCGGCAGCACCATACCGTAGGCCGGATAAGGCACCTGTGCCGCCATCCGGCACTTCTGCCTGATGGCGCTGCGCTTATCAGGCCTACCGACAGCACCATACCGTAGGCCGGATAAGGCACCTGTGCCGCCATCCGGCACTTCTGCCTGATGGCGCTACGCTTATCAGGCCTACCGGCAGCACCATACCGTAGGCCGGATAAGGCACTTGTGCCGCCATCCGGCGCTTCTGCCTGATGGCGCTGCGCTTATCAGGCCTACCGGCAGCACCATACCGTAGGCCGGATAAGGCGCCTGCGCCGCCATCCGGCGTTTCTGCCTGATGGCGCTACGCTCATCAGGCCTACCGACGGCGCAACAATCACATCTGGCGGCGCTGCCAAATCCACAGCGCCGCAATCGCCAGCGCAAACAGCCCGCCAAAACCAATGCCGATCGCCACTACCGGAATACCCACCAGTACGGCCAGCGAATAGAGACCCAGCATCAACAGCATCGCGCTGTTCTCCCCCAGGTTCTGTACCGCAATCGCGTTGCCCGCGCCGACGCTTTTCTTGCCGCGCTCCTGCAATAACGCATTGAGCGGCACCACGAAAAAGCCGCCCAGCACGCCAATAAGCGTCAACAGCGCATAGGCCGGAAGCAACGCGTGTTGCAAAGAGAAAATCAGCACCACCACGCCAATCAGAATACCCGCAGGCATACAACGCGCTACCGTCTCCAGCGTAACCAGCTTCGCCGCAGCGCCTGCGCCCACAACAATACCGATCGCCACCATTGCGTTCAGGTAAGTTGGCGTGGCGTTATCGGTAATTCCCAGCGCTACCGGCACCCACAGCACCAGCAGAAAACGCAGCGTGACGCCCGCGCCCCAAAAAAGGCTGGTGCCAACCAGCGAGAAACGCGTCTCCCCGTTACGCCAGAGCGATATGCAGGCGCAGAAGAAGCTGCGCACCATCTTACGCAAATGCCAGGACTGGCCTGGCCGCGCCGCCGCGAGTTTCGGAATAAAAAGGTTAGCGACAACTGCGCCCGCATAGGCCAACGCACAGGCGACCAGCGCCGCAATCACATGCCAGTCTGCCAGTACGCCGCCTGCCACCGATCCCAGCAGAATCGCGGCAATGGTGGAGGCTTCCATCAGACCATTGGCTTTCACCAGTTTGTCGCCCGTGGTCAGCTCGCCAAGAATGCCATATTTCGCCGGAGAGTAAGCCGCCGCGCCAATCCCCACCAGCGTATAGCCGACAAAGGGATTAAAACCAAAACAGATGCTCGCGGCGCCCAACAGTTTCAGGCCGTTGGCGAACATCATCACCCGGCCTTTAGCAAAGCTGTCCGCTACCTGCCCAACAAAGGGGGCAAAAAGAATGTAAGCGCCTACAAACACCATTTGCAGGATCGGCTGGCTCCAGTCCGGGTAGAACTGCGCCTTCAGTAGCGCCAGCGTCGCGAACAACAGCGCGTTATCGCCAAACGCAGAGAGAAACTGCGCGGCGATAACCGACATCATCCCTTTCGACCAGATCGAAGTGTTAGTATGTACTGACTCACGCATGTTGTTTTTCCGGTTCATCAACCCAGCTTTTCAGCGTCACAAAGTCCGGCTTGCCGCTGCCCAGTAACGGAAGTTGTTTCAGATAGCGGATATCACGCGGTACGGCAAGTTCAGGAATGCCGTGTGTGCGGGCATATTGCAGCAGGCTTTCACGCGTCAGCTCGCCGTCTGTCGTGAACAGCACCAGCGCTTCGCCCTTGCTGGCGTCGCTTTTAATCGCCGTGGCGTGCATTTTATCTGGCGAGACGCCCAGCGCCAGCTGTTCGACCATCTCCAGCGAAACCATCTCTCCGGCGATTTTCGCAAAGCGCTTCGCTCGCCCCTGGATCTGCACAAAACCGTTTTCATCGAAACGCACAATATCGCCCGTGTCGTACCAGCCCTGTTCAACGTCGCCCAGCGCATTTTCCGCCGCAGGCTCTTCCAGCACGCCCGGTTTTTCAACTCGCAGGTAGCCGTTCATGATATTAGGCCCTTTGAGTTGCAGACGCCCGCCGTCATCAATGCCCGGAACCGCCAGCAAGCGCGCATCCATGCCTGGCAAAATGCGCCCAACGGTACCCGGCTTCGCCGCCATAGGTACGTTAATCGACACGACCGGCGCGCATTCGGTCACGCCGTAACCTTCCAGAACGCGCAGGCCAAATTTATCCTGCCAGAGCTGTCGGGTGCTGTCCTGCAATTTTTCCGCGCCGGCGACGACATAGCGCAGACGATAGAAGTCATACGGGTTGGCAAACCGCGCGTAGTTGCCCAGAAACGTCGACGTGCCAAACAGCACCGTGCAGTTCCGGTCATAGACCAGTTCCGGCACAATGCGATAGTGCAACGGGCTGGGATAGAGAAACACCTCAGCGCCGGTCAGCAGCGGCGTCAGCAGGCCGACGGTCAGACCGAAGGAGTGAAACAGCGGCAGCGCTGACATAAAGCGGTCGTTCGCCGTGAAATCGGCAATGGTTTTTATCTGCTCAACGTTCGCCAGAAGGCTTTTATGGCTGTGCACCACGCCTTTCGGGTGCCCTTCCGAACCGGATGTAAAGAGGATCATTGCCGCCTCTTCCGGCCGCTGTTTGACCTGCGCCAGGCGCGGCATCAGCAGATGCGCAAAAATCCAGAGCTTATCGGCGAGCGTCACATCAGCTTTTAAATCTTCGAGATAAATCCAGCGAACCTGCGTCAGTTGCTCCGGCAGATGCCAGAGTTTGCCTTTCTCAAGAAACTGACGGGAGGTGAATACGGTTTTGATCTCCGCAGCGGTAATGGCGCTGGTCAACCCTTTCACGCCCGCCGTGTAGTTCATCATCGCCGGGATACGGCCACGAGAAACCGCGCCAAAAATGACGGCGGCGCTGATGGCCGCGTTTGGCAGCATCAGGCCGATGTTTTCACCCTGCGCGCTGTATTTTTCCAGAATGCGGCCGACAAACAGCGTTTTTGTCAGCAATTTGCGATAAGTGTCCGGCGTGAAGTTAATATCTTCAACACAATTTTTACCCGCCCCGTAGCGGTACTGCGCAGCTAACAGTGATTCATACAGCGTTTCACGCGGGCGCACCGCCATGCGCGCTTCCATCATAATTTGATGCAGCATTTCTCCGGCCAGTTTGCGGCGCTCGCGCGCTCGCGGCGCCTCCGGCATCGGCAAATGAGTAGGCGGCAGGATATGCAGGTGAATGCGCGGGAAAAAGCGCTGTTTTACCAGACCTTTCAGGCGGCTAAAGTGCGTAAGCTCTGCGCCTTCAATACGAACCGGCACCACCGTTGCGCCAGACTTCGCCGCCACAAACCCGGCGCCGTCGTAGATTTTCATCAACGAACCGCTCACCGAAATTCGCCCTTCCGGGAAGATAACCACCGGGCGGCCCTGTTCTACCAGGCGTACCAGGTGCTTAATCGCCATCGGCTTCGTCGGGTCGAGCGGCACGAAATCAATCAGCGACTTTAACCAGCGCATGTACCATTGCTGGCTGATAGAGGAATAGACCGCGAAAACAGGGCGAACCGGTAAAAACAGGGCGAGTAAAATACCGTCGATAAAAGAGACATGGTTTGGCGTGATCAGGATGCGCTCACCCTGTAGCGCCCTGGCATCCCCGGTGACGCGCACACGATAAAGCACGCGGAACAGGTTGCGAAAAAATCCCAAAAGCATGTCAACTCCCTTTGCTCACAGTTCGGTAAAGATGCATGGTTGCAGATTATACGAGATGGGGAACAGGCGCGACAGGTAAATGGAAGGACGAAAAAAAACCTGCGCATCCGCGCAGGTTGGTGCAAGAGACAGGTACGAAGAGCGTACCGAATAATCTCACCAATCAATACCTCTGGGATCTTGATTGTGGTCTCCGGCGACGCTGCGCGCCACCAGCAAAACGCAAAGGAATGAACACAAATGCAACGAGTTGTGTAAATTATCGGTTACTGTTACAGATTGCTGTAAGCGCAAAAAAAAACCTGCACATGATGCGCAGGTTGGTGTAATTCTTGTGATCAACCCGAAAGCTGATTTCACCTATCAATACCTCTGGGATCTCAACTCTAGCAATCCGCCCGACGCCCTCACCAGCGAATAATCGCAACAGCGCTTCGCAAAGTGTAACCAAAGGTTTGCATTCTCCCTTTTCTGTCTTACTTCCCCGGCGTGCGCTCACATTTGCGCGTTCCCGTCAGGCAATCTGCTTGAACAGATAGCCATTTTCCGTAACACTGACGAAATGTAAGCGTTTACCCACTATAGGTACTGTCATGGCGACCATAAAGGATGTAGCCCGACTGGCTGGTGTTTCAGTCGCCACCGTTTCTCGCGTTATTAATGATTCCCCGAAAGCCAGCGAAGCATCCCGCCTCGCGGTCACCAGCGCGATGGAATCGCTCAGCTATCACCCCAACGCCAATGCGCGAGCGCTGGCGCAGCAATCCACGGAGACAATTGGTTTAGTCGTGGGGGATGTCTCCGACCCTTTCTTTGGCGCGATGGTTAAAGCGGTCGAGCAGGTGGCCTACCACACCGGTAATTTCTTACTGATTGGCAACGGCTACCATAATGAACAAAAAGAGCATCAGGCGATTGAACAACTGATCCGCCATCGTTGCGCGGCGTTAGTCGTACACGCCAAGATGATCCCGGACGCGGATCTGGCGTCATTAATGAAACAGATGCCTGGCATGGTGCTGATTAACCGCATCCTGCCTGGGTTTGAGCAGCGCTGCGTGGCGTTAGATGACCGTTACGGCGCCTGGCTGGCAACGCGTCACTTAATTCAGCAGGGCCATACCCGCATCGGCTATATCTGTTCCAACCATTCGATTTCTGATGCGGAAGACCGGCTCAAGGGTTATTACGACGCGCTGGAAGAGAGCCATATTCCGGCTAACGACAGGCTGGTCACATTTGGTGAACCGGATGAGAGCGGCGGTGAACAGGCAATGACCGAGCTGTTAGGTCGCGGAAGAAACTTCACGGCGATCGCCTGTTACAACGATTCGATGGCCGCAGGCGCAATGGGCGTATTAAACGACAACGGTATTGACGTGCCGGGCGAAATTTCACTGATTGGTTTCGATGATGTGCTGGTCTCGCGCTACGTGCGTCCACGTCTGACCACGGTACGCTACCCGATCGTGACCATGGCGACCCAGGCCGCCGAACTGGCGCTCGCGCTGGCGGAAAAACGGCCTGTACCCGAAATCACCCATGTCTTTAGCCCTACTCTGGTACGTCGGCATTCCGTTTCGACGCCGTCGGAAACCGGGAATTCTTCGTCAAACGATTAATCAGGATAGCGTCATGACAACAATGCTGGATGTTTCACGTCGCGCGGGCGTATCAAAAGCGACGGTTTCTCGCGTGCTGAACGGAACGGGACAGGTGAAAGAGAGCACGCGCCAGAAAGTCTTCAAAGCGATGCAGGCGTTAGATTACCGACCCAATTTTTTGGCGCGATCGCTGGCGAACCGCACCAGTAACAGCATTGGGCTTGTTGTCTCGACCTTTGACGGATTTTACTTCGGGCGCTTGCTGCAACAGGCGTCACGCCAGACGGAGTCGCACGGTAAGCAGCTTATCGTGACCGATGGCCATGACACGCCGGAACGCGAGCAAGAGGCGGTGCAGATGCTGGCCGACAGGCAGTGCGACGCGATCATTCTCTATACCCGCTATATGAGCGAAAAAACGATCATCTCGTTGATTAATACCATAGAGACGCCGCTGGTCGTGATCAACCGCGATGTCAGTCTGGCCCGCGATCGCGCCATATTCTTTGAACAGGAAGATGCCGCGTTTCAGGCGGTGGATTACCTGATCTCACAGGGCCATCGGGATATCGCCTGCATTACCGTACCGAATCACACGCCAACGGGAAAATCCCGCCTGACGGGCTACCGCAAGGCACTGGAGAAAAACGGGATCGCCTGGGACCCGGCGAAAGTGAAATACGGCGACTCCAGCATGACACGCGGGTACGAAGCGTGCCGTGAACTGCTGGAGGACGGGATCGCCTTTACCGCGCTCTTTGCCTGTAACGACGATATGGCGCTTGGCGCATCAAAGGCGCTGCATCAGGCCGGGCTGCGGATACCGCAGGATATTTCGCTGTTTGGCTTCGATGACGCGCCCAGCGCGAAGTGGCTGGAACCGGCGCTGTCCACCGTTTATCTGCCGATCGACAGTATGATCACCACCGCAATCGATCAAGCGATTCGGCTGGCTAGCGGCGAGGAGCTGGAGCCGATCCCACCGTTTACAGGAACATTAGTGCTGCGTGATTCAGTAACCACCGGGCCATTTTTTCAGTCGGATTGCTGATGGTTTGCCGGATGGCGGCGCAAGCGCCTTATCCGGCCTACGATATTGCGCCGTCCGTAGGCCTGATAAGCGTAGCGCCATCAGGCAAAGGAACCTTATCCGGCCTGCCGGTTAAAAAACTTCCAGCGCCAGCAACTCTTCAATCGTCTGGCGGCGGCGAATCAATCGCGCTTTACCGTTATCAAACAGCACTTCCGGCAGCAGCGGTCGGCTGTTGTAATTTGATGACATGGACGCGCCGTACGCGCCGGTATCGTGCAGAACCAGATAATCCCCCGGCGCGACCGCAGGCAGCGCACGCGTTTCCACGTTACCGCCTTCCTGCTGCGTAAAGACATCGCCAGACTCACACAATGGCCCCGCCACCACGGTGTCCAGCAGCGGCGCATGTTCAAGCGAGCGACCGTCCGCCGCCAGCGCCGTAATATGGTGGTAGCTGCCGTACATTGCCGGGCGCATCAGGTCGTTGAAACCGGCATCCACCAGCACAAAATGACGGCGCCCCATCTCTTTCACGCTGCGTACCTGCGTCACCAGCACGCCGGATTGCGCCACCAGAAAACGTCCCGGTTCAATTTCCAGCTTCACCCGATGCCCCAGATGGCGAGCGATTTGCTCGCGGGCGGCGTTCCACAGTCCGAAGTAATGCTGCGTATCGACCGCCTCTTCTCCCTCGTGATAAGGGATCGACAGCCCGCCTCCCGCCGAAATCGCCTCCAGATCCTGCCCAAAATCGATAACCTGACGCACCATCGCGCCGCACACCTGCTCCAGATGACCGTAATCAACGCCGGAACCAATGTGCATGTGAACCCCGACAAGCTGAAGCCGATGGCGCTGCATCACCGCCAGCGCGGCAGGCAGATCGGTATGCCAGATGCCGTGTTTGCTGTTCTCGCCGCCGGTATTGGTTTTCTGGCTGTGCCCGTGACCAAAACCGGGATTGATACGCAGCCAGACGCGATGACCCGGCGAAACCTGCCCCAGTTGATCCAGCATATCCACCGACCCGGCATTCACCGGAATGCGCAGTTCGCTGACGCGGGCCAGCGTGGCGGCGTCAATGACATCAGCCGTGAAGACGATATCATCAGGATGGTTTTGCGGATCGTATCCCGCCGCCAGCGCGCGCTCAATTTCACCCAGCGAGACGGAATCCACCTTTACGCCCTGCTCACGCATCAGGCGTAAAATATGAATATTCGAGCAGGCCTTTTGCGCAAAGCGCACCACATCAAACTGTTGCAGGGCCGCGATCTGACGGCGAATAATCTGCGCGTCATAGACCCATACCGGGCAGCCGAATTCCGCCGGTAGTCTGAGCAGATTTTCAGCGTTGAGGTCGGTATCAGTGCAATTCAGTGAATGTGGCATAGCAGGCTCCGGGCAAGACATTTTTTATGATTACGCCACAAACTGAAGGGAATAAAAAATATCGTTTTATGGCGAGTCTATGCAAAAATGATATGGATGATATCCACTGAGGGGAAAGCCAACGATGGCAGCCGTGAACCTGCGCCACATTGAAATCTTTCATGCCGTGATGACCGCCGGAAACCTGACCGAAGCGGCGCGCCTGCTGCATACCTCGCAGCCCACCGTCAGCCGGGAACTGGCGCGGTTCGAAAAAGTATTGGGGCTTAAACTGTTTGAGCGCACGCGCGGACGCCTGCACCCGACGGTGCAAGGATTACGGCTATTCGAAGAGGTGCAGCGTTCCTGGTATGGGCTGGATCGCATTGTAAACGCGGCGGAGAGCCTGCGTGAATTTCGCCAGGGCGAGCTGTCGATTGTCTGCCTGCCCGTTTTCTCCCAGTCCTTTTTACCCACGCTGCTGCAACCGTTTCTCGCCCGCTATCCTGATGTCAGCCTGAACATCGTGCCGCAGGAGTCGCCGCTGCTGGAAGAGTGGCTTTCCGCTCAACGCCACGACCTCGGCCTGACGGAGACGTTGCATACCCCGGCAGGCACCGAACGCACCGCGTTGTTGACGCTAAATGAAGTGTGCGTGCTGCCGCCCGGCCACCCGCTGGCGGCCAAGTCCGTGCTGACGCCGGGCGACTTTCAGGGAGAGAATTACATCAGCCTGTCGCGCACCGACAGCTATCGCCAGCTGCTGGATGCGCTGTTTAACGAACACCAGGTTAAACGCCGGATGGTCGTGGAAACCCACAGCGCGGCGTCGGTTTGCGCGATGGTGCGCGCGGGCGCCGGGCTCTCGGTGGTTAACCCGCTCACCGCGCTGGATTATGCCGCCAGCGGAGTGACCGTGCGGCGGTTCAGTGTCGACGTTCCGTTTACCGTCAGTCTGATCCGCCCGCTGCACCGGCCATCATCCGCGCTGGTGGATGCGTTCAGCGAGCACCTGCAAACCAGCCTTCCGCGTCTTGTCGATCCGCTGGAGGCCATTCTGGAGCCGGTTACGAAAGCATAAATTCCACGGCGTCAGCCGCATGGATCGCCGCAGTATCAAACACCGGCAGCGCGCTCTGCGCTTCCGGCACCAGCAACCCGATCTCAGTACAGCCGAAAATCACGCCCTGAGCGCCCTGCGCCGCCAGACGTTCGATCACCTGCAAATAATACTGGCGGGAGCGTTCGCTAAACTCGCCGAGGCACAGTTCGTCAAAGATTATCTGGTTGATCTGCGCACGGTCGTCAGTTTCCGGCACCAGGGTTTCAATCGCAAATCGCTGCTCCAGACGCCCGCGATAAAAATCCTGCTCCATCGTGTAGCGCGTCCCCAGTAGCGCCACGCGCGTCATGTTTTTGCGCGCAATCGCCCGCCCTGTCGCATCCGCAATATGTAAAAACGGCAGTGAACAGCGCGACTCAATCGTATCCGCCACTTTATGCATAGTATTAGTACACAGCACTATCGCTTCTGCGCCCGCCTGCTGCAAACCCAGTGCGGCCTGCGCCAGAATATCTCCCGTTTTATCCCACTCTCCCTGGCGCTGACACTCTTCAATTTCATGGAAATCAACGCTATGCAGCAACAGGCTGGCGGAATGCAAACCGCCCAGGCGTGTTTTGATTCCTTCATTAATCAAACGGTAATAGGGGATCGTCGATTCCCAACTCATGCCGCCCAGCAGTCCAATCGTTTTCATTACCTTCTCCTTCTCACCTTGATGACAGCAGTGAAGCAAACTTGTGATCAAGTTTCCAGTTCATTTGGTCTGCCATTTTCTTTTCCCCCGGTATGAACTAATTTAGTTGAAACATTGTTTCAATAAATAACAGGATCACCGCATGTTTATTTTTCATAATGAGACGACGCTTGAGGATCTGGGAAATGGCGTTACCCGGCGTATTCTGGCTCACGACGGTAACATGATGGCGGTAGAGGTGAATTTCGAAAAAGGCGCAATCGGGCCGTTGCACAATCATCCTCATGAACAGCTGACTTACGTTTTGTCCGGTGAATTTGAGTTTACTATTGGTGAAGAAAAGCATGTGGTGCGCGCCGGCGACACGCTATATAAACGGCCCAATATCATGCATGGCTGCGTGTGTTTACAACCGGGGACACTGCTGGATACCTTCACGCCAGTACGCGAAGATTTCCTCAACGCGTAAGCCATACGCATCCGGCCTGTACAGGAACCCCTGCGCAGGCCGGATGTTATCGCCTCACCGGGGCGAGGCTTTTACGACATCAGAATTAACGCGCCAGCCAGCCGCCATCCACCGCAACGGTATAGCCGTTAATATAGTCAGATGCGCTGGATGCCAGGAACACCACCGGCCCCATCAGATCGCTAGGCAGCCCCCAACGCCCCGCCGGAATACGGTCGAGGATTTCCGCGCTACGCTGCTCATCAGCACGCAGTTGCTGAGTATTGTTCGTCGCCATGTAACCCGGCGCGATAGCGTTCACGTTGATGTTATGTTTCGCCCATTCGTTCGCCATCAGGCGCGTTACGCCCATAACGCCGCTTTTAGACGCGGTGTAAGAAGGAACGCGAATCCCGCCCTGGAAGGAGAGCATAGAGGCGATATTAATAATTTTGCCGCCGTTACCCTGGGCGATGAAGTGCTTCGCCGCAGCCTGAGACATAAAGAACACGCTCTTAATGTTCAGGTTCATGACGTCATCCCAGTCTTTTTCACTGAAGTCGATCGCGTCTTCACGGCGGATCAGACCGGCGTTATTCACCAGAATATCAATGTGGCCGAACTCCGCCACCGCACGTTCAAGCAGGGCTGGGATACCGTCAATCTGACGTAAATCCGCCGTCAGACTTAAAAAACGGCGGCCCAGCGCGGTGACGCGTTCAATGGTTTCCGTCGGCTCAACAATGTTGATCCCGACAATATCACAGCCCGCTTCCGCCAGACCCAGCGCCATCCCCTGACCCAGACCGGTATCACAACCTGTGACTACCGCGACCTTACCTTCAAGAGAGAATGCATTCAAAATCATTGTTAATCCTTATTTTCTTAGTGCCTGTCACGGACAGACATGATTGCCGTCCGCGACTAGCGCAGATCTTTTACTGCAACGTGGTCCATATCATCAAAGACCTGGTTTTCACCCACCATCCCCCAGATGAACGTATAGGCCTGGGTGCCGACACCGGAGTGAATAGACCAGCTTGGGGAGATAACCGCCTGCTCGTTATGCATCACGATATGACGCGTTTCCTGAGGCTGCCCCATCATATGAAAGACGCAGGCGTTCTCTTCCATGTTGAAATAGAAGTACACTTCCATGCGGCGTTCATGGGTGTGACAAGGCATGGTGTTCCACAGGTTGCCGGGCGCCAGTTCGGTCAGGCCCATGCTCAGTTGGCAGGTCTCCAGTACGTCCGGCACGAAGTATTTGTTAATGGTGCGGCGGTTACTGGTGAGGTTGTCGCCCAGAGTGACCGGCGCGACATCGGCTGGCGTCACTTTTTTAGTCGGATAAGTGGTATGCGCCGGCGCGCAGTTGTAGTAGAACTTCGCCGGATTTGCGCCATCAACGCTGGCGAAAACAACTTCTTTCGCGCCTTTACCGACATATAAGGCATCGCGGTGGCCGATCTCATAGCACTGACCATCGACAGCAATCGTGCCCGGCCCGCCGATGTTGATCACCCCCAGTTCACGACGCTCCAGGAAGTAGGTAACGCCCAGCTGTTTACCGACTTCACCGCCAACGGAAACCGTTTTCGCTACCGGCATGATGCCGCCGACAATAATGCGGTCGATGTGGCTGTAAACCATGGTGTATTCATCAGCAACAAACACTTTCTCGACCAAAAACTCGTTGCGCAGCCCCTGGGTGTCCAGCGTTTTAGCGTGCGCGCTGTGGATGCTCTGTCTTACGTCCACATCAACCTCCAATAATAAACCGACCGTGAATGTCAGAACGGAAGGCGAAACACCGTTCCGCTTTACTTTATGCGGTAATGATATCCCTCCAGAAACGGGTTTTCAATCACAAATAAAACGTTGTTTCATTTTTTCTGCATCTTATTATCAAAAGTGTAATTGCGATCACGTCAGCGCGAGATTTCCCTTTAGCAGGCACAGGCGGAGATACTTAAAATAAAATTAAAAACAATAAGATAGGTTTATCAGGTGGATATGGGAGCAGCGTGCGCTCCTGAAAAGAAACGCCGGATTGCTGCAACCCGCGGCGTCAGGGCGGGGAAATATCAGCACATATTGCGACTGGCGCGGTTGGCAGCGCCAGTACGGGGGAAGCGGAAAATGAAGGCGGTTTTAATCTCGTTCGATAGCAAGCGCCACGCCTTGCCCGCCGCCAATGCAGAGCGTCGCCAGGCCCTTTCGCGCATCGCGTTTAACCATCTCATGCACCAGCGACACCAGAATCCGGCAGCCGGATGCGCCAATGGGATGACCGAGCGCAATCGCTCCGCCGTTAACGTTCACCCGGCGTTCGTCCCACTCCAGCATTTTGCCGACGGATAACGCCTGCGCAGCAAAAGCCTCGTTAGCCTCGATAAGATCCACATCCGCCAGCTGCCAGCCTACCCGTTCAAGACAACGTCGGGTGGCGTAAACGGGCGCGATGCCCATCAGTGCGGGATCGACGCCGACGCTGGCAAAAGCGCGAATACGCGCCAGTACGGGTAAATCCAGTTCCTGCGCTTTGGCTTCGCTCATCATCATGACGGCAGCCGCGCCATCGTTAATTGACGAGGCATTGCCCGCCGTGACCGAGCCGAGGAGATCAAATGCCGGGTTCAACTGGGCCAATCCTTCCGCGCTGGCATCGGTTCTTGGCTGCTCATCAGTATCGACAACGACAGGCTGGCCGTTACGCTGGGTGACAACCGGGACAATCTCAGCTTTAAAACGCCCGGCATCAATGGCCGCCCGCGCTTTTTGCTGGGAACTGAGGGCATAGGCGTCCTGCAATTCGCGGCTGATGCCGTATTCCCGCGCCAGATTTTCAGCGGTAACGCCCATGTGGTAATCGTTAAACGCATCCCACAAGCCGTCGTGAACCAGGCTGTCCACCAGTTGGCTGTTACCGAGCTGCGCCCCTGTGCGGCTGTCGGTAAGAACGTGCGGCGCCCGGCTCATGTTCTCCTGCCCGCCGGCAATGACAATATCCGCCTCGCCGCACTGAATCGCCTGCGTAGCCAGGTGCAGCGCTTTCAGGCCGGAGCCGCAGACATCGTTGATGGTGATAGCGGAAACGGTGTTGGGCAGCCCACCTTTGATGGCTGACTGCCGCGCCGGGTTTTGTCCTGCGCCCGCCGTGAGCACCTGACCGAGGATAACTTCATCGATAGCATGTACATCAACGCCGGTACGCTCCATCAACGCTTTTACCACCATGCTGCCCAGTTCAACGGCAGAATGGCGGGACAGCGTTCCCTGGAAGCATCCGATCGGCGTACGTAAAGCCCCAACTATCACAACCTCTTTCATCACCACCTCAGCGCAAAATAACACCGCAATAGTAGAGGATTGTTAAAGATAATTATCCTGCTTGTTTAAAAATGGTGAGTTTTATCACAAAGGAAATTGCAGCTATTTTAATCAGCCGGTATACGCCCCTGCTGTAAATGATCGCGGAGCCAGCTTCCCGCCGCGCCCGGCGGCGACTTCTTGTTCCAGAGAAGATCAATCGAGATCGCCTTTGGCCAGCCGGGCACATCCAGTTGCACCAGCGGTTTTTCAGCCGCGAACTCTTCCACCAGCGCGCAAGGCAATGCGCACCAGCCAAATCCCTGTACCGCCATACTCAGTAATAACAAATAGTTAGGTGCAGACCAGGCCGGGCCGCGCGCCACGCTGGCGCCACTTTCCAGATAGGTATTCAGCCGCAGTTCACGCCAGGTATGCAGCTGATCCCATTGCAGGGTTTTCTGCGC
Organism: Citrobacter sp. CK188; assembly: GCF_030333525.1. Lineage (NCBI taxonomy): Bacteria > Pseudomonadati > Pseudomonadota > Gammaproteobacteria > Enterobacterales > Enterobacteriaceae > Citrobacter > Citrobacter sp. CK188. Next base: position 39,612 of record NZ_JAOWFU010000034.1, read on the forward strand.
GGTCAGAGGATGTGAGGCCGCCACGTAGAGTCCCATCCATGTCTGCATGGGCAGGCGCGTCACCCCCATCTCGGTAGGGTAATGATTGCGCGCTTCAATCAGCCCGACCTGCGCGCGTCCCTTTTGCAGGAGATCGATGACATCTTCATCTTCGCCGATCAGACATTCAAATTCCGTATGGGGAAACTGGCGGTCGAACTGCACCATTAATTCTTCCAGAACGTCTGGATGCAGGGTGTCGGATAGCACGAATGTCAGACGGGTTTCCGTTTCGCCAGACAGGGATAACGCCACCTCATCCAGACGATCGCTTGCTGACAGAATAGCCTGCACATAGCTGAGCACCCGCTTGCCCTCTTCCGTCAGCACTGGCTGTCGTGAAGAGCGATCAAACAGTGAAAACCCCAGATCGGCTTCCAGGTGGGCAATCGCCGTACTGACGGTGGACTGACTTTTCCGTAACCGGCGCGCCGCAGCGGAAAACGAGCCGCAGGAGACCGTCTCAACAAATGCGATCAATGCTTCGGGAGAGTAGCGCATAAACTATCTACTTTATCGATGGATTCTATCTTTTAGATATCATATTAAACGATAAAATGCCTGACATTCCGTTTTCCCGGAGATGAAAAAAAAGGTTTGATCCTATGCAACATGATTTAGTCCAACGCCGTTCGCTACTCGAACGCATTTTCCATGCGGTCTGCTTCGAAGGCATTGCCACCGCCATTCTGGCCCCGACTACCGCCTGGCTGATGCAGCGCTCAGTGCTGGAAATGGGAGGCTTAACCATTCTGCTGGCAACCACGGCGATGATCTGGAATATCATCTATAACGCGCTGTTTGACCGCTTCTGGCCGTCACACGTAGTGACGCGCACCGCTAAAGTTCGCGCACTGCACGCGCTGGGATTTGAAAGCGGCTTTATCGTTATTGGTGTAAGTATTGTCGCCTGGGCGCTGAACGTCAGCCTGTTGCAGGCCTTCACGCTGGAAATCGGTTTCTTCCTTTTCTTCCTGCCATACACCATGTTCTACAACTGGGCCTATGACACGTTGCGTCTTCGCGTAGTAAGACGCCGCCAGCAGCGCGTTACTGCCTGATAATGCTCTGTTTAGCCGGAACATTCCCCGTTCCGGCGCTTCCTGCCTGCCCTCGCACACCGCTTTAGTTTCCCCAGCCCCATGCCATTTATGGTAAATTGCGCTTCTTTTTGTTTATTTTATAGTTGATACGTTCAAATAATGTCGAAAATTTGGTCAAAAGAAGAAACTCTCTGGAGTTTTGCACTATATGGGACTGCGGTCGGCGCAGGCACCCTTTTCCTCCCCATTCAGTTGGGTTCCGCGGGGGCTATCGTGCTGTTTATTACCGCACTGGTTGCCTGGCCTCTGACTTACTGGCCTCATAAAGCGCTGTGCCAGTTTATCCTCTCTTCGAAAACCTCCGCTGGCGAAGGGATCACCGGTGCGGTAACGCATTATTACGGCAAGAAGATCGGCAGTCTCATCACCTCGCTATACTTTATTGCGTTTTTCGTGGTGGTCCTGATTTACGCCGTGGCGATAACCAATTCCCTGACGGAACAGCTGGCAAAGCAGATGACGGTAGACCTGCGGGTGCGTGTTCTGGTCAGCCTGGGCGTCGTATTGATTCTGAATCTGATTTTCCTGATGGGACGACATGCGACTATCCGCGTGATGGGCTTTTTAGTGTTTCCGCTTATCGCCTATTTCTTATTTCTGTCACTTTATTTGACCGGAAGCTGGCAGCCCGCGTTATTGACCAGCCAGATGTCTTTCGATCGGCACACACTTCATCAGGTATGGATATCCATTCCGGTGATGGTTTTCGCTTTTAGCCATACGCCCATTATCTCCACGTTTGCTATCGACAGACGTGAAAGATACGGAGAGCAGGCCATGGGTAAATGCAAAAAAATCATGAAGGTGGCTTATCTGATCATTTGCCTGAGCGTGCTGTTTTTCGTTTTCAGCTGTCTGCTCTCCATTCCGCCATCCTATATTGAAGCCGCGAAACATGAAGGCGTGACCATCCTGTCAGCGCTGTCTATGATGCCAGCCGCACCGGCATGGCTCTCCATTTCAGGGATTATTGTCGCCGTTGTCGCGATGTCAAAATCGTTTCTGGGCACCTATTTTGGAGTGATTGAAGGGGCAACAGAGATAGTACGAACGGCGTTACTTCAGACTGGCGTGAAGAAAAGCCGGGCATTTAATCGCGCCCTGTCTATCATGCTGGTCTCGCTGATTACCTTTGTCGTTTGCTGCATTAATCCCAACGCCATTTCGATGATTTATGCGATCAGCGGCCCGCTTATCGCCATGATTTTGTTTATCATGCCGACGCTGTCGACCTATCTGATCCCCGCGCTCAAACCATACCGCTCTCTGGGAAATCTGCTTACCCTGATTGTGGGTCTGCTTTGCGTGTCCGTGATGTTTTTTGGCTAATCTCAATACAAAACGGCTCATCCACCTGAAGAGGGGCCAGCCGTTTTACTCAGTCTTTAATCTATCGGCATAATAGTGAGGGCGACCCGACTGTCGTAAACGTCCAGCCTTCCCGCCAGGGTTGTATCAAAAACGAGAACGTCGCGTCCTTTGATAAATAAATAAGCGGCATGGCCTTGCGTTCATGGCTGCCCTGCAATTCGTCAGACGGATATCGGACCAGATTATGCGTCGTAATAATATAGTTTTGCTGCAACTTCTGGTACGTAAAATAAATAATCCGGCTAATTTTATAAGAATGAGCGTCGGGCGTATTCAACACGCCGGTTAATGTCACGATCCCCTGATGATTATGCATCTGGTAGGTAATATCACCAGCAAAAAGTTCATGATCAATATCCCAGACGGCATAACCACTGCAATCAATTTTCGGATTAATGCTGTGCGCATACCAGAATCCTCCGCCACCCACAATGAAGATCGTGATAATAATAGCCGCTGCCAGTATTTTAATTTTCATCATTTATCGAATAGTAGGTTATACACTTTACGGACGGATTTTCTCTGGCATCCTCCGGGCATATAATCGCCGTGATATTTTTTGCGCTGCTCATTCCTGAGAGAAACACATAGTTATTGTTATCGCAAATCTCGCGATGTTTGTGCATAAAGCGAATATAATTTAGCTCCAGCACATCATTCCCTTTTTGCAGGACGGTACAGGATGAAAAAGTCTCGGAGTCCAGAACCTCATAAGACGACAGCAGCGACTCTGGAGACATATAAAACAGGCTGGCGGCAATGCTTATCATCACCACCAGAAGCGCCAGTCCGCAAAGCGCCGCAGGCAACGAGAGATGGCGCTTTTTTATTGGCGTGTCTCCCTTCGGCTCCATTTGGGGTGCAACAATCTGCGCCGGCGCTTCGGTCGCTGATGCTTTTGCGGTTATCTCATCCGTCTGAATATTCGCTGAAATCATCATACCGCGACGGGCAATGGTTTTTATAAGATCGCGCGGTAACCCAATATCACTTAACGCATTTCTTAGAATGAGAATCGTCTGATAAAAAGTATTCGCCGAGGTAACATGATTCTTCTCTCCCCAACCCGCTGTAATCAGCTGGTTTTGAGAAACCACCGTGTTGTTATGCTGAATAAGATATAAAAGGATAAGGCTTGCAGGACTCTGTAACGTTACGGTCTTCTGCATTGCGCTATTCGATAACGCCCGGTTTCCAGGGTGAAAGTCAACCAGGTTATTAATTGTGTAACATCTGGCGTGTTTTAACAAATCCGACACAGTATTCCTTCTGGCATTCACATGATGAATGCCATGCTACAAAATTCTTATATCGAGATCACTATAAATATTTGATTATGCGATTACTGTCAAATGCCAGCGGTAAAATTACTTATAAATCAAAAACCTTAAGTCAAAAAAGATCATTTGTTCTTAATTAAGACTATTTTTAAAGCATTTTCATGCTCTCCTGATATTATTACGATAAGCTTAAAAAGCACACAAATACATAATTTATTAATTATGAAAAACAATAGCGATTTTACAATTAAGATACAGCAATTAACATTGATGCAACTTTTGTCCATAAATGCCATTTAACAAAATATCTTAAACATTTTTGCAATATAACTATTCCTGGATTTTGCTATAAAAGTCCTGGATGCTAAATTGTTTCTGTCTCTGACGAGACACTGCCCCAGGAAAATAAGTAGCATGTAAATAGCCACTATTATAAATGCATCGCAAGGCTTTAAGAAAAATAGCAATAAGTGATATACATCGATTTTTTACGCACGCTAATTGCCGTCTGGCAAAGTATTGACATATTTAAAAACGGATGAAATTATGAAATTATCTACGGATAGGGAGGTTCCTGTATGGAGCTGGATGTTAAATTAAAAAACCTTACGTGCAGTAGTTGTTCTTTACATTGTAAAATAATGCCAGAAAAATCACCTCGTTTACAATATTGTGCTAACGCATGTTTTTGTATGTGGCCGGAAGAAAGTATCTACTTTAACAGAGGTGTTATTGAGGGCATTTTAAATAATAATCATAATGCACGATTAAATGGTTATATTTTTGTCGATTTCTCTATCAGCTTTTTGCGGCTGTTTCTCGACAAACAGTGGATTGATTATCTCGCCAGCACGCGTATGGGTATTGTACTGGTGAGCGATCGGAACATGCAGTCGTTAGCCAACTACTGGCGTAAACATCATCCGGCGGTTTCTGTCGTCATTTATCACGATGATGGACTGGCGGTTGCAAATGAAAAAATCAGACAAGTATTTATTGGGCGACATCTGTCTTTTACAAAAGGGAATACCCTGACCCAGACGGAGTTCATCATTATGGGTAACATGGTTGCAGGGAAAAATCCGCATCAAATCGCCGAGTTACTGAGTATGGATATCCGCAGCGTCTATGCTTATAAACAGAGGATCGAGAAAAGAATGGGCGGGAAGATAAACACGCTGTTTATTCATTCGCATCCACTCTCCAATGAAAAAGCCGCATTCCCAATGATCACAAAGGAATGCAAAGGCTCGCTTATTCATCTGCAAAGACGGCGTTAGCATTGAAGACAACAGTCGGGCACCGGTCCCGGCTATTTTATATAGGAATCCAGCACCTTCAGGATCACCTCCAGATCGTCTTCGCGCTTCACTTCATCGCTCTGATGAACAATGTGTTCGGTCAGATGCCCTTTGATCACCTCACGCATTAATCCGTTCACCGCGCCGCGTATCGCCGCGATTTGCTGCAATACCGCGGCACACTCGTGAGGCTCATCCAGCATTTTTTTCAGTGCGACAACCTGCCCCTGGATTTTACTGGCGCGAGCTTTAAGTTTTTGTTTATCCCGGATCGTATGTGACATAACAACGCCTTATTAACATAAATCATTATGAATTATAGCATTGTGACGCTACTGGGGGGTAGTATTTGGTACTGGGGGGGAGTAGAATGCGGGGAAATAAGACAACTAAGAATCATTCTCATGGGCGAATTTTCAACATTACTTCAGCAAGGAAACGCCTGGTTCTTCATTCCCAGCGCCATTCTGTTGGGCGTATTACATGGGCTGGAACCCGGGCACTCCAAAACGATGATGGCGGCGTTTATCATCGCCATCAAAGGAACGATTAAGCAGGCTGTGATGCTGGGGCTGGCAGCCACGCTTTCACATACCGCCGTTGTGTGGCTTATCGCCCTGGGCGGCATGTACATCAGCAGAGCGTTTACCGCAGAATCCGTGGAACCCTGGCTACAACTGGTCTCCGCCATCATTATTCTGAGCACGGCGTTCTGGATGTTCTGGCGTACCTGGAAAGGGGAGCGGGACGGGTTGGCTAACAGGCTTCCTGCCCACACTCACCACCATCACGACCATGAGCACCACCATCACGACCACGACCATCACCACGACCACCAGCATGTTCATATTTCCCTGAAGGGGCTAACGGACGGATCGCACGCCTGGCAGGATGCCCATGAACGGGCACATGCGACCGATATTCAGCGCCGCTTTCACGACCAGGAAGTGACAAACGGACAGATTTTACTGTTTGGCCTGACGGGCGGCCTGATTCCTTGCCCGGCAGCCATCACCGTATTGCTGATCTGCATCCAGCTTAAAGCCTTCACGCTGGGAGCCACGATGGTACTGTGCTTCAGCATTGGTCTGGCGTTAACGCTGGTAGCCGTTGGCGTAGGCGCAGCCATCAGCGTGCAACAGGCCGCAAAACGCTGGAGCGGATTTAATACCCTGGCGAGAAAAGCCCCCTATTTCTCCAGCATACTGATCGGTCTGGTGGGACTTTATATGGGAATGCATGGTTATCTGGGCATTATCCACTAATTGTTCCCCGCCTTTTTCCACAAACGTGCAGCGACCCGGGCGCTGCACGTCCGTTCATATCAATTTTTCGCAAGCCATGAGCAGACCGTAGACAGGCGGTAAGCCGCTCTGATGAGTAAGGCGCATTAACGAATCTTTCCAGAAAGTCGCCTGGCCGTATAATTCGATGCTATTACCCGACGCGTATTGCAGTTCCGCGCTTTTGCGACAAGCGCGCAGGCATTGCGGATTTATTGCGGAAAAATTGTTCTCTCCCACGCTCAACATCAGCATAATTCCGCGCAGAAAACACACTTCATGCGAACAAAACGCACTATATCAACTGGCAACTTAAATACGATTGCATCAATTGTTGATCTTAATCAAATGGGGTTTATTGGAAACTAAGCCTTTTAAGCTCCAAAAGATCCAACAAAATAAAATAAAATTCCTAAAGTAAAGAGTACGCACCTAATAGTCAGCAACAGAAACAGTATAGTGATGCTGATGATTATTATAAAACCGGTATCTATTTACATCACACATTCAATTAATTAACACACCGATATGGAACGACTTTACGGCTAAATCATTAATACCAATAAAGCGAATATCTAATTATCTTAATATCGACGCAACCGATCTATTTCCAGTTTTTAATAGCCACCACCTATTACAAAAGATTTATTCGGATGTTTTAAACGATTTTCATATTTAAGATTACTGTCGTTAAAATTCCGGCATAAGAAAAAAGATATATTTTCAGATGGGCTATTTGTCGCCTGGGACGCATTGTTGAATAAAAACGGAGAAGGCGTGTGCAGCAGCACATTTTTCTATTTCAACGCCTCAATACCAGGATTAATACCAATATTTTCGCCAACACTGACTTAATACAGCAACATTCCAGCACAGTGCCATTTTTATGAATGTCCCTGAGCATTGGGAACACCCTGAATTCTCAGGGTAAATCAACACGACTGAATGAAAATGGAGTTTAGTTATGAAACTGAATCGTGCCCTAATTCCGGCGCTGGTGATCTCCGCGATCTATTCTGCGGGCGCGCTGGCTTCTGATAATACCATTACATTTATGGGAGAAGTTTCTGATGAAACCTGTTCCGTATCGGTAAATGGTTCTGAGGCCTCACCTGTCGTCTTACTGCCTACCGTCACGGTAAACACCTTGAACACCAATCAGGTTGCAGGACAAACGACCTTCGACATCGGCGTCAGCGGATGCACCGGCTCAGCCTCCGGGATCAATATTTCGACCGTCTTCGTCGGAAATAACATCAGCGCCACGACCGGGAACCTGGCCAGCAATGGCTCGGCGAGCGATGTTGAAATTCAGATCCTCGACACCAGTGATACAGAGATCGATTTTCGCAACGCGTTTAATGGCGGCGGAGATTTAGCGCTGGCGGCAAATGAGACATCAGCCACGGCAACCTACAAGGCCCAATATTACTCAGGGGGCGCAGCAACCACCGGTACGGTGCAGGCCTCCATGCAATACGCGGTTTCTTACCAGTAATTTAACCCAGGCGGGAATTTCGTCCCGCCCTCTTTCGACCAGGGAGTAATAAATGAACCCCATTCGCGACGCCCTGTATTCTCTCGCGGGGTTTCTGTTTATCTTTTTTACACTCTGGAGTGAACACGTCGCCGCCAGTATTACCATGACCGGGACGCGAATTATTTATAATGGTTCAGCCAACTCTGTCGATGTTCATTTAAAGAATAAAGATTCCTTCCCTTATGTGGTCTCAACCTGGTTCGATAACGGCAATATGGTAGACGGGCCGGAGAAATCAGCTCAACTTCCCTTTATCGCCACGCCGCCGGTATTTCGTATTCAACCCGGCGAAGGGCAAATTATTCGGATTGTTTTTACGGCGGCCCAGTCCCTGCCACAAGACAGGGAATCTCTGTTCTATTTTAATTTTATGCAGGTTCCGCCCGCGAATGTGGGCCAACGTAGCCCGGATCAGGGCAATCAAAACAGCCTGCTGATCATGCTACGCAACCGGGTGAAGTTATTTTATCGTCCGGCTGAATTAAACGGTAATCCACAAAAAATGCTGGCGAACCTTCAGGTCACGCGGACAGGTCAAACCGGCATCACCATTAAAAATAATCAGCCTTATTACATCACCATTGCCGGGCTACAGTTGATCAATGCCTCAGAAACCCGCGCCCAAAAAGCAGGCATGATTGCCCCTTTCAGCAGTGAGCGTTATGTCTTTACCGACGCCCGATCGGCTGCAAATCAGCGTGTTCGCATCACGTTGATTAACGATCAGGGAGCCAGAATCAGTGAAGATTTTCCTCTTTAATCGCCCGGCGGGTTTCGGCCTGATGGTATGCGTTACGGCATTTTCCGCTGCGGCCAGGGCTGATTACTATTTTGATCCCGCGCTGCTCCAGGGGTCCGCATACGGTCATGGTCTGGATCTCCAGCGCTTTAATCATACCCAAGACAGCGTGCCTGCGGGTGAATACGTGCTGGATATTTATCTTAATAGCCAGTTGATTCGCCAGCAGGAAAAGATCGAACTTATCGCATCCGCCACGCCGGATAACGCCGTCGAACCCTGTCTGCCGTTTGAGGTGGTTCGCGCCAGCGCGATTCGCACACGCTCCTCTGCGGCATCTTCAACGCCGCACTGTCTGCGCATCAGCGAGACCGGGCAAAAAATCAGTTGGCAAGTGGATATGGCGAAGCTGCGCCTGAATATGACGATTCCTCAGGCCGGGCTTTACCACGCTCCCCGGGGGTATATTCCCGTTTCCGAATGGGACGCCGGAGAAACCGCGCTGTTTTTGCGCCACAATACCAATTTTTATCATACGGAAAATACAGACTCACGCCTGCGCTACGACTACCTGTGGAGCAATATCAATGGCGGTTTCAACATCGGGCTGTGGCAATTTCGCCATCAGGGGAACCTCCGCTATGCCGATGACAACCAGACGGGTAGCCACTACAAATACAATGCGGTAGCGACTGCGATTCAGCGCCCTCTTCCTCAGTTTGAGAGCGTGATAGCGTTTGGGGACAATTACACCAACAGCAGCCTGTTCGGCAGCCTCTCATTCAACGGCATAAAACTGAACACCGATCAACGGATGTGGCCGCAGGGCAAACGCGGTTATGCGCCGGAAGTGCGCGGCGTGGCGACCACAACCGCCCGCGTGGTGGTACGCCAGCAGGGTAAAGTGATTTACGAAACCACCGTCGCGCCCGGCGCTTTTGTTATTAACGATCTCTACAATACCCGTGGCCAGGGCGATCTGGCCGTCGATGTCATCGAAGCGAACGGGCAAATCTCAAGTTTTACCGTTCCCTACTCGGCGGTTCCTGATTCCGTTCGACCGGGAAACTGGAACTATGAGCTGGCAATGGGCTACGTTCGCCACTACTACAGCGTGGAGAATAAATTTGTCGAAGCCGTTTTGCAGCGCGGGATGAGCAACACGCTAACCGCCAATTTGGGTTCACGGCTGGCCGATGATTATCAGGCGTTTCTGCTGGGCGGGGTGATGGCAACATCCGTCGGGGCATTCGGCCTCAATACCGTTTACTCAAACGCCAGAGTCGAAAACGACGATAACGAGCAGGGCTGGCGCATTGAGGCCAGCTACAGCAAAACGTTTACCACCGGCACAAATCTGGTGCTGGCGGCCTACCGTTACTCCACCAGCGGTTATCGTGATTTGCAGGATGTGCTGGGCGTGCGCCGTCAGCAGAAAAACAGCGTGGCGTATTATTCGGATACGCTGCACCAGCGTAATAACTTTTCCGCCACGCTCAGCCAGCCGATGGGCGACTGGGGCATGGTTAGCTTCACCGGCAGTACGTCAGATTACTACAGCGACGCGTCGCGCATCACCCAACTCCAGTTTGGCTACAGCAACAGCTGGCGCAACATCACCTTTAATCTTAGCGCCGCCAGACAGCGCAGCAGTTATGCCAGCCGCTACGACACCAGCGTAAACGACCAGGATTTTGACCGCGAAAACCAGCGTAAATACACCGAAAACACGCTTTCACTGGGGATCTCCATCCCCTTCGATGTTGGCGCCAGCCGCACGCAGCTAAATCTGGATATGAATCGCAGCCGCGACGTTCGCACCGCCACGGTGGGGATAAGCGGCGCCACGGGCGAGAACAGCGCCACATCCTGGGCCGTTTATAGCGGCCTGGAGCGAGATAAGCACGACGGCAGCAGCGCAACCTGGGGCGGCAACGTGGAGCAACGAACCGCCGTCGGCGCGTTTCGCGGCTTTGCCTCCCGCGGCAGCGATTACCAGCAATATGGTCTGGGGATGTCCGGCACGCTGGTTGCGCACCGCGGCGGGATCACCGCTGGCCCCTACACCAGCGATACATTTGCGCTTATCGAAGCGCCAGGCGCACGCGGCGCGGCGGTACGTAACGGGCAAGGCGCAACGGTCGATTATTTCGGCTATGCCCTGCTCCCTTCCATGACCCCCTATCGCTATAACACCGTAAGCCTGGACAGCGGAAACATGAATGCCGAAGTTGAGCTACAGAGCGGCAGCAAGCGCATCGTGCCCTACGCCGGCGCGATTTCCCGCGTGAAATTCACGACCACCAGCGGTAAAGCGGCGCTCATCAACACAACGCTTCCCGATGGCGACCAGCCGCCGATGGGCTCTGACGTGACGGACGGCCACGGCGAATCCGTGGGAATGGTCGGCCAGGGCGGGCAAATTTACGCCCGACTGGCGGAACAGTCCGGCGTGCTGTTCGTACAGTGGGGGCAAAAATCCACGCAGCGGTGCCAGGTCTGGTATCAACTACCGGCTAAAACGCATGCGCCGCTGTATCAGCTCACACTACCTTGTCGTCAGGAATAACGTATGAAAATCAGACAGCTCTTTTACGGCCTGTTATTCAGCGGCATGGTTGCGCATCCTGCCCTGTCCGCCTGCATTAAGGTCACGTCAGCCAGCCCCCTTTCTCAGGCGGCGAAAGACGCAGGCTATGTGGGCGCCAGTTGGGGCGGCGTGGGGGACGGCGATGTAAAAGGGAAACTGGGCTTGCCCGGCGTCATTACCTTAAGCAACGGGGCGGGATTTCAGAGCGAAGGCACGTTGCTGGGCAGCGCCGCTGCCAGTTTCGTCCCCAATGGACGAACGCAGGGCGTCACGGCCAATCAGATTATGTTTCGCTGTACCGTTTCCGAAATCGGCCAGGTATATGAATACTACGCCACCAACGGCGACGATTACTGGGGAGGCATGGTCGACGTACCGGGAATCGACGGCGCTTACTACACCTACGTTAAAAACGTGGCGGTCAGGCTGACCAATCTAAAAACCGGAGAATATTACTCCCGTTACTGGAAAGCGCGCGCAATCCCGGAAAGTGAAATGTTCAATGACGGCACCTATATCTACGTCCCAGCCAGCGCCTTTAGCGACGTATTTGTTGAACTGTTTCGGGTTGATGACAGCGCCAGAGGCGTTGATGGTTCCAACCGTTATACCTATCCCTACGCGGGACCGGCAGGCTATATCGCTTTCCACGGCGGCGGCATGAGTTCAGGGCTTTTCGAGGGCGCTGACAGCCGAACCAACTATAGCGGCTGGGGCGCAGCGCAGTGGCCCGGCGGCTGGACGTTAACCAGCCAGACCGTGTTCGTGCGCGGCGCCGCCTGCCGGGTCAACGACTATCCTGCCATTGTCAGGTTACCGCCTACCAGCGTTGGCGAACTCATCAGCGGCGGCAGCAGTCAGGCTCCTTTTAGCATTAGCGTCGAATGCGAAACCGGGGCGTTGTCCGGCACGACGGCGTCCACCAGCTTAAGAGCATATGTAGCGATGGGATTCCTGGTCAGCAATCCCACCGCAGCCAATGCGGCCTCTCAGTTGGGCCTCAAGACCGGTTCCGGCGCCTATACATGGCTACTCGACAATCATTATGGCGTAAACGGCGTTGCATCAGGCGTCGGCATTCGCCTCTACAGCGACAAGCAAAATGGCAATGCGCTGAATCTTCTGCCCAACCAAATAGCCACAGCCACGGGCAACGCGGGCGGCTGGTACGGCTATCAGGATCTGACCACGCAAACCGCCAGCGGCTCAACCAGCCTCTACAGCGGCGACTTTACCGCCTCTCTGGAAGCGATTCCGGGGGAAAACGTAACAGCAGGAACGGTCTATGCACAGCTCCAGGTGGTGGTCAGTTTTCAGTAACTGGCCCACATACACGCTTCTTATCGTCTGGACAGGTTGGACGGCGGCTCCCGCACGGGCCGTGGTCAATACGGAAGTGACTCGCGTTATTTTTAACGCCGGAGAGAGCCATTATTCGCTGGCGCTGGCAAATTCAGCGCAGCACCCTGCCCTGGTTCAAATCTGGACGGATGAAGGCGATCCGCTGAGTCAGCCTGCTGAGACCATCACGCCCATCGTCGCGATACCGCCCGTATTCAAAATGCAGCCAACGGAAATTCGGACGGTAAAGTTACAGCTCGCAGAGAAGCCTGGGTTAGCGCGCGAGCGGGAGTCGCTTTACTGGCTGAATATCTACCAGATCCCGCCGATGACCGATCAGGACGCAAAAACGCGGCAAAAACTCGTTCTGCCGCTGCGCATCCGCATGAAAGTGTTTATTCGTCCACAGGGCGTTGGGCCATTGAGAGAGCAGGATGGCGAACGGCTGACCTTCACATTCCAGCCGCAGGAGGCGCAGCTTTATGTTAATAACCCGACGCCGTGGTACATCACGCTGGCAGCGCTGGCGTGCGACAACACCAGCGCAACGCCGCTGATGATCGCTCCGCTGTCTTCACAACCGCTAGCGTTATCCGGGAAAGTGGGACATTGTCGTACCGTCAGGTACGAGCTTATCAACGACCACGGTAATCGCTGGGTTTATGAGAAACCGATAATAAACAGCGGGGCGCCGGAAAATACCGTGGGCAGAAACCCACGGCGATGACCGGTAAAACGCATCAGGCGCGGATATCGTCATACTCGCGCGTTTTATCGAACTCATGTTTGGCGAAAGGGCAAAGCGGAATAACCTTGCGGTTCTCCTGGCGCATCTTTTCAACCACCTTCGCGACAAGCTGTTTACCGACGCCCTGCCCCTTCAGACTGGGATCGACATCCGTATGCTCAATAATGCTCAGATGTTCGCCCGTCGGTACAAATACGATTTCGGCGACCTGATTACCCGCAGCATCATTCACATAAAATTTGTTGTGGCCTTCGAGTATCTCCATCATTTCCTCACTTATTTCTGGCGGTATTTCAGCGCGCCGCTCGGACAGGTATCAATAACATGCACAACCGTTGCCACATCCACTTCATCCGGGATGATCCACGGCTTACGTTTCAGATTAAAGAGCTTCGCACTACCGCGCACGCAATTACCCGAGTGCTGACAAATGGCCGTATTGAAATAGACATCGATTTTCTCGCCGGTATAGGCCCGGTAACCCGCATCCAGTAGTTCCTGATCCATGACATTGCCTCTGTAATTGTTATGTTTTCGCTAGTAAGCATAGCCCCGTCAAAGTGGCGTGGCTACAGGAAAACAGAGGCATTTGCCAGTTGATGAAAAGTCGTCGTTGCGCAAAATAACGTTAAGTCATAAACCAGTAATAAAAGAGACCAACTTTTAATCCAAGGATCACAATATAGGCACAGCAGTACTTCATGGTGCCAGACATTATCTGATTCGCCTGTCCTTCCATTTTGGTTGCCGAAACCGCAATGGCGATACTTTGCGGTGAAATCATTTTCCCGCCCGTTGCGCCGGAGGTATTTGCCGCAGCCAGCCAGTTTGGATCAATATTTAATTTACTGGCGGCAATGGTTTGTAGTTTACCAAACAGAATATTCGAGTTGGTGTCGCTGCCGGTAACAAACGTTCCCAGCGCGCCAATCACCGGAGCGAGAAAAACGTACGAGCTTCCGGTCAGATCGACAATCGACTGGGCCAGCGTGGAGATAATACCGCTAAGATCCATTACCGTTGCCAGGGCGACGATCGCCATAATCGCGACAATGGAATTTTTAAGCTGGAACACGGTTTTGACAAACACTTCCAGCATACCGCGTGCTGATGCCCCCTGAATAAAACCGCCAATAATGGTCGCAAAGATGATCAACATTCCGGGCGTGGTGACCCATTCGACTTTCAGCGCCAGCGTTTTGCCATCGGCCAGCGTAAAATGCAGCACCGAAGCCAACTGAGAAGCCGCCGCTTTTATCGTTGGGAATAACGGCGAGCACAGCAGAATAAAGACAAAAATAAACAGATAGATAGAACCGACCCGGAACAGCACTTTCGCCGAGCGCGGCGTCGTTTCACGGGTGTGGCTGACTTCAATGCGCCACTCGGGATCTGTTTTCCCTTTGCGCAGGCGGCTGGCAATTGCGACGGCAAAAAGACTGACCAGACTGCCGGCAAAGGCGGGTAATTCTGCCCCGAGATGTATGGCGACAAAATACTGCGGAACAAGCGTTGTGATACCGCAAAGCAGCGTAATAAGGAACACGCCGCGAATGGCTTTCAGGCCACCGCCAATAATGCAAATTATGACAAACGGCAGCAGGATATTAAAAAGGGCTAATTGCAGAATAATCGTTCCGCCTAAGGTGTAAACCGGCAGATTAACCTGTTCAGCCAGGATAGAGACCGGAATACCAACCGCCCCGAACGCCGTGGGGACGGTGTTGGCCACAAGTGAAGCAATTGCTGCCTTCAGTGGGTTGAATCCCAGCGCGATGAGAATACCGATAGGTATCGCGACCGCCGTACCGTACCCGGCAGCCGCTTCAAGGAATCCACCGAAACACCACGAAATCAGCAGTACCTGAATACGCTTATCTTCGCTAATACTGGCGAGAATATCGCGGAGAATATCCAGCGCTTTGGTCGCCTGCATGACGTTATAACTGAATATAGCGCCGAGGATCACAATCACGATCGGCCATAATCCTTTCAGTGCGCCATAACCCATCGAGGCTTTAAGATTTTGTACTGGCATGTCCCAGAATATTGCAGACAGCGCGGCAGTGAATGCCAACGAAATCAAAACTGAATAATGGATGGGCATTTTCAATTTCAGAATTAAAAATACCATAAGCAGCAAAGGAGAGAGTGCCAGGGCAAACATAAAATATTCGTTCATTACTATTCCTGATTGGTTCATTAAACCTGATTTATATTTATGGTGGGGAGGCTACATTGCTGGTCAAATGAAATATGTAAACTGAATCGCTTCAGTGAATAAAGTAATTATGATTTGTAGTTTTGTAACTATTGTAATCTTTTAATTAAAATCCAATGCCAGGCAAATATACTTAAGAGCAAGACAGATACCTATAAATAGTTATTTAACAACCTGTTTAATAATGATATTGACGAAATTAGTAATCACTTGAAACTATTTTTCGGACGTTCACATCGCTGTAGTTTTCATTATAAAAATGTGAGCGATGCCGAAATAAATAAACCCGGGTATTGCATATGGGTATTGATTGGTGGATTATTCTATTTTGTCATACAAATGAACATAGAGTAGGATAAACCGAAAAACAATGGTCGTTTTTATTATTGATTTATGACCCGGTGGCCGGTTGCCATCGGGGCTAAATAGAAGTGAAGCAATGGAGCATTGATTGTGAATGTAAATTTCTTTGTTACCTGTATTGGTGACGCGCTGAAATCACGGATGGCACGAGACTCCGTATTGCTGCTGGAAAAACTGGGCTGCCGCGTTAATTTCCCTGAGAAGCAAGGGTGTTGCGGCCAGCCAGCCATCAACAGCGGCTACATCAAAGAAGCGATCCCTGGGATGAAAAACCTGATCGCAGCGCTGGAAGACAACGACGACCCGATTATCTCTCCTGCTGGCTCCTGTACCTACGCGGTAAAAAGCTACCCGACATATCTGGTCGATGAACCTGAATGGGCGTTACGTGCGGAAAAGGTCGCCGCGCGCATGCAGGATCTCACCTCCTTTATCGTTAATAAACTGGGTGTGGTGGATGTGGGAGCCAGCCTTCAGGGCAGAGCCGTCTATCACCCATCCTGTAGCCTGACCCGCAAGCTGGGAGTGAAGGAAGAGCCGCTCACGCTACTGAAAAACGTGCGCGGGCTGGAGCTGTTGACGTTTGCCGATCAGGATACCTGCTGCGGATTTGGCGGGACGTTCTCAGTCAAAATGGCCGAAATATCCGGCGAGATGGTGAAAGAGAAAGTCTTACACCTGATGGATGCCCGGCCTGAATATTTGATTGGCGCAGACGTCAGTTGCCTGCTGAACATTGGCGGTCGACTGCAACGGGAAGGCCAGCCGGTCAAAGTGATGCATATTGCTGAAGTGCTGATGAGCCGCTGAGGGGAAAGAGATGTCGATAAAAACCAGCGATGTAGAATTTAAACTGCGCATTCGTCAGCAAATTGAAGATCCGATCATGCGCAAAGCCGTGGCCAATGCGCAGGAGCGTATCGGCGCGAATCGGCAAAAAATGGTCGATGAGTTAGGGCACTGGGACGAATGGCGTGACCGTGCCAGCCAGATCCGCGATCACGTTCTGAGTAATCTCGACGCTTACCTGTATCAACTCACCGAGAAAGTGACAGAAAACGGCGGACACGTCTACTTCGCCAAAACCAAAGAAGAAGCCACCCGCTACATTTTACAGGTCGCACAAAGTAAAAACGCGCGCAAGGTAGTGAAGTCCAAGTCGATGGTGACCGAAGAGATTGGCGTCAATCATGTATTGCAGGATGCCGGAATTCAGGTGATCGAAACCGATCTGGGCGAATATATTCTCCAGTTGGATCAGGACCCGCCTTCACACGTTGTGGTTCCGGCAATCCATAAGGATCGCTATCAGATCCGTCGCGTACTGCATGAACGTCTGGGCTATGACGGCCCGGAAACGCCAGAAGCGATGACCTTATTCATCCGCCAGAAGATCCGCGAGGATTTCCTCAGCGCTGAAATCGGTATTACCGGCTGTAATTTCGCCGTGGCGGAAACCGGATCGGTGTGCCTGGTGACCAACGAAGGCAATGCGCGGATGTGTACCACGCTGCCGAAAACACACATTGCGGTGATGGGGATGGAGCGTATCGCCCCCACCTTTGCCGAGGTGGACGTACTGATCACCATGCTGGCGCGCAGCGCCGTTGGCGCACGTTTGACGGGTTACAACACCTGGCTGACCGGCCCACGCGAGGCAGGCCACGTTGACGGGCCGGAAGAGTTCCATCTGGTTATCGTGGATAACGGGCGTTCCCAGGTACTCGGTTCTGAATTTCGCGACGTGCTGCGCTGCATTCGCTGCGGAGCCTGTATGAACACCTGCCCGGCATACCGCCACATTGGTGGACACGGCTATGGCTCAATCTATCCCGGCCCTATCGGCGCGGTGATTTCCCCGCTGCTCGGCGGTTATAAGGATTTTAAAGATCTGCCGTATGCCTGTTCATTATGCACGGCCTGCGACAGTGTCTGCCCGGTGCGCATTCCGCTGTCAAAACTGATCCTGCGCCATCGCAGAGTGATGGCCGAAGAGGGCATTACCCCGAAAGCCGAGCGACGGGCGATCAAAATGTTCGCTTATGCCAACAGCCATCCAGGACTGTGGAAAGTCGGGATGATGGCGGGCGCCCATGCGGCAAGCTGGTTTATTAATGGCGGTAAAACGCCGCTTAAAGTCGGCGCTATTGGTGACTGGATGGAGGCGCGAGATCTCCCTGATGCTGACGGAGAGAGTTTCCGTAGCTGGTTTAAGAAACATCAGGCAGAGGAGAAAAAGAATGGATAACCGTAGCGCGTTTTTAAACACCATCGCCCAGGCGCTGGGCCGCCCGCTGCGATTCGAACCGCAGGCAGATACGCTGCCGGTTAACAACTATGCGAACGAGCGACTGACCGAACTTAGCCAGCAGCAGCGCTGCGACGCGTTTATCCAGTTTGCGAGCGATGTCATGCTGGTACGCTGCGAACTGACCAGCGAAGCGCAGGCGCCGGAAGCGGCGTTACGCCTGTGTGAAGAACTGGGGCATAAATCGGTGGTGCTCAGCGGCGATAGCCGACTGGTTGAACTGGGCATCACCGAACGCTTGCAACAGGAATGCAACGCCGTGGTCTGGGCCCCGGCCCGAGGAGCAGAGAATGTTACCCAGGCCGAACAAGCGAAAGTCGGCGTAGTGTATGCCGAATACGGCTTAACGGAATCGGGCGGCGTGGTGCTGTTTTCCGCGCCTGAGCGCGGGCGTTCATTAAGCCTGCTGCCGGAGTCCTCGATTTTCGTGCTACGCAAGAGCACCATCCTGCCACGCGTGGCGCAACTGGCGGAAAAACTGCATCAGAAAGCGCAGGCCGGTGAACGCATGCCATCGTGTATTAACATCATCAGTGGCCCCAGCTCAACGGCGGATATCGAACTGATCAAGGTGGTCGGCGTGCATGGCCCGGTTAAGGCGGTATATCTGATTATTGAAGATTGTTGATACGACTGTTAATGACCGCACTACTGGCACGGATGCCATAATAGCGGGCAGTTAATCCTGTTGGGAGTTGAATGCGGAGTTCAGGAAACTTGAAGCTGGAGCGGGCGAAGGGAATCGAACCCTCGTATAGAGCTTGGGAAGCTCTCGTTCTACCATTGAACTACGCCCGCTTCGAGATGCGTAAGGCATTATAAACCTTACGCTCTTATTGACAAGGTGCTTGCCCACTGACTGGCGATTAATTCACCGTCAGCATTTTGGTTTGCTCCCCTGCGGCGGTAAATAACGCAGCGGATCAATCGCTGTTGCGCGGTAGCGAATCTGGAAGTGCAAGCGAACGGAATCCGCATCAGTGCTCCCCATTGTGGCAATTTTCTGCCCGGCTTTCACGCTCTGCCCGTTGTTAACTAACAGCGTGTCGTTGTGGGCATAAGCGGTGATGTAATCCTCATTATGTTTAATCATGATGAGGTTCCCGTAACCGCGTAACTGGTTGCCGACATAGACCACCTTCCCTGCCCCTGCCGCATAAATCGGCGTACCGCGCGCGGCGGAAATATCAATGCCTTTGTTGCCGCCTTCCGCCGTTGAATAAGGCAAAATGACTTTGCCGCTGGCAGGCCAGCGCCAACAACGTTGCCCTACCGGAGGCCAGGAAGATTGCGGCACAGAAGAGGATGGTCTGACTGCCGCCGTTTTCGTAGAGGATTTCGCCGTGGTCGCACGCGATGAACCGGAACGCTTCGCCCCGCCGCCCAGTTTCAGTTTTTGCCCTACCTCAATGGTGTAAGGCGGGGAAATACCGTTCAGGCGGGCAAGTTCTTTCACGCTGGTTCCCGTCGTGCGCGAAATGCGGTAGAGCGTATCTCCCCGCTTAACGGTATAGACGGAACCCGAATCAGAAGATTGATTGCTGGAGCAGCCCGCTAAAAGCAAGCCTGCACAAAGCAGCATCACAATACTCAGGCTCTTGTTGTTCAGGCGTCCTGCACTCAAAACTATTCCTCGCAACATTTCAAACGCCTTATCATAGCAGCCAAAAGCCAGATGCCCAATGTATTGCCATCGGTGCCACGATATCTCCTTCTTGCCACCGCTACTTTTGGTAATGCCTTTCCACCCTATATAGACTACGCTAGTTGCCAGAGTATATGGCTTGCAGCAGTATGCAGCTATTTTCGTATTCAGGAGTTTTTATGACCGGGGAACATGTCATATTGCTGGATGAGCAGGGTAATCCTGACGGCATACTGGAGAAATATGCGGCTCATACCTCTGATACCCTTTTACATCTCGCCTTCTCATGCTGGTTGTTTAACGCGCAGGGGCAATTGCTGGTCACTCGCCGCTCGCTCAGTAAAAAAGCGTGGCCGGGAGTCTGGACCAACTCAGTATGCGGGCACCCACAGCAGGGAGAAAGCACTGAAGCGGCAATTATCCGACGCAGCCGTTTTGAGCTTGGCGTCGAAATTACCAACCTGACGCCCGTCTATCCAGATTTTCGCTATCGGGCAACTGACCCGAATGGCATCGTGGAAAATGAGGTCTGTCCGGTATACGCCGCGCAGGTGACCAGCGCGCTACAGGTAAACCCGGATGAAGTGATGGACTACCAGTGGAGCGGCCTGGAAACCGTACTGCAAGCATTGAGCGCGGCGCCGTGGGCGTTCAGTCCGTGGATGGTGTTGCAGGCGTCTGACGACAAGGCGCGTGAGTTGTTGCGGGAGTATAACCAGGGTTAATTTACTGGCTTTGTGCCCGGTGGCGCTACGCTTACCGGGCCTACAGAGGTGCAAAACATAGGCCGGATAAGGCGAAGCCGCCATCCGGCTTTGTGCCCGGTGGCGCTACGCTTACCGGGCCTACAGAGGTGCAAAACGTAGGCCGGATAAGGCGAAGCCGCCATCCGGCATCTCACGTCTTATTTCACCGGACGCATCGCCGGGAACAGAATCACGTCGCGGATGGTGTGGCTGTTGGTGAACAGCATTACCATGCGGTCGATACCAATTCCCAGACCCGCTGTCGGCGGCAGACCGTGCTCCAGAGCGGTAACGTAGTCTTCGTCGTAGAACATCGCTTCGTCGTCACCGGCTTCTTTCGCGTTAACCTGATCCTGGAAACGCTGCGCCTGATCTTCTGCATCGTTCAGCTCGCTAAAGCCGTTACCGATTTCACGGCCGCCGATGAAGAATTCAAAGCGGTCGGTGATTTCCGGGTTCACGTCGTTACGGCGCGCCAGCGGAGAAACCTCTGCCGGATATTCGGTGATGAAGGTCGGCTGAATCAGGTGCGCTTCCGCCACTTCTTCGAAGATCTCAGTTACGATGCGGCCCAGGCCCCAGCTTTTCTCAACCTTGATGCCGATAGATTCAGCGATCGCTTTGGCGGAGTCGAAGTTATCCAGATCGGCCATATCCGTTTCAGGACGGTATTTCTTGATAGCCTCGCGCATGGTCAGTTTTTCGAACGGCTTGCCGAAGTCGAACACTTCATCGCCGTAAGGCACTTCAGTTTTGCCCAGGATATCCTGCGCCAGCGTACGGAACAGCGATTCGGTCAGTTCGATCAGGTCTTTATAGTCCGCATACGCCATATAGAGTTCCATCATGGTGAACTCTGGGTTATGACGAACGGAGATCCCTTCGTTACGGAAGTTGCGGTTGATTTCGAACACGCGCTCGAAGCCGCCAACCACCAGACGCTTCAGGTACAGTTCCGGCGCGATACGCAGGTACATGTCCAGATCCAGCGCATTGTGATGGGTGATAAACGGACGAGCTGCCGCACCGCCAGGAATCACCTGCATCATCGGAGTTTCCACTTCCATAAAGCCGCGGCCCACCATGAACTGACGAATACCCGCCATAATCTGTGAACGGACTTTAAAGGTGTTACGGGATTCATCGTTAGAGATGAGATCCAGGTAACGCTGGCGATAGCGCGCTTCCTGATCCTGCAAGCCGTGGAATTTATCCGGCAGCGGACGCAGCGCTTTGGTCAGCAGACGCAGTTCGGTGCAGTGGATGGACAGCTCACCGGTTTTGGTCTTGAACAGCTTCCCTTTCGCGCCGAGGATATCGCCCAGATCCCATTTTTTGAACTGCTCGTTGTAAACGCCTTCCGGCAGATCGTCACGGGCAACGTACAGCTGAATACGGCCGCCGACATCCTGCAACGTAACGAAAGACGCTTTACCCATAATGCGACGGGTCATCATACGGCCCGCAACGGACACTTCGATGTTCAGCGCTTCCAGTTCTTCGTTCTCTTTCGCGTCGAAGTCAGCGTGCAGTTGGTCTGAGGTGTGATCGCGACGGAAATCATTCGGGAACGGGATACCCTGCTCGCGCAGGCTAGCCAGCTTCTCGCGGCGCGTTTTCAGTTCGTTGTTAAGATCGGTTACCGCGTCAGCGCCCTGTGCGTGTTGTTCAGACATGTTGGTTCCTCATAACCCTGCTTTCAAACTTGCTTCGATAAATTGATCCAGGCTGCCATCCAGCACCGCCTGCGTGTTGCGGGTCTCAACCCCGGTACGCAAGTCTTTAATGCGGGAGTCATCAAGGACATAAGAACGAATCTGGCTGCCCCAGCCGATGTCGGATTTGTTATCTTCCATCGCCTGTTTCTCGGCATTTTTCTTCTGCATCTCCAGTTCATAAAGCTTCGCTTTCATCTGCTTCATGGCCTGGTCTTTGTTTTTGTGCTGGGAACGGTCGTTCTGGCACTGCGTCACAATCCCGGTCGGGATGTGCGTAATACGTACCGCAGATTCTGTACGGTTAACGTGCTGACCGCCCGCGCCGGATGCGCGATAAACGTCGATACGCAGGTCTGCCGGGTTGATCTCGATATCAATATCATCGTCAACTTCCGGGTAGACGAACGCGGAGCTGAACGAGGTATGACGACGACCGCCGGAATCGAACGGGCTCTTACGCACCAGGCGATGAACGCCGGTTTCGGTACGCAGCCAGCCATAGGCGTATTCGCCGGAAATCTTGATGGTGACGGATTTGATCCCCGCGACTTCACCTTCAGACTCTTCAATAATTTCGGTTTTAAAGCCGCGCGCTTCTGCCCAGCGCAGATACATACGCTCCAGCATGCTTGCCCAGTCCTGCGCTTCAGTACCGCCGGAACCTGCCTGAATATCGAGGTAGCAATCCGCGCTGTCATACTCACCGGAGAACATACGACGGAATTCCAGCTGCGCCAGCTTTTCTTCCAGCGTATCGAGTTCAGCTACGGCTTCGTTAAAGGTTTCTTCGTCGTCGGCTTCTACAGCCAGCTCCAGCAGCCCGGAAACATCTTCCAGACCCTGAGTCATTTGGTCGAGGGTGTCGACAATCGCTTCAAGGGAGGAACGCTCTTTGCCCAGCGCCTGCGCGCGTTCGGGTTCGTTCCAGACATCCGGCTGTTCCAGCTCGGCGTTTACTTCTTCCAGACGCTCTTTCTTGGCATCATAGTCAAAGATACCCCCTAAGAACGTCAGAGCGTTCCGTGAGGTCCTGAATGCGGTTATTTACCGGGTTAATTTCAAACATGGTCTGATTTCTTTTATTGGACTAGTCAAAATGCAGTGATAAGAGCGGAATTCTACCGGATTCGCGCTCTCATTAATATACTGTTGTCAATTTGGCCAGAGGTGATCAATGATCAGCTGTAGGCTACGGTTGCCGCGAAACTCATTGATATCCAGCTTATAGGCAAGCTGAACTTCGCGTACGCCGTTATCCGGCCAGCAGGCGGTATCAACGTTAAACGCAATGCCGTCCAGCAGCGGGCCGCCGCCAACCGGTTCGACCATCACTTTCAGGTGGCGTTCGCCGACCAGCCGCTGCTGCAACAGGCGAAAACGTCCGTCAAACAGCGGTTCCGGGAACATCTGCCCCCACGGCCCCGCGTCACGCAGCAGTTGCGCCACTTCCATCGTCATCTCAGCCACGCTCAGCGGGCCGTCAGAAACTACTTCGCCCTGTAGCAGAGATGGGTCGAGCCACTCGGTCACCAGCTCGCCAAAACGCTGCTGGAAATGTTCAAACTGCGCCTCTTCCAGTGACAATCCTGCCGCCATCGCATGGCCGCCGAATTTGAGCATCATCCCCGGATACAGCGTATCCAGACGCTCCAGCGCATCGCGCATATGCAGCCCCTGAATGGAACGACCGGAACCTTTCAGCGTACCGTCACCGGCGGGCGCAAAAGCAATCACCGGGCGATGGAAGCGCTCTTTAATGCGCGAAGCCAGAATGCCGACCACGCCCTGATGCCATTCTGGATGATACATCGCCAGGCCGCCAGGCAGCGTTTCACGGCTGCGTTCCAGTTTCTCGCACAGGGTTAGCGCTTCCGCCTGCATCCCCTGTTCGATCTCTTTACGCGTCTGGTTCAGCGCATCCAGCTCATTCGCCAGCACCCGCGCTTCGCCGATGTTATCACACAGCAGCAACGCCACGCCGACGGACATATCATCCAGCCGCCCTGCGGCATTTAGACGCGGCCCCAGCGCAAAGCCTAAATCGCTGGCCGCCAGCTTCTGCGGATCGCGGTTCGACACCTCAAGCAGCGCCTTAATGCCTGGGCGACATTTTCCGGCGCGGATACGGCTCAACCCCTGCCACGTCAGGATGCGGTTATTGGCGTCCAGCGGCACCACGTCCGCCACCGTGCCTAACGCGACCAGGTCGAGCAGTTCCGCCAGATTCGGCGGCGTAATGCCACGCTCATCAAACCAGCCTTTATCACGCAGGAAAGTGCGCAGCGCCAGCATCAGATAGAACGCCACGCCAACGCCTGCCAGCGACTTCGACGGGAAATCGCAATCTCGCAGATTCGGGTTAATGATGGCTTCTGCGTCAGGTAGCGTATCGCCCGGCAGGTGGTGATCGGTCACTACCACCGGAATCCCCAACGCTCTGGCATGTTCCACACCGGTATGAGAAGAGATACCGTTATCCACCGTCACAATCAGCTGCGCGCCGCGAGCATGCGCCTGATCGACCACTTCCGGGCTTAATCCGTAGCCGTCTTCAAAACGGTTTGGCACCAGGTAGCTGATATTGTTACAGCCCAGCGAACGCATACCGAGGACGCTAAGCGCCGTACTGGTGGCGCCATCCGCGTCAAAATCGCCCACGACGACGATGCGAGTCCCCTCGCGAAACGCGTTATAGAGGATCTCAACCGCCTTTTCGACGCCGCTAAGCTGCTGCCACGGCAGCATCCCTTTTACGCTGCGCTCCAGCTCCTGCGCGCTGCGTACGCCCCGGCTGGCGTATAAACGGCGCAGCAGCGGCGGCAGGTCAGCAGGCAGCTCAGCTGTCTCGTCGGCCTCACGCCGACGAAGTTGTATCTGTTGTTTCACGCGAATTATTTACCGCTGGTCTGTTTCTGGTGCGCGTCAAGGAACGCCTTCATCTCTTTCGGCCCCTGATAGCCAGGCACCACATAGCCGTTGCTCAGCACAATCGCTGGCGTGCCGCTCACGCCGAACTGCACACCCAGCGCATAATGATTGGCGATATCGATATCGCAGGTGGCGGCTTTCACGCCTTTGCCCGCCATCGCCTCATCAAAGGCTTTGTTTCGGTCTTTCGCGCACCAGATGGACTTCATATCCTGCTCGGCCTGGCTTTCCAGCCCCTGGCGCGGGAAGGCCAGATAACGCACGGTAATCCCCAGCGCGTTATAGTCTTTCATCTCTTCATGCAGCTTGTGACAGTATCCGCAGGTGATGTCGGTAAAGATGGTGATGACGTGTTTTTCCTGCGGCGCTTTGTAAACAATCATCTCTTTTTCCAGCGCATTCAGGTGTTTCATCAGCAACTGATTGGTGACATTTACCGGCGACGCGCCGCTGACGTCATACATCGGCCCCTGAATAATATGCTTACCATCGTCGGTGACGTACAGCACGCCGCTGTTGGTCAGCACGGTTTTCATGCCTGCAACCGGCGCGGGCTGAATTTCCGTGCTCTGCACGCCCAGCTTAGTCAGCGACTGGCTAATGGCTGCATCGTCCGCATGAACCATTCCCGAAAATGCCGCCGCCAGCAGGGTGAACATCATAAAACGTTTTTTCATAACCTATCCTTTCCTGTCAGCACTCACGCTCGCGGGTGATGCTGTTGATGAAGTTGACGCAAGCGCTCCGTTGCGACATGAGTATAAATTTGTGTGGTCGAGAGATCGCTATGCCCAAGCAGCATCTGTACAACGCGTAAGTCAGCGCCATGATTCAGCAAATGGGTGGCGAAAGCGTGACGCAAAACGTGCGGCGACAGCTTTTCGCTGTCGATTCCCGCCAGCACGGCATAGTGTTTAATGCGGTGCCAGAAGGTCTGACGCGTCATTTGTTGCGCCCGCTGGCTGGGAAATAAAACGTCAATCGACACGCCGTTCAACAGCCACGGGCGCCCGTGCTCCAGATACGTCTCCAGCCAGTACACCGCCTCTTCGCCCAACGGCACCAGACGTTCTTTATTGCCTTTACCGATAACCCGCACGACGCCCTGGCGCAGGCTGATATCGCTCATGGTCAGCCCGACCAGCTCAGAAACGCGCAGGCCCGTCGCATACAGCACTTCCAGCATTGCTTTGTCGCGTAATTCCAGCGGTTGGTCAACAACTGGCGACTGTAATAATCTCTCAACTTGTGCTTCGCTGAGATCTTTTGGCAAACGCTGCGGAAGTTTGGGCGACGCGAGCTGCGCGCTCGGATCGTCCTCACGAAATTTTTCACGGTACAGATACTGAAAGAAGCGCCGCGTGGCGCTCAACAACCGTGCGGAACTGGTGGCTTTATACCCGCCATCCATACGTTCCGCCAGCAGCGTTTGCAAATCATCGCTCTGCACCGTCGCCAGCGTTTTTCCACGATGATGCAACCATTCAACCACCATCGACAAGTCGCGCCGATACGCGCTCAGCGTATTTTCCGCCAGATTACGCTCCAGCCACAGGGCATCGAGAAACTGCTCGATACGCGCCAGATCCTTATCCATCTCGGGCCCCTCTGCGTGTTAAATCAACGCCATTATGCCTGAAGCCGACGCCTTTCTGGTACACTAGCCGCATCGTCATCGCAAGAATCGAGAGCAGTACGTCATGAATATCGGCCTTTTTTATGGTTCCAGCACCTGCTATACCGAAATGGCAGCGGAAAAAATTCGCGACATTATTGGCCCGGAACTGGTCACATTACACAACCTCAAGGATGACTCTCCGACCTTAATGGAGCAGTACGATGTGCTCATTTTAGGCATTCCGACCTGGGATTTTGGTGAAATACAGGAAGACTGGGAAGCCGTCTGGAATCAACTGGACGATCTCAAGCTGGAAGGCAAAATTGTCGCGCTCTACGGCATGGGCGACCAGTTGGGCTACGGCGAGTGGTTCCTGGATGCGCTGGGTATGCTGCATGACAAACTTGTCACCAAAGGCGTTAAATTTGTCGGCTACTGGCCTACCGAAGGCTATGAGTTCACCAGCCCGAAACCGGTCATTGCCGATGGGCAACTTTTTGTCGGCCTGGCGCTGGATGAAACCAACCAGTACGATCTCAGCGATGAGCGCATCCAGGCCTGGTGCGAGCAAATTCTCGGTGAGATGGCAGAGCACTATTCCTGCTGACCGTTTTGCCGGATGGCGGCGTGAACGCCCTGTCCGGCCTGCATGGCGCACCGAACCGTAGGCCTTAAAGCTGCGCGCCATCAGGCCTTCGTCAGCGTTACCCCTGCGTCGCCTGTTGCAGCATTAACCGCCGTAAATCCCGCCACTCTGCGTCATCCATGCTGTCCGCCGCCAGCCACAAGTGCTGACGCTTCCCGCTGTCGGCGCGCAAACGCAGCATCATGCCAGTTTTAAGCATCCAGGGCGGGCCCTGAATCGTCCAGTCTTGCCCTTGCCAACGTAAACGCCCATCCATCAGCAATTTAATTTCGCCCTGTCGGGTATTAATCCGCCGCTGACTGCGCACACAGTCGAACACCACCAGCGAAAGCAATATCAGCCAGAGCGGCGTGTAGCTCAATGGCCAGGGCATCAATAAAACCAATGCGGCGACAAGCCCATGAATGAGCAAAGAGAGCCATTGTGCGCGCCAGGAGACGCGTAAATCAGATTGCCACAGGACCACGTTCCCGATTCCGTGTCTGGATGAGTTTCACCATTTGTTCCAGCTCTGCATCACCCGGTTTACCGTGGTTCATCAACCAGTTAAATAAATCAGGATCGTCGCATTCCAGCAAACGAACAAAGATGCATTTTTCTTCATCGCTTAAGTTATCGTACTCATGTTCGAAAAACGGCATGATAGAAATGTCGAGCTCACGCATACCGCGACGGCATGCCCAATGAATACGTGCTTTGTTATTAATATCCATGTTCTTCTTCCTGTCTCGCGAAAATGAAGTACCCGGCTATTGTAACGTGTTTTTCATGTTCTTTTACGGGAATCTCCATAAACGGAAGCATGATCGGCAAATAAAACCACATTAAGTCAAAGGGTTCATCGATTTTGCATCGCGCCTCGCAAAGCGGGCGATAAGGCACAAATGGGATGTTTAAACCGCTTGCAATGGGCTATAGCTCTTTTACCATTAGTCACTATTACTGCGTTAAGCAAATCAGGACATTATTATGGCTTTTACACCTTTTCCTCCTCGTCAACCGTCCGCGTCAGCCCGTTTGCCTCTGACGCTGATCACTCTCGATGACTGGGCGCTGGCCTCGATCACCGGCGCCGACAGCGAGAAGTATATGCAAGGTCAGGTCACCGCGGACGTCAACCAGCTTACCGAACAGCAACACTTACTGGTCGCCCATTGCGATGCAAAAGGGAAGATGTGGAGCAACCTGCGTCTGTTCCGCGACGGCGACGGTTTTGCCTGGATTGAACGCCGCAGTCTGCGCGAGGCCCAACTGACCGAGCTGAAAAAATACGCCGTGTTCTCTAAAGTCGCGATCACACCTGACGATGAGCGTGTTCTGCTCGGTATCGCTGGTTTTCAGGCTCGCGCAGCGCTGGCGAATATCTTTAGCGAGTTACCGAACAGCGAAAAACAGGTCGTGAGCGAAGGGGCGTCTACCCTGCTTTGGTTTGAACATCCGGTGGAACGTTTTCTGTTGATTACGGATGTCGCCACGGCTGAATCCCTGACTGAAAAACTGCGTGGCGAAGCGGCGCTGAACAACAGCCAGCAGTGGCTGGCGCTGGATATTGAAGCGGGCATTCCGGTCATTGACTCCGCGAACAGCGGGCAATTTATACCGCAGGCAACCAACCTACAGGCGCTGGGCGGTATCAGCTTTAAGAAAGGCTGCTACAGCGGGCAGGAGATGGTCGCCCGGGCAAAATTCCGCGGTGCGAACAAACGCGCGCTCTGGTCTCTGGCGGGTAAAGCCAGCCGCGTACCGGAAGCCGGAGAAGATCTGGAGTTGCAGATGGGTGAGAACTGGCGTCGTACCGGCACCGTTCTTGCGGCAGTGCAACTGGATGACGGCCAGGTTCTGGTGCAGGTGGTCATGAACAACGATATGGAAGCTGACAGCGTATTTCGCGTACGCGATGATGCGAATACTCTGCACATCGTACCGCTGCCCTATTCGCTGGAAGAGTAAAAAGAATAACGCCTGATGGCGCTGCGCTTATCAGGCCTACGGTTCAGTGCGCCATGCAGGCCGGATAAGGTATTAGCCGCCATCCGGCAGTTGGGTTTCAGGCCCCATCCCTCGTAGGCCGGATAAGGCGTAGCCGCCATCCGGCAACAGTGTGTCAGACCTGCCCTACGTACAGATAGATCGCCAGAAAGTGGCACACGCTGCCGCCCAGCACGAACCCGTGCCAGATTGCATGGTTATAGGGAATGCGTTTGCAGACGTAGAAAATCACGCCTAGCGAATAGACCACGCCGCCGACCGCCAGCAGCGTCACGCCTCCCGCCGCCAGTTTGATCGCCAGTTGATAAACCACAATCAGCGACAGCCACCCCATCGTTAAATACGTTACCAGCGAGAGAACCTTAAACCGGTGGGCAATAGTCAGCTTGAATAAAATACCGAGCAGCGCCAGGCTCCAGATGACAATCATCAGCCCACGCGCCAGCGGCGAATCCAGCCCCACCAGCAAAAACGGCGTATAGGTTCCGGCAATCAGCAGATAGATAGCGCAGTGGTCGAATTTTTTCAGCCAGATCTTCGCCCGCTGATGCGGAATCGCGTGGTAGAGGGTTGAAGCAAGAAACAGCAGGATCATGCTGCCGCCGTACAGGCTGTAGCTGGTAATGGCCGTTGCACTGGCATTCGCGTCTACCGCCTGAACCAGTAACAGCACCAGACCGACAATACCAAACACCAACCCAATACCGTGGCTGATGCTATTGGCAATTTCCTCTGCCAGCGAATATCCCTGTGCGATTAATGGTTTCTGCACCATAGCTTACTCCAAAGAACGTTCACAATCGTGATAGCGTTCCTAGCGTAACTGAGAATGGTTCCAGTGAACACCTGTTAGCTAAAATAAATATCAACTTAAGATTAATCTTTGTAAATCATGATGTTGAAACTTATTTTTCAACTAACAGTTGTTCATTAAAATCAAAGGCATTTAAAATCAATCACATAAAATTGCGTCTGATCCGGGTAAATCCCGGCAATCACATGTTTAAGCTCTTCAAGCGTCATGTTTTCCTGCCGGGCATGTTTTTCCGTTAGCGTGTCCAGCGTGACGGTTGAAGTGCCAACAACCTCAATTGTGCAGAAGTAACCCTCATCTTCGAAGCGTCCAACCCGTAGAATATCCCCGGCTTTGAAGTGTGATTCGGACTCGTCACGAATGGTGATAGTTTTGCGTCCGGCCAGAATGTCATCCTGGAAACGCTGAAAAAAAGTGATGTCATTTGGCTGCATGTTATTATTCCCTGTAGATGAAGTCTGATGAGTGAGTTTTGCCATTGTGAGTATGTTCTCCCACGCTGCCATCGCCAGTCTCAACAATCTTGAGATGCTGGTCTACAACTATGTCATCAAAAACCGTGACAAAGTCATGTACATGACCATTCGCGAACTGGCTGATGCCGTGGGCGTTTCCACCACCACCGTGCTGCGCTTTTGTCGCAAACTTCACTGTGACGGCTACTCTGAATTCCGCGTGCGCTTTAAATTATATTTAGAGCAGGATGAGCCGCAACAGGCTAATTTTGGCGCCAGCGAAATTATCAGTTTCTTTAAAAGCGTCAATAACGATGAGTTTGATAAATTACTCGATCAGGCTGTCGATATCATTTTATCTTCCGAACGTATTATATTTGTCGGCGCAGGAACTTCCGGCGCGCTGGCAAAATATGGCGCACGTTTTTTCTCTAACGTCGGGAAATTCAGTAATCATATTGACGATCCTTATTTTCCGGTCACCAACGATATGGCAAAAAACGCGCTGGCGATTGTGCTTTCAGTATCGGGAGAGACTGCGGAGATCCTGCGTTTTGCCAGCCAGTTCAGCCTGCACAACTGCAAAGTGCTGTCGATTACCAGCCATGAACACTCGGCGCTGGCAAAGCTGGCTGATTTTAATCTCTCCTGGCATGTACCACAAACCCGTATTGCTGGCGTTTATGATATTACAACGCAGATCCCCGTTATCTATATTCTTGAATCATTAGGCCGTAAGCTGGCGAAAAAATTAGCGTAAAAAAACAATTTGTTTTTTGGACGTAACAAATTACACCAGCGCTATTTTGTTATATCGTGACTTTTTGCCTTCCTTTGTTAGACTCAAAATCAGATTGTATTAATTTGAGATTGAGCAACAATGAAAAAACTCACCTTACCAAAAGATTTCTTATGGGGCGGCGCAGTTGCCGCTCATCAGGTTGAAGGCGGCTGGAACAAAGGCGGCAAAGGGCCGAGCATCTGTGATGTGCTGACCGGCGGAGCACATGGCGTACCGCGTGAAATCACCCGACAAGTCGTAGCAGGTAAATATTATCCGAACCATGAAGCGGTCGATTTTTACGGTCACTATAAAGAAGACATTAAGCTGCTCGCCGAGATGGGGTTTAAATGCTTTCGCACCTCCATCGCCTGGACCCGCATTTTCCCGCAGGGTGACGAGACGCAACCGAACGAAGAAGGGCTGAAATTCTACGATGATATGTTCGATGAGTTGCTCAGATACAACATCGAACCAGTCATCACCCTCTCCCACTTTGAAATGCCGCTGCATCTGGTACAGCAATACGGCGGCTGGACCAACCGTAAAGTGGTGGATTTCTTCGTCCGCTTCGCGGAGGTGGTATTTGAGCGCTACAAGCACAAAGTCAAATACTGGATGACCTTCAACGAGATCAACAACCAGCGCAACTGGCGTGCGCCGCTGTTTGGCTACTGCTGTTCCGGCGTGGTGTATACCGAGCATGAAAACCCGGAAGAAACCATGTATCAGGTGCTGCATCACCAGTTTGTCGCCAGCGCGCTGGCGGTGAAGGCGGCACGCCGCATCAACCCGGAGATGAAGGTCGGCTGTATGCTGGCGATGGTCGCGCTCTATCCGTTTTCCTGTAAGCCGGAAGATGTCATGTTCGCGCAGGAATCCATGCGTGAGCGCTATGTGTTTACCGACGTTCAGCTACGCGGCTACTACCCGTCTTACGTACTGAACGAATGGGAACGTCGCGGCTTTAACATCAACATGGACGCTGGCGACGCGGAGATTCTGCGCGAAGGCACCTGCGATTACCTTGGCTTCAGCTATTACATGACTAACGCAGTAAAAGCAGAAGGCGGTAGCGGCGATGCCATTTCCGGCTTCGAGGGCAGCGTGCCGAATCCGCACGTCAAAGCTTCCGACTGGGGCTGGCAGATTGACCCGGTCGGCCTGCGTTATTCCCTGTGCGAGCTGTATGAACGCTATCAGAAACCGCTGTTTATTGTGGAAAATGGGTTTGGCGCCTATGACAAAGTGGAAGAAGACGGCAGCATCAACGACGATTACCGCATCGACTATCTGCGTGCTCACGTAGAAGAGATGATGAAAGCGGTGACGTATGATGGCGTGGATCTGATGGGCTATACGCCGTGGGGCTGCATCGATTGCGTGTCATTCACGACCGGGCAATACAGCAAGCGTTACGGTTTTATTTACGTGAACAAGCATGACGACGGCAGCGGCGATATGGCGCGCTCGCGGAAGAAAAGTTTTACCTGGTATAAAGAGGTTATCGCCAGCAACGGCGAGAAGCTGTAATTTTTTGCCGGGTGGCGGCTAATACCTTATCCGGCCGACAAGTTCTGTCTCCGAATAAAAAAAAGCCGGGTAGCGCTTGCGCTTACCCGGCCTACAGCATGGCAGAGAGATTACTGATATTCGCTCATCGGTACGCAGGAGCAGAACAGGTTACGGTCGCCGTAAACGTCATCAAGGCGTTTCACGGTCGGCCAGTACTTGTTCGCTACCCCCGCCGGGAACACCGCGACTTCACGGCTGTATCCGTGGTTCCACTCCGCGACCAGCTCATTCTGCGTGTGCGGCGCGTTAACCAGCGGGTTATCCTCCAGCGGCCACTCACTGGCTTTCACGCGATCGATTTCCGCGCGAATCGCCAGCATCGCATTGATAAAGCGATCCAGTTCCATCTTGCTTTCAGATTCCGTCGGTTCAACCATCAACGTTCCCGCCACCGGGAACGACATGGTCGGCGCGTGGAAACCGTAGTCGATCAAACGCTTGGCAATATCCAGCTCGCTGATGCCGGTTTCTTCTTTCAGCGGGCGGATGTCGAGAATACACTCGTGCGCCACGCGGCCATCGCGACCGGTATACAGCACCGGATACGCGTCTTTCAGGCGGCTGGCGATATAGTTGGCGTTCAGAATCGCCACCTGGCTCGCCTGCTTCAGCCCTTCCGCGCCCATCATGCGGATGTACATCCAGCTGATCGGCAGAATGGATGCGCTGCCGAACGGTGCGGCGGACACCGCGCCCTGACGGGTCAGCATCCCTTCGATCTGCACCACGCTGTGACCCGGAACAAACGGTGCCAGATGTGATTTCACGCCGATCGGCCCCATACCAGGGCCGCCGCCGCCGTGCGGAATGCAGAAGGTTTTATGCAGGTTGAGGTGTGAAACATCCGCGCCGATGAAGCCCGGAGAGGTAATGCCAACCTGCGCGTTCATGTTTGCGCCATCGAGGTATACCTGGCCGCCGAACTGATGCACGATCTCGCACACTTCACGAATGGTTTCTTCGTACACGCCGTGGGTGGATGGGTAAGTCACCATGATGCAGGAGAGATTGTCACCCGCCTGCTCGGCTTTAGCGCGCAGATCCGCCAGATCGATGTTGCCGTTCTTATCGCATGCGACCACCACCACCTGCATACCCGCCATCTGTGCGGAAGCCGGGTTGGTGCCGTGAGCGGAGGCCGGGATCAGACAGATATCGCGATGCCCGTCGTTGCGGCTTTCATGATAATGACGAATCGCCAGCAGGCCCGCGTATTCGCCCTGCGCGCCGGAGTTCGGCTGCATACACACGGCGTCATAGCCCGTCAGTTTCACCAGCCAGTCAGAAAGCTGGTTGATCATCTGATGATACCCTTCCGCCTGATCTGCCGGGCAGAACGGATGCAGTTCCGCAAATTCCGGCCAGGTGATGGGGATCATCTCCGCCGCCGCGTTCAGCTTCATGGTACAGGAACCCAGCGGGATCATTGCCTGGTTCAGCGCCAGATCTTTACGCTCCAGCGAGTGCATGTAGCGCATCATCTCCGTTTCGCTGTGGTAACGGTTGAACACCGGGTGCGTCAGGATCGCGTCATCACGCAGCATACTCTCCTGGATAGAGCGGCTATCGTGCGCCACGTCTTTATCCAGCGTATCAATGTTCAGACCGTGGTCGTCACCCAGCAGTACAGAGAACAGTTGCAGCACGTTTTCGCGGGTTGTCGTTTCATCCAGCGTGATGCCAACAGCGTTGTGGATGTCGCTGCGCAGGTTGATCTCTGCGGCCTCCGCGCGCGCCAGGACGGCGGCTTTATCGGCCACCTCTACGCACAGGGTGTCGAAGTAATGCGCATGGCGCAGTTTCAGCCCTTTTTGTTGCAGGCCCGCCGCCAGAATGTCGGTCAGGCGGTGAATGCGATTAGCAATGCGCTTCAGCCCAACCGGACCGTGATAAACGGCATACAGGCTGGCAATGTTGGCCAGCAGCACCTGCGAAGTACAAATATTGGAGTTCGCTTTCTCGCGACGGATATGCTGCTCGCGAGTCTGCATCGCCATGCGCAGTGCGGTATTGCCCGCCGCATCTTTCGATACGCCGATAATACGGCCCGGCATGGAACGTTTGAATTCATCTTTGGCGGCAAAGAACGCCGCGTGTGGGCCGCCGTAGCCCATCGGTACGCCGAAGCGTTGCGCAGAGCCGAACACAATGTCCGCGCCCTGTTTACCCGGTGCCGTCAGCAGCACCAGCGCCATAAAATCGGCGGCTACGCTGACGATAACTTTACGTGATTTCAGTTCGCTAATCAGCGCGCTGTAGTCGTGGACTTCACCGGTGGTGCCAACCTGCTGCAACAGCACGCCGAACACATCCTGGTGATCCAGCACTTTTTCCGCGTCATCGACGATCACATCAAAACCGAAGGTCTCCGCGCGGGTGCGCACGACGTCCAGCGTTTGCGGGTGAACGTCAGAGGCGACAAAGAAACGGTTGGCGTTTTTCAGTTTGCTGATGCGTTTTGCCATCGCCATCGCTTCTGCGGCAGCGGTTGCTTCATCCAGCAACGAAGCGGAGGCCATATCCAGCCCGGTCAGATCCAGCGTCACCTGCTGGAAATTCAGCAGCGCTTCCAGACGCCCCTGCGAAACTTCCGGCTGATAAGGCGTATACGCGGTGTACCAGCCCGGATTTTCCAGCATATTGCGCAGGATAACCGGCGGCAGCTGCACCGCGGTATAACCCATGCCAATGTAAGACGTGAAGCGCTTGTTGCGACCGGCAATCGCTTTTAATTCGGCCAGCGCGGCGTATTCCGTCGCCGCTTCACCTACCTGCGGCGGCGTGGCAAGCTGAATGTCTTTCGGCACAATCTGGCCGATCAGCGCGTTTAACGACTCGGCGCCAACGGTATTCAGCATCTCTTGCTGCTGTGCGGCGTCCGGTCCAATGTGGCGTTCAATGAAAGCGCCGCTGTTTTCAAGCTGGCTTAGCGTCTGTGTCATGGGCGATGGTTCCTGAAACGTGCTGTGAATCGTGATTGTCTCTGGCTCAATTGCCCGGTGGCGCTAACGCTTACCGGGCCTACGCGTGCGAAAACGAATACGCAAAATCATTCACGTTGCAGGACGGCGGAGACGCAGAGAACCCCCAGGAGCTTACATAAGTAAGTGACTGGGGTGAGCGAGGAAGCCAACACACCTGCTGCGTGAAGGATGAAGCGTATTTATTCGTCTTCTAACAATGCTTCGTATGCGGTTGCATCCAGCAGCGAGTCGATTTCGCTTTCGTCGCTGGCTTTGATTTTGAAGATCCAGCCACCCGCATACGGCTCGCTGTTGACCAGTTCAGGGGAGTCGCTGAGCGCGTCGTTTACCGCCACAATCTCACCGCTCACCGGCGCATAAATATCAGAAGCGGCTTTTACCGATTCTGCTACCGCGCAGTCATCGCCCGCCGCAACGGTGGCGCCGACGTCTGGCAGATCGACAAAAACCATATCGCCCAGCAATTCCTGAGCGTGTTCCGTGATGCCAACCGTGTAAGTACCGTCTGCTTCTTTGCGCAGCCATTCGTGTTCTTTGCTGTATTTCAGTTCTACAGGTACGTTGCTCATCAATAAATCTCCAAAAAAGGATGAATCACGCGACGGCTTTGCCGTTACGCACAAAAACAGGTTTAGTGACTTTTACTGGCATTTCGCGGTTGCGGATCTGCACGATCGCCGTCTCGCCAATACCCGCCGGAACGCGCGCCAGCGCAATGCTATAGCCCAGCGTTGGAGAGAAAGTGCCGCTGGTGATAACGCCTTCCAGCTGATTCCCCTGGGCATCGGTAAAGCGTACCGGCAGTTCGTTACGCAGTACGCCTTTCTCGGTCATAACCAGACCCACCAGTTGTTCGGTGCCTTTTTCACGCTGGACTTCCAGCGCTTCGCGACCAATAAAATCGCGATCGGCCGGTTCCCAGGCGATGGTCCAGCCCATGTTCGCCGCCAGCGGAGAGACGCCTTCATCCATCTCCTGACCATACAGGTTCATACCCGCTTCCAGACGCAGCGTATCACGCGCGCCCAGGCCACACGGCTTCACGCCGGATTCCACCAGCGCACGCCAGAAATCCGCCGCCTTTTCGTTTGGCATCGCAATTTCATAGCCTGCTTCGCCGGTATAACCGGTTGTTGCAATAAACAGATCGCCCGCCTGCACGCCAAAGAACGGTTTCATGCCTTCCACCGCCTTGCGCTGTTCTTCAGTAAACAGCGTGGCCGCTTTCGCCTGCGCATTCGGCCCCTGTACCGCAATCAGCGACAGGTCGTCACGAACGGTGATGTCGATGGCGTAAGGTTCGGCGTGTTGGGTAATCCAGGAGAGGTCTTTTTCGCGGGTGGCGGAGTTTACAACGAGGCGGAAGAAATCTTCAGTGAAGTAATAGACAATCAGGTCATCTATCACGCCGCCCGAGGCATTGAGCATGCCAGAGTAGAGGGCTTTACCGGTCTTTGTGAGTTTCGCCACGTCATTCGCCAGCAGATAACGCAAAAACTCCCGGGTGCGGCTGCCGCGTAGATCGACGATGGTCATATGCGACACATCAAACATACCGGCATCAGTGCGAACTGCATGGTGCTCATCAAGTTGAGAACCATAGTGCAGCGGCATCATCCAGCCATGGAAATCCACCATGCGCGCGCCACAAAGCGTGTGTTGTTCGTATAAAGGAGTCTGTTGAGCCATCTTGTCCTCATTGAATAAGCGGGGCTTACAACCATTTCATGGTGAAATCTTCGCCACGAAACCCGGCGTCGCAGCCACTCCAGGGCTTCGACGCAAACGTTCTCTTTTACCTGAACTTACCACCGAAGCAGACGCTAAACCATAAGGCAAAATTAACCATCACATTAGCTTATGACCAAAAAACGCCAAACCCACCTCAGCATAAAAAACCACAAAATAAACAAACCACCTCCATAAACGATAATAAAATACGTAACCATCCCGCACACACCCATATTAAATGTGGAAAAAATGTCAAAAATGACGATAGTTGAAAATCGTAATATTAAAAAAACTAATGCGAAAAGAGAGGTGAAATTAGATTATTTCAAATGAGGAAAGCGTCCCGGCGCGAAGGCCGGGAGAGGAAAATGTGACGGGTTTCAAACTCTCAGAAGCAGGAGGGAAATGCTTAGCGGAGCCACTCAGGCAGATCGTTCAATCCCATCGCCTGACGAATCAGTTGCGGTTTTACGCCCGGAAGAGTATCGGCCAGTTTCAGACCAATATCGCGCAGCAATTTCTTCGCCGGGTTCTCTCCGGCAAACAGTTCGCGAAAACCTTGCATACCTGCCAGCATCATCGCGGCGCTGTGCTTACGGCTGCGCTCGTAGCGACGCAAATAGAGGTATTGACCAATGTCTTTGCCCTGGCGTTGCAGACGTTTGAGTTCATCGATCAACTCTGCGGCGTCCATAAAGCCGAGGTTCACCCCCTGCCCCGCCAGCGGATGGATGGTATGTGCGGCGTCGCCCACCAGCGCCAGCCGGTGTGCGGCAAACTGACGCGCATAGCGTCCCGTCAGCGGGAACACCTGGCGTTCGCTCTCAACGAGGCATAAGCCGAGGCGGTTATCAAACGCGACGTTCAGCGCCCGATTGAACGCATCCTCACTCGCCTGCTGCATATGCTCAGCGTCCTGCGGAGACAGCGACCAGACAATGGAACACAGATGCGGATCGCTTAATGGCAGGAACGCCAGGATGCCTTCGCCATGAAACGCCTGACGCGCAACGGCGCCGTGCGCCTCTTCGGTGCGGATGGTCGCCACCAGCGCATGATGACGGTAATCCCAGAAGGTCAGCGGAATATCCGCTTTGTTGCGCAGCCAGGAGTTCGCGCCGTCTGCGCCAATCACCAGCCTTGCCGTCAGCATCGCGCCATCTTTCAGGGTCAGGAAGGTTTCATTTTCTCCCCAGGCGACCTGCTGCAATTCAGCCGGCGCCATCAGGGTAATATCCGCTGACTGCTGCGCCTTTTGCCATAGCGCGTAGTGGATCACCGAATTTTCAATGATGTGCCCCAGGTGGCTGTATCCCATGCTTTTGTCATCAAACTCGATGCGGCCAAAGCTGTCTTTATCCCAGACTTCCATACCGTGATAGCAGCTTGCGCGGCGAGCAAGAATGTCTGACCAGACCCCAAGACGCGTAAGCAGTTTTTCACTGGC
Source organism: Citrobacter sp. CK188 (assembly GCF_030333525.1). Lineage (NCBI taxonomy): Bacteria > Pseudomonadati > Pseudomonadota > Gammaproteobacteria > Enterobacterales > Enterobacteriaceae > Citrobacter > Citrobacter sp. CK188. Next base: position 78,916 of record NZ_JAOWFU010000034.1, read on the forward strand.
GGCATTGATAGCCGACACGCGTAATGCCGGGGGAGCGTCGCTCGCCAGCGGCTGTGGAACGCGCTGTTCCAGAACGGCCACGCGTAAACCGCTGCCCTGCAAACCGCAGGCGACAGCCAGGCCTACCATGCCTCCGCCAACAATGGCTACATCAACACTTTGCACTGTGTACTCCTGAAAATAGGACAATCAAAAACCGTAGGCCGGATAAGGCAAAGCCACCATCCGGCATTACATTACTTCCGCGGCATTGCCTGATGGCGCTGCGCTAATCAGGCCTACTTCTTTATTCCGACCTACCGGTAAATTATCGTGCGACCCAGCCCAACGTCCGTTTTGCCAACGTGTCGCGAAGGGGAGGCAATAACTCCATCGCCATTAAGCCGACGTTGCGCCCGGCAACCAGCGGCGCCCAGCGGTTAGCAAACAGATGCACCAGGCTATCCGTTATGCCAACCGTCGCCTCTCTGTCAGCCTGACGGCGCGACTGGTACTCAGAAAGCACGCCGTACTCGCCGACGTCCGCCCCAGACTCATGCGCCTGCACCAGCGTTTCGGCAAGGCTCATCACATCGCGCAGCCCCAGGTTAAACCCTTGCCCGGCGATAGGATGCAGCGTCTGCGCCGCATTGCCGACCAGCACGGTGCGATGGGTTATCGCTTTGGCCGCCGTGGTGAGCGCTAACGGATAAGCGCTGCGCTTACCCGCATGGGTGATTCGTCCCAGCCGCCAGCCAAACGCCGACTGTAGCTCATGGCAAAAACGTTCATCCGACCAGCGCATGATCTCATCGCGCTGTTCAAGCGGATGGCACCACACCAGCGAACAGCGACCTTCGGACATCGGCAACATCGCCAGCGGGCCGTGTTGGGTAAAGCGTTCAAACGCACGTCCATCATGCGCGATAGCAGTCGCAACATTGGCAATCACCGCCAGTTGTTCATAAGGCTGCTGCTGCCAGTCCACGCCGCAGGCGGTCGCCAGGGCGGAGTGCGTACCGTCGGCCGCCACCACGACATGACCAGAAATCACGTCGCCGTTTTCCAGAGTGACATTCACCTTTTCTTGCGTCCGCGCCACGCTGGCAACGCGATCCGGGCAATGCAGCGTCACGCCCGGCGCTTTGCGCAACAGCGCAAACAGTCGCTGACCGACATCATGCAGCTCCACAACCTGCCCCAACGCAGCGATGCTGTAATCCTGCGCGTCCAGAGTGACAAAACCGGCATGGCCGCGATCGCTGACATATACCGTGTTGATCGCCGTTGCGCAATCAGCAATCGCCTGCCAGACGCCAATCCGCGCCAGTTGCTGACAGGTGCCTGCCGCCAGCGCGATCGCCCGGGCGTCGAACCCGGGATGCGCGGCGGCTTCAGGCGCGCTCGCTTCAATCAGGTGCACGGCCAGTTTGCCGTGGCTAAGCTGAGAAAGGGCCAGCGCCAGCGTCGCGCCCACCATACCGCCGCCAACAATAATCACGCTCATAGCTGACGCGCCGCCGCCATTAAGGCTTCAATATCGTCCGCTTTTTTCACCACGCTGGCGGTCAGGTTTTCGTTGCCCGTTTCCGTAATGACGATGTCATCTTCAATACGGATACCGATGCCGCGATACGCTTCCGGCACGTCGGCGTCCGGCGCAATGTACAGACCCGGCTCAACGGTGAGCACCATGCCCGGCTCCAGCACGCGGGAGCGATCCTGCCCGTAAACGCCAACATCGTGTACATCCAGCCCCAGCCAGTGGCTAAGACCATGCATAAAGAATGGACGATGGGCGTTTTCCGCGATCAACTGCTCCACGTCGCCCTGCAAAATGCCCAGATTCACCAGCCCCGCGATCATGATGCGCACCACTTCTCCCGTGACCTCCTGGATAGACGTTCCCGGGCGAAACAGGCGTAAGCTGGTTTCCAGCGACGCCAGCACGATATCGTAGATTTCGCGCTGAGCGGGCGTAAATTTGCCGTTCACCGGGAAAGTACGCGTAATGTCGCCAGCATAACCTTTGTATTCGCATCCGGCGTCGATCAACACCAGATCGCCGTCGCGCATTTCGCTTTCATTTTCGGTGTAGTGGAGGATGCAGCCGTTCTCACCGCTGCCAACAATGGTGTTATAAGACGGATAGCGCGCGCCGTGACGGTTAAATTCGTGGTGAATTTCACCTTCCAGTTGATATTCGAACATCCCCGGACGGCATTTTTTCATTGCGCGGGTATGCGCCAGCGCGCTGATCTCGCCCGCGCGACGCATGACGGCAATCTCTTCCGGCGATTTAAACAGGCGCATCTCGTGCACCATTGGCCGCCAGTCGGTCATCGTCGCTGGTGCAGTCAGGTTCTGTCGGGAACCTTTACGCAGTTTATCCAGCGCGGCGAAAACAATCTCGTCGGCATACGCATATTCGCCCTGCGCGTGGTAAACCACGTCAAGGCCATTGAGTAGCTGATAAAGCTGCTGGTTGATTTCGCTGAACGCCAGCGCGCGGTCCACGCCCAGTGTTTCCGGCGCGGCGTCCTGCCCCAGGCGGCGGCCAAACCAGATCTCCGCCGTCAGATCGCGAACGCGGTTAAACAAAACGCTGTGGTTATGAGTGTCATCGCTTTTAATCAGCACCAGCACCGCTTCCGGCTCGTTAAAACCGGTGAAATACCAGAAATCACTGCTCTGGCGATACGGATATTCACTGTCCGCGCTGCGCGTGGCTTCCTGAGCTGCAAAAATCAACGCGGCGCTGCCCGGCTGCATTTGCGCCAGTAATGCCTGGCGGCGACGCTGATACTCCTGCTGAGATATATCGCTCATAACACTCTCCATTGCGTTTACGTTCTTAGTGCAGAGTCGGTTTCTGGACTTCCGGCGCCGTCGGCTGCTGACGCGTAAAGGTGTCGTGGCACAGCAGCGCCGCAACCCGCACATATTCGATGATCTCTTCGAGCGACATCTCCAGCTCTTCCTGATCTTCGTCTTCGTCATAACCGAGCTGGGCGATGTTGCGCAGATCGTCAATGGCTTCACCGGTTTCGCCGGTCACTTTATCCAGCTTAGGCTGCGTGACGCCAAGCCCCAGTAAAAAGTGGTTAACCCAGCCGGCCAGCGCATCAGCGCGATCGAACACGCTCACGTCGTCGCCTTCAGGCAGAAAAAGCTGAAAAAGGAAGCCGTCGTCTTCCAGCGCGTCGCTGGTTGCCGCGTGCATTTTACGCAGCGCCTGCGCCAGTTCGTGACCAAAGGCCAGCCCCTCGTTCGTCAGGTCGTGCAACAGCGGCTGCCATGAGCTGTCGTTGTTGCCGCCGCAAATCATCCCACTGATCAAACCGTGCATTTCGGACGGGGTTAACCCCGTCCCCTGTTGGTTCAAAAACTGGTTCATTTCGTTGTAACCAGGCATTTCGTTCTGTATAGACATAAGCATTCGTCATCAAAGGGAGGATATTCATGATATGCTACCACTTTGGACCCTGGTGAACCAGAAAAGGGCTTGTATCTTCACACCGGGGTAGCTATAGTGTCGCCCCTTCGCCGACCCAGGGTCTGGAGGCGAAGGCAGCGCAGTCAATCAGCAGGAAGGTGGCATGTCTGCACAACCCGTCGATATCCAAATTTTTGGCCGTTCACTCCGCGTGAATTGCCCGCCTGAACAAAGGGATGCGTTGAATCAGGCTGCGGACGATCTGAATCAGCGGTTGCAAGATCTAAAAGTTCGCACTAGAGTCACAAATACTGAGCAGCTGGTTTTCATTGCCGCATTGAACATCAGCTATGAATTAACTCAGGAAAAAGCGAAGACCCGCGACTACGCGGCGAGCATGGAACAACGAATTCGGATGCTTCAACAGACCATTGAACAGGCGTTGCTTGATCAGGGTCGCATAACCGAAAAAACGGGCCAAAACTTTGAATAACACTTTTCGGTTTACTATGGTAGAGTGACCGTGAAGACAAAATTTCTCTGAGATGTTTGCAAGCGGGCCAGTCCCCTGAGCCGATATTTCATACCACAAGAATGTGGCGCTCCATGGTTGGTGAGCATGCTCGGCTAGTCCGAGAAGCCTTAAAACCGTGACGACGCATTCACCTTGAACCAAGGGTTCAAGGGTTACAGCCTGCGGCGGCATCTCGGAGATTCCCCTTCTACCTGGCGACAGCCATGACGCAACTTCCTGAACTTCTTTTATCCCGACAAGAAATCCGCCAGATGATTCGGCAACGTCGCCGTACGCTGACGTCTCAACAGCAAACCGCGTTCGGTCAACAGGCCGCCACCAGAATGCTTGCTTATCCTCCCGTGGTTCTTGCCCACACCGTCGCGGTGTTTCTTTCATTTGATGGCGAGCTGGACACGCAACCCTTGATTGAGCAGCTCTGGCGCGCGGGAAAACGCGTGTATTTACCGGTTCTCCATCCGTTCAGCCCCGGCAATTTGCTGTTTCTGCATTATCATCCGCAAAGCTCGCTGGTGATGAATCGTCTGAAAATTCAGGAACCGAAGCTGGATGTGCGCGACGTGCTGCCGCTCTCTCAGTTAGATGTGCTGGTTACACCGTTAGTCGCTTTCGACGAAGACGGCCAGCGTCTGGGAATGGGCGGCGGGTTCTACGACAGAACGTTGCAGAACTGGCGACAGCATAAGATCCAACCGGTGGGTTATGCGCACGATTGTCAGTTAGTGGAAAAGTTGCCTGTCGAAGAGTGGGATATCCCGCTGCCTGCGGTGGTGACGCCGTCAAAAGTGTGGGAGTGGCCGCAGTGAATTGCCTGATGGCGCTACGCTTACCCGGCCTACGAACCGATCTCACAGGCCGGGTGAGGCATAGCCGCCACCCGGCACAGTATACAAATTAGTACAGCAGACGAGCGCGAATCGTACCCGGTAGCGCTTTCATCGCCAGCAGGGCTTTCTCCGCCACATCTTCATCCGCTTCGATATCAATCACCACGTAACCGACCTGGGCAGACGTTTGCAGATACTGCGCGGCGATGTTAACGCCCTGCTCGGCAAAAATCTGGTTAAGCGCGGTCAGCACGCCCGGACGATTTTCATGGATATGCATCAGACGACGACCGCCGTGCAGCGGCAGGGAGACTTCCGGGAAGTTCACCGCAGATAGCGTAGAGCCGTTATCAGAATACTTCGTCAGTTTGCCCGCCACTTCAAGGCCGATGTTCTCCTGCGCTTCCTGGGTAGAGCCGCCGATATGCGGCGTCAGAAGCACATTGTCGAATTCACATAGCGGAGAAGTAAACGGATCGCTGTTGGTCGCAGGTTCCGTCGGGAATACGTTGATAGCTGCGCCCGCCAGGTGTTTGCTCGCCAGCGCATCGCACAGCGCCGGGATGTCCACCACCGTACCGCGAGACGCGTTGATCAGCAGCGCGCCCGGTTTCATCAGTGCGATTTCCGTCGCGCCCATCATATTTTTGGTGGAGGCGTTTTCCGGCACATGCAGGCTCACAACGTCGCTCATGTTCAGCAGATCGGAAAGATGCTGTACCTGGGTCGCGTTGCCCAGCGGCAGTTTATTTTCAATATCGTAGAAGAAAACGTGCATGCCCAGCGATTCCGCCAGAATGCCCAACTGCGTGCCAATGTGGCCGTAACCAATGATCCCCAGCTTTTTGCCGCGCGCTTCAAACGAACCGGCCGCCAGTTTGTTCCACACGCCACGGTGCGCTTTCGCGTTCGCTTCCGGCACGCCGCGAAGCAGTAGCAGCAGCTCGCCAATCACCAGCTCCGCAACAGAACGCGTGTTGGAGAACGGCGCGTTAAACACGGGGATTCCGCGTTTTGCCGCTGCGCTCAGATCAACCTGGTTGGTGCCGATGCAGAAACATCCAATCGCCACCAGTTTCTCTGCGGCGTCAATCACATCTTCGGTCAGATGGGTTCGGGATCGCAGGCCAATGAAATGGGCATCACGGATGGACTCTTTCAACTGCTCAGTATCCAGAGCGCCTTTGTGAAATTCGATGTTGGTATAACCTGCCGCGCGAAGGTTTTCGAGTGCCTTTTGGTGCACACCTTCAACCAGCAGAAATTTAATCTTGTCTTTCTCCAGTGATACCTTTGCCATTTCCCCGACCCTGTCTTTTTATCGAAACTGATGTGTTGTATGTGGATTTGTATCCGCCTTTCAACATATCAAAAAAAACTATTGCGGCAATATGAACGTTTGCGTCGCCACTCTGAAGAAATATCATTCAGCGTGAAATGGCAGAGGAAAATGCTGGGGATAAGATTTTCTTTGGAGAGATCGGCAGGGCAACATCCAAAACGTGACACAAGTCACCAAATTTGCCCTGCCAAATTTTTTTAACGCGGGATGAATCACCCTCGCCAGATCATTTTACGATAGTTTTTACGCCGTCTGCCGTACCAATCAGCGCCACATCCGCGCCACGGTTGGCGAACAGGCCGACGGTCACGACGCCCGGAATGGCGTTAATCGCGTTTTCCATCGCGATCGGATCAAGAATTTCCATGCCGTATACGTCGAGGATCACATTGCCGTTATCAGTGACTACGCCCTGACGGTACTCAGGACGACCGCCCAGCTTCACTAACTGGCGTGCGACAGCGCTGCGCGCCATCGGGATCACTTCCACCGGCAGCGGGAATTTACCCAGAATATCGACCTCTTTGGAGGCATCCGCGATGCAGATGAATTTCTTCGCCACCGAAGCAATGATTTTCTCACGCGTCAGCGCCGCGCCGCCGCCTTTAATCATCTGCATGTGGCCGTTGATCTCATCCGCGCCATCAACATAGACGCCCAGGCTGTCCACTTCGTTCAGATCGAAAACGGTAATGCCGAGGCTCTTGAGTTTTTCAGTAGATGCATCCGAGCTGGACACCGCCCCTTCAATCTGACCTTTCATTGTGCCCAGCGCATCAATAAAGTGCGCGGCTGTTGAACCGGTACCTACGCCCACAATGGTGCCGGGCTGTACATACTGAAGTGCCGCCCATCCTACTGCTTTTTTCAGTTCATCCTGCGTCATGATCGTTTCGCCTGTGGTGTGAAAATTCAGGCGCATTATAGATCATTGTACGAAAAAATCCCTCCGGCCCCGCTCGCAAGCAGCGGATTTCGTCTGTACCTGAGTGAAATTTATGTCATAGTGCGGGATAAGAAAAATTTCAGGAGTACCTCAGAGCAATGAAACGTCCAGACTACAGAACACTACAAGCGCTGGATGCGGTGATTCGTGAACGGGGATTTGAACGCGCCGCACAGAAGTTGTGCATCACACAATCCGCTGTCTCACAACGCATAAAACAGCTTGAGAATATGTTTGGGCAACCGCTGCTGGTACGTACCGTTCCGCCGCGTCCTACCGAACAAGGACAAAAATTGCTGGCGCTGCTGCGTCAGGTAGAGCTACTGGAAGATGAGTGGCTTGGCGATGAGCAAACCGGCTCCACGCCGCTGCTGCTGTCGCTGGCGGTCAACGCCGACAGTCTGGCGACCTGGCTGCTTCCGGCGCTGGCGCCGGTTCTGGCCGACTCGCCTATTCGCCTCAATTTGCAGGTGGAAGATGAAACCCGCACCCAGGAACGTCTGCGTCGCGGCGAAGTGGTTGGCGCGGTGAGTATTCAGCACCAGGCGCTGCCAAGCTGCCTGGTAGACAAACTTGGCGCGCTCGACTATCTGTTCGTGGGATCAAAACCCTTCGCCGAGCGCTACTTCCCCAACGGCGTCACCCGTTCCGCGCTGCTGAAAGCGCCCGCAGTGGCGTTTGACCATCTGGACGACATGCACCAGGCCTTTTTACAGCAGAACTTCGATTTACCGCCGGGCAGCGTGCCGTGCCATATCGTTAACTCTTCCGAAGCCTTCGTACAGCTCGCGCGTCAGGGTACCACCTGCTGTATGATCCCGCATTTGCAGATCGAGAAAGAGCTGGAGAGCGGTGAGCTGATCGATTTAACGCCTGGCCTGTTCCAGCGTCGGATGCTCTACTGGCACCGTTTTGCGCCGGAAAGCCGTATGATGCGCAACGTGACTGACGCGCTGCTGGAGTATGGGCATAAGGTTTTAAGACAGGATTAACGCGCCGTGCCTGATGGCGCTACGCTTATCAGGCCTACAGGTTATTTTGTAGGCCGGATAAGGCGTTTACGCCGCCATCCGGCAATTTGCCCGGGGCGCTGCGCTTGCCGGGCCTACGATGGTTTGTAGGCCGGATAAGACGTTTCAACAACGCTTACTGTGCTTTCGTCTCTGCTGCTGGTTCTAACTGGAACACCACATCGACCTGATCAGCAAACTGAATTGTCGGCTGCTCATAGGTTTCCTGGGCCGACACCGCAGGCGCCGCGTCCGCTTTCATCATTCGCACCACCGGGCTCGGCTGATAATTAGAAACGTGGTAACGCACGCTATAAACCGGCCCCAGCTTGCTGTTAAAGCCCGCTGCCAGTTGCTCAGCCTGGTGAACCGCGTCGTCAATCGCCGCTTTACGCGCTTTATCTTTATAGGCATCCGGTTGCGCAACGCCTAATGACACCGACCGGATCTCATTCAGACCCGCTTTCAGCGCGCCATCCAGCAGAGAGTTGAGTTTGTCCAGCTGGCGCAGCGTAACTTCAACGGTTCGCACCGCGCGGTAGCCTTTCAGCACACTTTTACCATTCTGGTAGTCATAGTCCGGCTGAGTGCGCAGGTTTGCAGAGCTGATGTCTTTCTTGGCAATCTGATTTTGTTCAAGGAAAGAAAGGTATTGCGCAACACGCTCATCGGCCTGTTTCTTGGCGGAAGCGGCATCCTTTGCCGACACGTTGACTTCAATCGCCAGGGTGGCGATGTCAGGCGTCGCATCCACGCTTGCCGTCCCGGAAGTCACGATGTGCGGTCCATTCGGCAACTCATTTGCCTGTACCGGGATTGCGCTAAATCCGACTAATGCCGCAAGGGCCATCACTTTGAACTTCACTGTCGCTCCTCCATGTTACGTTAATCGCCCTGAAACTCAGGGCGCATGCAGGCAAGCTTAGCGGGTATCTGCGCGTTGTCCATCAGACAACGCTTAGTTGAACAATGCGTGAACGTGTGCAACCCCTTCTTTTGCCAGTTGAAAAGCGATAAACCACATCACCAGCCCTACCAGAGTATTGATGATACGCTGGGCTTTGGCGGTACGCAGTCGCGGCGCCAGCCAGGCGGCCAGCAGTGCCAGACCGAAGAACCACAAGAAAGAGGCGCTGACGGTTCCCAAAGCGAACCAACGCTTCGGCTCCATCTCCAGTTGCCCGCCCAGGCTACCCAGCACCACGAAAGTATCCAGATAAACGTGCGGATTCAGCCACGTCACCGCCAGCATCGTGGCGATGATTTTCCAGCGCCCCTGCTTCATCACCTCGGCGCTGGCCAGTTCCAGGTTGCTGCTCATTGCCGTTTTTAACGCGCCAAAACCGTACCACAATAAAAACGCCACACCGCCCCAGGTCACTAACGCCATCAGCCAAGGGGACTGCATGAGCAATGCGCTGCCGCCAAAGATGCCTGCGCAGATAAGCACTAAATCGCTGATCGCGCAAAGCAGCGCAATCATGATGTGATACTGCCGACGAATCCCCTGATTCATCACAAACGCATTCTGCGGGCCGAGCGGCAGGATCATGGCCGCGCCAAGCGCAAGACCTTGAAAATAATAAGATATCACGATAATTATTCCGAACTGTTTCTCTTAAGCGCAGACTATAGCGCGAGAGAATCATTAGCGGAAATTGATAATTTTAATCGCAGATTAGGGGAATTAATAAAGGGGGAAGGAAATGCCGGATGGCGGCTAACGCCTTATCCGGCCTACAAAACAACCTGTAGGCCCGGTAAGCGACAGCGCCACCGGGCGAAACGGCTTATTCCGCGTTCTCTTTCACTCGTTTGAAATTCACGTCCATCTGCGGATACGGGAAGCTGATGCCTGCGGCATCGAACTCACGTTTAATGCGTTCCAGCACATCCCAATAAACATTTTGCAGATCGCCGCTTTTACTCCATGCGCGCACCACGAAATTAATGGAGGAGGCGCCCAGCTCATTCAGGCGCACCGTCATTTCACGGTCTTTCAGAATACGCTCGTCGGACTGGATAATATCGGTCAGGATTTTTTTCACCTGGTCGATATCAGAGTCATACGCCACGCCAATGATAAATTCGTTACGACGCACCGGTTCGCGGGAAAAGTTAATGATATTTCCGGCAATAATCTTGCCATTCGGGATCACCACAATTTTGCCGTCCACGGTACGCATGGTGGTCGAAAAAATTTGTACGTTCAGTACCGTACCCGCGACGCCGCCGAGATCGACATATTCTCCCGCGCGGAAAGGACGGAACATCACCAACAGTACGCCTGCCGCGAGGTTAGACAAAGAGCCTTGTAAGGCCAGACCGACCGCTAAACCGGCGGCACCCAACACAGCGATAACGGAAGCCGTTTGTACGCCAACGCGCCCCAGAGCGGCAATCAGCGTGAAGGCAATAATGCCGTAACGCACCAGCGCAGACAGGAAGTCAGCCACGGTCGCATCAATATGGCGTGCCAGCATCAGGCGATTAACGGTATTGGAAACAATACGCGCCACGATCATCCCGATGATGATGATAGAGATAGCCGCAACGATGTTAACCGCATAACTCAGCAGCAGCTCCTGGTTGCGCACCAGCCAGGTGCCCGCACCATTTATGCTGTCGACAACATTCAAATCTTCCATTCAATATTCCTTGGTCATATCAAAAAAACGCAAATGAGATCATTCTCACGAAAACGACCTTTTAAAGGTAAACAAAAACAGTCGAATATGCCATTTTTCAACATGATCCCATCAAGGAAACGCGCAGCGTTAATACTCCGCAGGTCGATCGACCATTCTGATAAATCCGCTCACTAATGCACTTTTCTGCTTAAAGACGTCGGCGATTTCACTCACCACTTTTCCGCTGCCCGCATTCTTCCAGGCGATAGAAAGCGGCGAAGGCTGGCGTGGATTGACCACTGAGCGGGCAACCAGCGCCCCGGACTCGACATACGGACGGCACAATCGCTCCGGTAAAAAACCGACACCGAGGCCGCTTAAATGGCAGGCCAGCTTGGTGCTGAGATCTGGAACCTTGATCTCTTTTTGTCCGCTCAGCAGCCAGGCAACACGGCGCGTCAGCGTTCGCGAAGTATCTTCAATATTAATGGCGGGGTAACGGCGCAGCATATCGTCAGACAATACCGGTGCAGGATGGCTCGCCAAAGGATGACTTTGCGCCACCACAAACTGCCAGCTGATATCCCCCAGCGGCAGCAGAGAGATGTTATTGGAGAGCGACTCCGAGCCCGTCACGCCAATCGCTAACTGGAAGTCGTCATACAAAAGCGAATCCCACACGCCCATGTAGACCTGACGAGAAATTTGAAAACGGGTAAACGGAAACTGTTGATGTAACCACGTCAGTAAGTCCGCCGTGGTCTGCGGCTGATACAGCAGGTTATTGATAACAATATTTACCTGCCGCTCAACGCCTGCATTGATCTGCTGAAGCTCGTCCGGCATTGCATCCAGCCAGTTAAGCCACTGGCGGCAATGCTCAAGCAGGTGCTGCCCGGCAAGGGTCAGGCTGACCGATCGAGTCGTGCGTAAAAAGAGCTGCGTTCCCACCTGCTCCTCCAGCGTTTTTATGCGATAGCTGATCGCCGCTGGCGTTTTATGTAGCGAGCTGGCCGCGCGGGAAAAGCTCTCCGTCTCCGCAACCCGAATAAATGTGCGTATTGTTTCCTGATCGAGCATGCCTTCCCCTTGAGTCGACCATCTGTAACCACCGTTGCGCTATTGCTATCCCCAGTAATGTATCGGCGCCTGAAGTGTGTCCAACCGCGAGCAAACGCTGAATCGCGGGCTGCGGGTCGCGCCCTGACTGTAAACGGCGCATCACCTTCAGCACCGGTATTGAAAACTCCCCCATTCTGGCGCTGTTCAGATAACTGCAACTTACCGACGTTGTAAGTTGCGCAAGCTGATCCGCCGGAGGTAAGAAATGCCTCAGCCGTGCAGAAAACCCGGCGGCATACAGCACGGCAAGCATACCCGTCAGCATATCATCGCCGCTGGGCGTCAGTCCTGGCCCGCACCCGATAAGCCAGCGCCAGTCTGGCATCATGCCATGATGCCAGCATGCAAGCTGCTTAATTATTTCAGGATAGTGCGGCATAGCCGTCAGCGGTTGATTTAACGCCCCGGAGAAGCCGCTACGTTGCGTACAGAATGAGAGATCGACAGGAGCGACAGCAGCAGAGTTCAGCGACACACGAAGTATGCGACGAGGGTCAAGCATTATGCCCTGCCCCCACAGGGTGTTCCCCTGTTTGATAAGTCGTTCAACATGGGACACGCGGGAAAACTGCGCGGTGCTCAGTAACACGCCCGTCGGCCCCATACCTTTCCCATAGCGAAACAGCGTCAGCAGCTCGCCACCGGAATGGCAAAAGTTAATCGCCTGCGAGAAGCGGCTGTGTAACGACCACTCACCATCGGGAAGTCGATAAAGTCCGGCACAGGCCAGGGGATTGATAATGCTCATCGGTACACTCCAGTATGCCGGATGGCGGCGTAAACGCCTTTACAGCATTGCCAGACCGTAGGCCCGGTAAGCGTAGCGCCACCGGGCAAAGCGATTACGCCGTGATGTGATGCAACTCCGCCAGCGCTTCCAGCGCTTTTTCAAAGCAAAGCAGCGGAGCGCGTACGGTTCCCGCCCCCACCTGCCCAATTCCCGCTTCACGATGGGCAATACCGGTATTAATCAGCGGCGTGATCCCCGTTTCAACAACGCGGCGAATATCCAGCCCCAGGCAGGCTCCCCTGAAATCCCAGGACGGAATCTGGAACAGCGGATTGCTGGACAGATAGATTTCAGCCATCTCTTCCGACGTTTCCAGCGCCGCCCCCATACCGCCTGCGCCGACAAAACGCGTTACGCCAGGCGCGGCAATCATTGCCGCGCCGCCGATCCCCAGCGTTTCCGTGATGGCGCTGTCGCCAATATCCGGGTTCGCATCGGCCTGGCTGTAACCGGTAAAAAACAGCCCCTGCGGCGTATTCACCGGCGCGGTAAACCAACGGTCGCCGGTGCCGCTTACGCGAATACCAAAGTCGCGACCGTTACGCGTCATGGCCGTAACGACCGATCCGGCTTTAATTTCCGCCGCCGCATCCATCACCGCTTTACTGTAGGCCATCGCCAGGTTGAGGAAGAACTGGTCGGTGACACTGAGGAATTGCAGCACGTCAATGATTTCAGCCTTCGGACGATCCAGTCCGGCGATCACCGGCGACAACGTGCGCAGCAGCAAAGAAGAGGCGGCAATATTACGCTGGTGGAACTCATCCCCCATAGTGATCGCCTGCGCCATCAGCGCCGTCAGATCGACGCCGTTTTCCATCCGCGAGAGCGCTTCCTGCAACACCGGCGCCAGCACATCACGCATCCAGCGCAGGCGTTTCTGGACGTCATCGCCGTAAGCGCCGAAACGCATCACTTTGCCGATCCCTTCATTAAGGTTGCAGCAGGACGAGTTGCCATGCACCACGTCACGTACCACCAGCACCGGCATACTGGCGGAGGTGATACCGCCCATCGGCCCCACCGCGCCCACATGATGACAAGGAATAAACGCCACCTCACCTTGTTCCAGCATGCGTACGGCTTCTTCCTCGCTGGCCGCCCAGCCTTCAAACAGCGACGCGCCGATACAGGCACCGCGCATCGGGCCGGTCATCTCTTCCCAGGCGATCGGCGGGCCGGCGTGCAGTAATTTACGTCCAGACGCTAATTCGGCCACCGCGTCTTTCGCCGGGCGTACCGCAACCCAATGTGGGCGCGCGGCTTTGATTCGTTCAATAATGGCTTCGTTGGCCTGTGCAATAGATGAATACATATCCATACCTCTGAACTTAATGTAACTGTTTGAGTAGACTGGCGAGACGGGCGTTGCCACCGGCAACGGGCGCCCACTGATAATGCACAACCGGCGTACCGCTGCTTTGCAGATCCAGCGCGAAGCTGCGCAACCCGGCGTTGATGACCTGCACACCATCAAGAAGCGCGCTATGTGCTTGCGGTATGCCGCGCTCCTGATAGCGTGTAAGACTGATGGCGAGCAGGACGGCTTCTTCCAGCGTTTCCACCACCGCAATCCCGGCCTCGCGAAGTTTTTCCGCCTGCCCGCTGCGTCCCTGCGGGTCGGCATCAGTACCGGTCAGGGTGGCAATCACCACCAGCGGCGCGGCGCGTTTGGCGCGTACTTGCTCTATCGCCTCGACGACCGCTCCCGCCGGGTCGGCACAAGCGCCATAGCCCAGCACCACATCCAGCAGCAGCACGCCCACTGCCGGCATTGCGGTCAGTTTTTCAATTTCAATACTGCGGGTAGTTGGATCAATCATCGGATGAGGTCTGCCCAGGGTGTAACTGTCATCACCGAGGTCGACAATGCGATGACCGCCAGCCTCCAGCATCACGCCCTGGTCGTGGCTTTCGCTGACGGGAACGCCCAGCCCGGCGGAGAGCAGCATGGCGGCTTCGGCTGCCAGCGTGCCCCCGGCGTACAGGCCATAAATACCTTTCCCCGCCACTTCCGGCTGAATCCGTCGCTGTTGCGCCACGCGCATCAGCAGCACCGCCAACTGGGCGGCATCCGACAAGGAGTTCGCCAGCCAGACGTTACCTTCACGGCGCTGTTCCGGTTGACGCCCGAGGAACAACGCGACCACCGGTTTCCCCACGTTTTGCATTGCCGCAATGATGCGGGTTCGCACCTGCGGCGACGGCGGTTTGGAGACAAAAGCAATCACCCGCGTGGCGTCATCCGCAGCCAGCATGTCGAGCGCGGTTAGTGCGCTGATGCCGCCCACTTCCGCGCTCAGGTCGCGCCCGCCCAGACCTATCGCATGGCTGATGCCCTGCTGATGCAGCGCAATCTGCGACGTCACTTCCTGAATCCCCGTCCCCGATGCGCCAATTACGCCAATCCCGCCTTCAGGCAGTACGTTGGCAAACGCCAGCGGACTTCCGGCAATCATCGCCGTGCCGCAGTCAGGCCCCATCACAATCAGCCCCCGCTCGCGCGCCATTGTTTTCAGCTCGACTTCCTGTTCCAGCGGCACGTTATCGGAAAACAGCATCACGTTTTTATTCGCCAGCAGCCCCTCTCTGGCAACCGATGCGGCATATTCCCCGGCAACGGAAACTAACAGCAGATTGGCCTGGGGTAATTTTTGACATGCGCTCTCCCAGCGGCGCGCTTTAATCAACTGGTGCGAGCTGCCCGAGGCATTCGTCATCGCATTCAGTTCTTTCTCCAGTTGCTCACGAATCAAATCCAGAATGCCGGGCTGTTCGCTTTCGGTTCGCACCGCCACGCAAATATCGTTTGGCGTGGCATCGGCAAAATCGTCATGCCAGAACCCGGTTGAATCCAGCATCGACTTATTCGCTGGCGTGCCCATCATCACCGAGACCTGATCAACTTCCGGGCGTTCACTGAGTTTTCGGGAAATAATCATCAGGCTGACGGAGTCCTGAAAACTTCCCTTTTTAATAAAGGCGTAAATCATTACCGCTACCTCTTTATGTGCGTTTTTCTTTTAAAAACAACATGGCGAATAAACCGACAGCCAGCAGCGCGGCTGAAACATAGAAACTGGAAGCCAGACTTCCGGTGATATCACGCGCCGCGCCTGCAATAATGGGTGCCAGAATGGATGAACTCATGCCGATAAAATTAAATAAGCCAAATGCCGTACTGTAATTATTTTCATCGACGCTATCCGCCACCAGAGCGACCAGTACCGGGTCCAGCGCCAGTTTTCCGACAAGGCCATAAACGCACAGAGCGATAATGACGCCGGTCATATTTGGCATCCAGATAATTGACAGCATGCTGAGAATGGCAACGGGCACCAGGAACATAATTAATGGTTTACGCTTACCCAGTTTGTCAGACAGACTGGAGAATAACAGCGCGCCAGGAATTGAAATCCACGCCACCAGCGAAGAAATAAATCCGGTTTCACTGCCCGCGATGCCACGTTCACTTTGCAGATAATAGGGAAGCCAGGTCAGAATAACGAAGAAACCAAACAGGCTACAGAACACCATAATATAGGTGATAATTAAATTACGGTTTTTCAGAAGGTCGCTGAAATTCCCTTTTTTTACCGGTTTGCCATCGGCTTCGGCAGTTCGCTTCTTCTCTTTCACAAACAACCAGATCGCAATCCCAACCAGCACGGAGGGGATCGCCATCGTGTAAAATGGCATACGCCACGAATACCCCTGGTCGTACACCAGCCAACTGGAGGTCATCAGGCCCAGCGCAATACCGAAGGCCATCCCGCTATTGATGATTGCGCTGCCCAGCGAACGGTATTTTTTGGGGATCTGCTCGGAAGACAAGCCATACTGCGGGCCATAGTAAGTCCCTTCTCCCGCTCCCGTTACCACGCGGGCAAACAGCAGCGTATACCAGCTTTTCGCCCAACCGGTGACGGCGGTGAATACGCCAAAAAGAATAAACCCCGGCACCAGCACTTTCTTTTTGCCAATCTTATCGCCCAGAATGCCTGCCGGAACCTGAAGCAAAGCATAAGAAAAATAGAAAACTGAATTAAGAATACCTAATTGCGTACCACTTAAGCCAAATTCTTTTTCCAGTTCTCCCATTACCGGATTGAGTATCGTGCGGTCAGCGTACATAAAAATCCACCCTAACCAGAACAGGAAAACGGTGACCCACCAGGCCGGTATTCCTCTTTTATTCGTGACCTCAGTCACTTCATATGATCCAGACATAAGCAATCTCCCGGTAATATTTACCGCTGAACACCTCATGCTATCTGACATGATACATGAGGTTTGATGTTTTAACTGAGGCTACCTTATCGGGGGAAAAATCCATTTCATTTGAACAAAATCACACAAAATCCATTGTTATAAATTCCTGGGAACTGACCGCTGCATTATTAAAAAAAGTCTAATAATCATTTTTAAAACAATTTAAATAAAAGAGATAAAAATGCTAAGGATTAGCGAGATATTTTTGTGGGTAAATGAGCTGTCGGTTACATCACATTATGAAAATAACGAGACGATATTTTTACCGCGAGATATTTCGCACAATGAGGTCATCATGAAAAAGAAAATCGTCATTGCCCTTGGCGGCAATGCGTTATTACAGCGCGGAGAAATTCTTAGCGCGGAAAATCAGCAGCGTAGCATTCAGGTATTCGCCAGAATGGCATCCGTACTGGCCCGGGATTATCAACTGGTGATTGTTCACGGCAACGGCCCGCAGGTGGGTCTGCTGGCGTTACAGAATGCGGCCTGTACAGACTCCCCCGCCTGGCCGCTGGATATTCTGGTCGCCGAAAGCCAGGGAATGATCGGTTTTGCTATCGCTCAGGAACTGGCGTCATGTACCGGCGGCGCGCCCGTCACAACGCTGATGACCCGCGTGGCGGTCGATCCGCGGGATGACGCCTTTGCAACACCCGGTAAGTATATCGGCCCGGTATATCAACCGGCGCAGCAGGCGGAGCTGGAAGCACGCTACGGCTGGCTGATGAAAGCCGATGGCAACTATATTCGTCGGGTTGTTCCCTCTCCAACGCCATTAAAAATTCTCGACAGTGACGCAATACAAACGTTGATAGATGCCGGACATACGGTAATTTGCTGCGGTGGCGGCGGCATTCCGGTTATCGCACAAGACGAGGGATATCAGGGAGTCGAAGCGGTCATTGATAAAGATTTAACGGCCTCGGTGCTGGCGCAGTCTCTCCACGCCGATCATCTGTTGATCCTGACGGATGCGGACGCTGTGTATGAGAACTGGGGAACACCACAGGCGCGCGCGCTACGCCATGCAACGGTAGAAGAACTGGCGCCGTTTGCCGCCCCCGATGGTGCGATGGGCCCCAAAGCCGCAGCGGTGATGCAGTTTGTTAAGCAGACCGGGAACACTGCGTTTATCGGCGCGCTAAAAGATGCGCCACAGATTCTGGCGGGGGGAAAAGGCACCTGTGTGACGCGGTAAACTTTTTTTGCCGGATGGCGACGCGAAAGCGTCTTATCCGGCCTACGGGAAGCACGGTTGCCAATCGTAGTCGCCATCCGGCAAAAAAAATGGCTTCCCGAAGGAAGCCATTTTTACAATCAGCAGGCTGAATTACAGAACGTCAATCGCGTTCAGTTCTTTGAAAGCCTGTTCCAGACGCGCGATCATGGAAGTCTGGCCAGCACGCAGCCATACGCGCGGATCGTAGTATTTCTTGTTCGGCTGATCTTCGCCTTTCGGGTTGCCCAGCTGACCCTGAAGATACGCTTCGTTATCTTTGTAATACTTCAGAACACCTTCCCAGGTCGCCCATTGGGTATCGGTATCGATGTTCATTTTGATTACGCCGTAGCTTACGGAGTCTTTGATTTCCTGAGCGGTAGAACCGGAACCACCGTGGAATACGAAGTTCAGGCTGTTGTGCGGCAGGTTGTGTTTCTTAGAAACATATTCCTGAGAGTCGCGCAGGATGGTCGGGGTCAGAACCACGTTACCCGGTTTGTAAACACCGTGTACGTTACCGAAGGAAGCCGCGATGGTGAAACGCGGGCTGATTTTGCTCAGCTCAGTGTATGCGTAATCAACGTCTTCCGGCTGGGTGTACAGTGCAGAAGCGTCCATGTGGCTGTTGTCCACGCCGTCTTCTTCACCACCGGTGCAACCCAGTTCGATTTCCAGAGTCATGCCCATTTTGGCCATGCGCGCCAGGTATTTGGAGCAGATTTCGATGTTCTCTTCCAGAGACTCTTCAGACAGGTCGATCATGTGAGAAGAGAACAGCGGCTTACCGGTCGCAGCGAAATGTTTTTCACCCGCATCCAGCAGACCGTCGATCCACGGCAGCAGTTTCTTCGCGCAGTGGTCGGTGTGCAGAATTACCGGAACACCGTAGTGTTCAGCCATCTGGTGAACGTGATGCGCGCCAGAGATAGCGCCCAGGATTGCCGAGCCCTGAGGAACGTCGGTTTTCACGCCTTTACCCGCGATAAAGGAAGCGCCACCGTTGGAGAACTGGACGATGACCGGCGCTTTAACTTTCGCAGCGGTTTCCAGAACGGCGTTGATGGAATCGGTGCCCACGCAGTTAACTGCTGGCAGAGCAAAGTTGTTTTCTTTTGCTACCTGGAACACTTTCTGTACGTCATCACCAGTAATTACGCCTGGTTTTACGAAATCAAAAATTTTAGACATGTTTCGTTGTCCTGTATCGTCGGGCCTTAGAAAAAACACGGGCCGCCCTGAATGTCAGCACGGCAATAAATCAACGGGCAGGAATCCCTGCCCGTAACGATTACTTCTTAGCGCGCTCTTCGAGCATTGCTACTGCTGGCAGCACTTTGCCTTCCACGAATTCGAGGAATGCGCCACCGCCAGTGGAGATGTAGGAGATTTTGTCAGCAATGCCGAACAGGTCGATTGCCGCCAGAGTGTCGCCGCCGCCTGCGATGGAGAACGCTTCGCTGTCTGCGATCGCGTTGGCAACAATTTCGGTGCCTTTACGGAAGTTCGGGAATTCGAACACGCCAACCGGGCCGTTCCACAGAATAGTTTTCGCATTCTTCAGGATGTCAGCCAGTTTCTCAGCGGAGGTATCGCCCAGATCCAGAATCTGCTCGTCATCTTTGATATCGTTAACAGATTTCAGGGTCGCGGTAGCGGTTTCGGAGAACTCGGTTGCTACGCGTACGTCAGTTGGAACCGGGATATCACAGGTGGTCAGCAGACGTTTCGCTTCGTCAACCAGGTCAGCTTCGTACAGGGATTTGCCCACATTGTGGCCCTGAGCGGCAACGAAGGTGTTTGCGATGCCGCCGCCAACGATCAGCTGGTCAGCGATTTTGGACAGGGAGTCCAGAACGGTCAGTTTGGTAGACACTTTAGAACCGCCAACGATAGCCACCATCGGGCGAGCCGGTTCTTTCAGCGCTTTACCCAGCGCATCCAGTTCTGCCGCCAGCAGCGGACCTGCGCAAGCGACGTCGGCAAATTTACCGATACCGTGGGTAGAAGCCTGAGCGCGGTGCGCGGTACCGAAAGCGTCCATCACGAATACGTCGCACAGCGCAGCGTATTTCTTAGACAGGGCTTCGTCATCTTTCTTCTCGCCTTTGTTAAAACGAACGTTTTCCAGAACCACCAGTTCACCGGCGGCCACTTCAACGCCGTCCAGGTAATCTTTTACCAGGCGAACCGGATTGGACAGTTTGTCTTTCAGGTAGTTAACAACCGGCAGCAGAGAGAATTCTTCGTTGTACTCGCCTTCGGTAGGACGACCCAGGTGGGAAGTAACCATCACTTTCGCACCCTGTTTCAGGGCCAGTTCGATGGTCGGCAGGGAAGCGCGAATACGCGCGTCGCTGGTTACTTTCCCTTCTTTAACTGGAACGTTCAGATCCGCACGGATAAAAACACGTTTACCAGCAAGATCCAGATCGGTCATCTTAATTACAGACATGGTGAATCCTCTCATTGATTCATAAAGTTTTGCAGACGTCATGCGCTTCATCCTTTTGAAGGATTTTGCGCATGGAATGTCCTACTTGAAACCAACTGCGGCCATCGCTAACGTCGTGTCGAGCATTCGGTTAGCAAAGCCCCATTCATTATCGCACCAGACCAATGTCTTGATCAGGTGGGCGCCACTGACCCGGGTCTGGGTGCCATCAACGATGGCGCTATGCGGGTCGTGGTTGAAATCTATCGAGACCAACGGCAATTCCGTATAGTCAACTATACCATGAAATGCCCCATGTGCTGCTTTTTGCAGCAACTGGTTGACTTCATTGGCTTTTACCGGCTTTTTCACCGTCACGCTTAAGTCGATCGCCGTCACATTTATGGTCGGTACGCGTACCGCAATCGCCTCAAAACGGTCGTTGAACTGCGGGAAAATTCGCGTAATGCCCGCCGCCAGTTTGGTATCAACCGGAATAATCGACTGGCTGGCGGCGCGGGTGCGTCGCAGATCGGAATGGTACGCGTCGATCACCTGCTGATCGTGCATAGCGGAGTGGATCGTCGTGACGGTTCCCGACTCAATGCCGTATGCATCATCTAACAATTTAATGACGGGGATGATGCAATTCGTGGTACAGGACGCATTCGATACGATGCGGTGTTCCGCACGCAATTGCTCCTGGTTCACGCCAAACACGACGGTGGCGTCAAGATCGTGGCTGCCGGGATGTGAAAAGAGCACTTTTTTCGCGCCAGCGGCAAGATGCGCCTCGCCGTGCTCACGATTACCGTACACGCCCGTGCAATCCAGCACGACATCAATACTCAGTTCGCGCCAGGGGAGCGCATCCAGCGTTCGCTCGTGCAAAATGCGAATCGTGTCGTCGCCGACGATGAGCTGCTCGCGCTCCTGGCGAACATCCCATGCAAAACGTCCATGGCTGGTGTCATATTTCAACAAATGCGCCATGCCCGCGGCATCCGCAAGTTCGTTGATTGCCACCACGCTGATTTCCGCCCGGCGTCCTGATTCATACAAAGCACGAACCACGTTACGCCCGATGCGACCAAAGCCATTAATCGCTACGCGTACGGTCATAGGTCTCCTGCAAGGCTATCCCGATTCAGATGAGGCTGACAGAGTAATCCAGCAAATCGTCGAGGAAAACCTTACCTGTCGCAAACTGCGACTGATTGATTATTTGTCGAACATTTAATCGACTGAAACGCTTCAGCTAGAATAAGCGAAACGAGGAATAAAAGGAATGATTGTCCAGTCAAAGAAGCCAGTTATCTGACCTGCATCACACTTTCGTCCCCTTCAGCGCCCAATTTATTCCATATTCCAGAATGGCGAATAAGCGTAGCAATATCTTTTCGTTGCCGCGTCACAAATCCTGATTTATATCAGGAAGTACGTGAGCCAGCGCCTGTGCAAGACGATACTCGCCCTTTGCCGTCATCTCTAACGTAAGACTCGCAGGTAAGCTGTTTTCCAGCACCCGACAAACGTTAGGCCCGTCGGTACGGTCAAAAAATATCTGCGCCTGCTCTTCGCTCAGTCCTCCTGCCTGTTTACGTGCGATTAAACGGCCGCGCAGCACATCGGCAGGCGCGCGGATAAACAGTGAATAATCGCAATACTGCCGTAGCTCGCGCCAGGACGGCGCGTTATACAACAGCCAGTTTCCTTCAATAATAACGACAGGCGCCGTCACCTGAATGGCATTTTCGACAGGGTCATGCAGCTGGCGATCATATTGAGGCCAGGTTGCATTCTGCTCATGGAGCTGACGTAAATTACTCGCCAGTTTTTCAACGTTAAAGGTTTCAGGCGCACCTTTAGCGGCGCGCAGTTCATGCTCATCCAGCCAGCGATTATAATGATGGAAGCCATCCATCGGCAGCGTCTGGATCGTCGGTAATTCTGGATCGTTACGCGACAGATATTCCCAGAAGGTGGTGAGCGTTGACTTTCCTGTTCCTGGCGGGGCGCTCAGAAAAATAACGGTGCGGCGCTCAGGTGTTTTCGCGTTTAATGTTGCCAGATGCCGTAACAGCGGTTTATGGACATTTTCTACTTCATCGTCATCATACCAGGCGTCGGTCATCAGCCCATTAATCTGGAGCGATATTTTCACGGTGTTAATTCCCTTAATATCGTCGTTACCGCTAAAGCCAGCCCGGTTTTGATCATGGTGACAAAACGTATTTCTGAATAGATGGCGAAATCTGCAAACTTCATTGATTTCAACGAATTGTAGAGTGTGGCATTCGTCGTTATGCTATTGACGTTACTCATAAAATCCCAGGTGATATCATCAGAAAAACGGGGGATTTCACGCTGTTCACGTAAATACTGATAAAACTGAGAGAAGTGAATCACATCGGCATACAGCCATTTATCCATTTTTCCCAACGCATAAATCAAACGTATTGCCACATCAATGTCATCAAGCGGGCCGCTTTGAGCCAGTAACGGCTTCACTGCATATTCGACGATTTCTTCATCGTTATTGACGAATAATGACGGCAGAAAATTTTTGATGGCCTGCAACAGGATGTCATTTGCGGTTGCCATAAACGAAAGTAAATTATCCTGAGCGTCCAGTTGCTCAAGTACATCATCTTCTGTCAACGTCGTCATGCGTTTCTCGATAAATCACCAGCAATGCAGAGAGTCTATTATATTACACGTTCGATCGATGCCGCCGATCAGTAATGTTTGCGTACTGACGCCATTTTCCGTTTTCTGCACGCCATGTAACAGATCGCCTCCCGTTACGCCCGTTGCTGAAAACAGAATATCCTGGCTTCCCACAAGTTCATCCAGCGTATAAACCCGGTTCACCGCGACACCCATTTGCTTACAGCGGCGTAACTCATCGTTCGCGATCAATCGGTGTTCCGCCGTTTCACCTTTCGCCTGACAAAAGTCAATCAACTCAGCCTGCATATCACCATCAAGCGCCTTCACGGCACAGGCTGATATCACCCCTTCCGGCGCGCCGCCAATAGCGTACATCACATCGAACGGATGATGCTGCTGGCAGGTTAATACACTGGCGGCGACATCGCCGTCCGGCAAAGCAAACACCTTAACGCCAAGCCGCGCGGCCTGCTGAATAACCGCCTGATGGCGCGGTTTATCCAGCGTCGCCATACGCAACGACGTGAGCGGCTTATTCAGCGCAGCAGCAATATTACGCAGGTTCTCTTCCAGCGATAACGCGAGGTTAATCGCCCCTTTCGCCTGACGGTTAACCACCAGTTTGCGCATATACATGTCAGGCGCATGCAGCAGGCTCCCCTGCGGCGCCAGCGCCATCACGGACAACGCATTATTCTGCCCCATCGCCACCATGCGCGTTCCCTCAATCGGGTCGACGGCGATATCCACGCTCGGCCCTGTCCCGGTTCCGACCTCCTCACCGATATACAACATCGGCGCATGGTCGATTTCGCCTTCGCCGATAACAATTTTGCCCCGCATGACGACTTCATTTAATGACTGACGCATGGCTGTCACCGCCAGTCCATCGATTTTGTTTTTATCGCCGCATCCGGTTTGCGGCCAGGCAGCAAGCGCTGCCTGTTCCGTAATCCGAAAAAGCGGCCACGCCAGAGACATCATGCCGCCGCCTCCCCAATATCTACGCCAAACTGCGCCAGCAAATATCTCTCCGCGTTTTCATTCCAGATGCCGTGCGTCTCTTCAACCAGACGCGCCAGCGCTTTGAATAACGGGTCGGTTTTTCCTTTTTCGGCAAAATCGGCGATAGCGGTCAGCGGCATAGTCACACCGTTATAAATGAGTTTTTTCCCGCCCGGAATATTGGGCAGGTTAAGCACCGTTTCCGGGACGGCATCCAGCCCGCCAATGTGCGTTACCATAAATGAAGGCTGTAGTTGCCCTGTGGCGCTCAACGCAATGGCCTCTTTCATGTCATCGGTCGAACCGCCGGACGTTCCCACAACATGGGTACTGTTGTAATGCACGTTGTAGAAGTTAAACGGAACCTTAAAATCTTTATCCGTTGGGCCCGCGAAAAAGTTCAGACAACCGTCTTCAGCCAGCAGTGTATCGGCCATTTCCACCACCGCCGGGACGGCGGCGTAAACGAAAACGTCATCGAAACCCGCATCTTCCGTTAGCGCACGCAGTTTTGCCGTCGGGTTTTCCATGCCGCAGGTATTCACATAAACAAGCTCAATCCCCTTCGCCGCCGCCAGCTCGACCGGCAGCAGTTTTTTCGCTTGTGACAGACGGGCTTCATCAATATCGACCACCACCACTCGCGAAGGCTGGATACCACCGTTGATGGCATAATCAATGGCGCCGATCCCCATCGGCCCGGCACACGCCAGAAGCGCAATATTACCGCCGGGTTTCACCCCCATGCGGTGCTCATAAACATAAGGCGTCGTGTGGTAGTTCGCATTGTATGCGCCGATAATACAGCACATGGGTTCTGCCAGTGACGCCGCCGCGAAATAGGAGCCGTGATACGGTAAAACACAGCCGAGATTAATCGCCAGCTCAGGAATAATCATATACGTCGCATTGCCGCCAAAATATTCATAGCTATATCCCGCTGAATATCCGCTGGGCAACCCCATCGCCGGTTGCAACACAAAACGTTGTCCCTTTTTATATTTATCGGTCAGGTTTTTCCCCACCTCAACAATAATACCTGCGCACTCATGACCAGTAATAACCGGGTGATTCTCTAAGTCATCAGGCACACGTTTATGCTCGCTACCTAACGTGGCGGCTTTCCATGTTGATAAACATACGCTGTCTGATATTACACTCACTAACAGTTCATTATCTGTAATTTCAGGCAATTCAAACTCGCGGATGCGAACATCCTGCTTACCATAAATAGCAGCTACTTTGGTCTTCATAGTTACTCCGAAAAATTGATGATGCTAATCCGCGATGAGTTTTTTAAATAATTCATCCAGCAGTGGGTCACCGATGTAATTTTTAATTAACACCGTGGGCTTATTACTCACACGCTTAACGCGGCCCTCAAGGCTGGCATGCGTCACGATAATATCGGCGTCATCAGGAACATTTTCGATAGCATGATGAGCCACCGCAATCACCAGACCGGCTTTCTCCAGACGCTTACGGAATGTCGTTGCTCCCATCGCGCTGGAACCCATTCCAGCATCGCAGACAAAAGCGATACGTTTAATATTCTTATAAGAAAATGCGCCTTCCTGTTTCATTGCCTTCACGGCTTTCGCAGACTCTGCGAAATGGTCTTCTTCATTCTCCGTTTCAACGCTCTTTTCCATTTTCAGGATGATCGAAGTCACGATGAAGGTCACCAGCGTTCCCGCCGTTACACCCGCGATCGTAGCCAGGAAAGATCCTTTCGGCGTCAGCGCAAGGTACGCGAAAATCGAACCCGGACTTGGGCCTGCAACCAGTCCACCGCCTAACAGATTAAACACCCAGGTTCCCGTCATCCCGCCAGCGATCATCGCAATCAGCGTTAACGGTTTCATCAGTACATACGGGAAGTACAGCTCGTGAATCCCCCCCAGGAAGTGGATGATCATCGCTCCCGGCGCGGACTTTTTGCTCATACCACGGCCAAAGAAGGTAAAGCCCAGCAGCAGCCCTAATCCCGGGCCAGGGTTAGAGGCCACCATGAAGAAAATCGATTTCCCCGTCTCCGACGCCTGTTGCATCCCCAACGGGTAATAGACGCCCTGATCAATCGCGTTATTCAGAAAGAGAATTTTCGCGGGTTCGTTAATAAGCGACAGCAGCGGCAGATAACCGGCATGCACCAGCGATTCAATACACTCTTTCACAAAATTATTCGCGATGAGCACTGCCGGGCCAATCACCTCAAACCCCAGCAGGCACAGGAGCATCCCGGCAATACCCAGAGAGAAGTTATTAATCACCATCTCAAAGCCAGCGGGAATACGCTTGTCCAGCAGTCGGTCGATATGTTTAATCACCAGCCCACCAAGTGGCCCCATGATCATTGAGCCGAGGAACATAGGAATATCCGCGCCGATAATGACGCCAATCGTACCAATTCCCCCCATCACCGCGCCTCGTTTCCCACCCACCAGATGGCCGCCAGTGGAACCGATCATTACTGGCAGCAAATAGGTGATCATAGGGCCAACTATTTTGGCGAAATGTTCATTCGGTAGCCAACCGGTTGGAATAAATAAGGCAGTAATAAACCCCCAGGCAATAAATGCGCCGATATTGGGAATGACCATTGCAGTCAAAAAGCCCCCAAAAGCCTGGACCTTTGCACGAGCAGACTTGTGTTCCATAATAATATCCTGTAGAGGAGAAATTAATTATGCGCGAGCAATAATATCCGCTAGCTGTTTTTCAGATGTCGCTGTTAACAACTCAGTAAGAATTTCATCTTCACATAATAATTCACTTAACGCCTGAATAGCGCCAATGTGAGAGTCCGCATCTGCGGCGGATAAACCGATTAATAATTTGATCGGATCATCTTCTGTAAACTTCACTTCTTGCCGGAGGAGTGTTAACGACATCCCCGTTTTTAAAGCACCACATTCAGGGCGCGCATGCGGCATTGCGACGCCTGGCGTCAGAATATAATAAGGTCCATTGGTTAATGTGGACTCTTTAATGGCCTGAATATACCGTGAGTTAACATAATCATGAGAAAGCAGAGAGGACATGGAAAAATCAATTGCTTCGCGCCAGTCAGTCGCTGCATTTTTTATTGCTATTGACGATTCAGGGAAATAATCAATCAGCCGCATAAATTATCCTTATTTATATAGGGTACTGCTTATCGTTAAAAACAAAATACTCGCGCGGCAAAGCGAAATCAATCGAGGGGAAAAATGCGAAGAAGGAGAAAGTGTTTTTTTAGAACTCAATAAAAACAGACAGTTAAAAACATAAAAATAAAAAGCAACTGTATTTATGTGCCATTCATCACAATTACATCAAATCACTAAATATCAAATATGTGAATTAGATCGCATATAGCCACTTGTCTGAACGAAATTATTTATAATCCATTTATAAAAAACGGGCCGCCTGAGCGACCCGTTCGGTGTTGTATCGTGATTACAGCAGTTCTTTTGCTTTCGCGACAACGTTATCAACGGTAAAGCCGAACTCTTCGAACAGCAGCTCAGCAGGCGCAGACTCACCGAAGGTGGTCATGCCGACGATAGCGCCATTCAGGCCCACGTATTTGAACCAGTAGTCAGCGATACCCGCTTCCACTGCCACGCGAGCAGAAACCGCTTTCGGCAGTACGGCTTCACGGTAAGCGGCATCCTGCTTGTCGAACGCGTCGGTAGACGGCATGGAGACCACGCGCGCTTTCACGCCTTCGGCAGACAGTTTGTCCCATGCGGCAACGGCCAGCTCAACCTCAGAACCGGTTGCGATGAAGATCAGTTCCGGCTGACCGGCGCAATCTTTCAGCACATAACCACCGCGCGCGATGTTCGCCAGCTGCTCTTCGGTACGTTCCTGCTGCGCCAGATTCTGACGGGAGAGGATCAGCGCGGTCGGGCCGTCCTGACGCTCAACGCCGTATTTCCACGCCACTGCGGATTCAACCTGGTCACACGGACGCCAGGTGCTCATGTTCGGCGTTACGCGCAGAGAAGCCACCTGCTCTACCGGCTGGTGAGTCGGGCCATCTTCGCCCAGACCGATGGAGTCGTGGGTGTAGACCATCACCTGACGCTGTTTCATCAGCGCAGCCATACGCACCGCGTTACGGGCATATTCCACGAACATCAGGAAGGTCGAGGTGTACGGCAGGAAACCACCGTGCAGGGAGATACCGTTAGCGATGGCGGTCATACCGAACTCGCGCACGCCGTAATGGATGTAGTTACCCGCAGCATCTTCGTTGATGGCTTTAGAACCCGACCACAGGGTCAGGTTGCTTGGCGCCAGGTCAGCGGAACCGCCGAGGAACTCAGGCAGCAGCGGCCCAAACGCTTCAATCGCATTCTGAGACGCTTTACGGCTGGCGATTTTCGCCGGATTAGCCTGCAACTTAGCGATAAATTCATTCGCTTTCGCATCGAAGTCAGACGGCATTTCGCCTTTCATACGACGGGTAAATTCAGCGGCTTCCTGCGGGAAGGCTTTTGCATAGGCGGCGAATTTCTCATTCCAGGCCGCTTCTTTTGCCTGACCGGCTTCTTTCGCATCCCACTGCGCATAGATTTCAGACGGGATTTCGAACGGCGCGTATTTCCAGCCCAGCTGTTCGCGGGTCAGTGCGATTTCAGCATCGCCCAGCGGCGCGCCGTGAGAGTCGTGCGTACCCGCTTTGTTCGGGGAACCGAAACCGATGATGGTTTTGCACATCAGCAGGGACGGTTTGTCAGTAACGGCGCGCGCTTCTTCAACCGCGCGTTTAATCGCTTCAGCATCGTGACCGTCGATACCGCGCACAACGTGCCAGCCGTAGGCTTCGAAACGTTTAGCGGTGTCATCAGTGAACCAGCCTTCAACGTGGCCATCGATAGAGATACCGTTGTCATCGTAGAACGCGATCAGTTTGCCCAGCTTCAGCGTTCCTGCCAGAGAGCAGACTTCATGGGAGATACCTTCCATCATGCAGCCATCGCCCATGAAGGCATAGGTGAAGTGATCCACGATATCGTGGCCTGGACGGTTGAACTGCGCCGCCAGTGTTTTTTCCGCAATCGCCATACCGACCGCGTTCGCAATCCCCTGGCCCAGCGGGCCGGTGGTGGTTTCAACACCTGCGGTGTAACCCACTTCCGGGTGGCCCGGCGTTTTGGAGTGCAGCTGACGGAAGTTTTGCAGCTCAGACATCGGCAGGTCATAGCCGGTGAGGTGCAGCAGGCTGTAGATCAGCATGGAGCCGTGGCCGTTAGACAGCACGAAGCGGTCACGGTCAGCCCAGGAAGGGTTCTGCGGGTTGTGGTTCAGGAAATCACGCCACAGGACTTCGGCAATGTCAGCCATACCCATAGGGGCACCCGGGTGACCGGATTTGGCTTTCTGTACTGCGTCCATGCTCAGCGCACGAATAGCATTGGCAAGCTCTTTACGTGAGGACATTTTGACTCCAGATCGGATGATGAAGGCCATGCCCTTAACGACTTGACGACAGCGCGTTTTGGGCTACGCCGGAAAAAAGTGCCAACAATGTAACCCAAGCCGCGAGCCATGTACATGGAGCATCCTTTCGCCGCTTCAGAAATCTCCGGATCGTGTTCGCATGTTGCGCAATCTGCTCACCCCCTTGTCGTTCTTTTCTTTATACTTAGCGTGGCGCTGGTTCATCGACACAAGGCGCACTTTTAGAACAATCCTGATTTCGTGCGGAAGAGAAAACATGAAAATTCGCGCTTTACTGCTTGCTATGAGCATGGCGACGGTTCTGACCGGTTGCCAGAATATGGACTCCAATGGACTGCTCGCTTCAGGTGCAGGCGCTTTTCAGGCTTACAGCCTCAGTGATGAGCAAGTAAAAGCGCTCAGCGACCAGGCATGTACGGAAATGGACAGCAAGGCGACAATCGCCCCGGCCAGCAGCGAATACGCGAAGCGACTGAGCAAAATCGCCTCTGCGCTCGGCGACAATATCAACGGCCAGCCGGTGAATTACAAAGTCTATGTGGCGAAAGACGTTAACGCGTTTGCAATGGCGAACGGCTGTATCCGCGTCTATAGCGGCCTGATGGACATCATGACCGATAACGAAGTGGAGGCGGTCATCGGCCACGAAATGGGACACGTTGCGCTCGGCCATGTGAAGAAAGGGATGCAGGTTGCGCTGGGGACTAACGCGGTTCGCGCCGCAGCCGCTTCCGCTGGCGGTATTGTCGGCAGTCTGTCGCAGTCGCAGTTGGGCGATCTTGGCGAGAAACTGGTGAACTCACAGTTCTCCCAGCGCCAGGAGTCCGAAGCGGATGATTACTCCTATGACTTGTTGCGCAAACGCGGCATCAGTCCGGCTGGTCTGGCAACCAGTTTTGAGAAACTGGCGAAGCTGGAAGCGGGACGTCAAAGCTCCATGTTTGACGATCACCCGGCCTCCGCCGAACGTGCCCAGCATATTCGCGACCGAATGGCGGCAGACGGTATTAAATAAAAACGAGAGCAACATGTAGCTCTTGTTAGCTGTTCCGTTCGCCTTATGTTCGTTACCTGTCTGAAACCATAGCATTTGCGAACGTGTTAAGGAGGCTCGTCGCCGCCTCCTTAACAATCCTGGCTCCCGGCGGAAAAATTGTTGCTTCGCAATACCCTCCGCTTATTCCTCCAGGCTACCGGGGCGGGCGCGAGGTAGCGTCCCTGCAAAACGCGCCCTGAACCCGCATCCATGCGGGTTCCTCCGGCCTTACGGAAACACGTCGGCAATTTTCAGCCGGACCTGCCCACACCTGACCATTTCTGCGGTTTGTTTTTTAACAGCAAAACCGGTGCGGCTGAAAATCAGAGCATTGCAGCAATGCCCCTGTTCCGGCTGAAAATCGATGAGACGTTGACGGCTGACCGGGTCCGCCCGCAAGGACGCGGGCGGAGGGGACGGCCTGCCGGGACGCAGGCTCGGCCCCGACCCGAAAGGCAGACGGAATAAGGCGAATGAACCGCGCAGCGGCGATTTTCCTTGCCGGAGAGCCTGGGTTGCAAGGGAGGCGGCGGCGAGCCTCCCTTGCACGTTCACGAGTACTGAGTTTTCAGAGTAATGTTGAACATCAGGTGAACGGAAACAATCTTCCTGGCTAAATATTCTCCCGGCAGACAGAATAGCGCTCAAATGGTAATTACCCCATTCTTATAACGCATAAATTGATAACTTAAGCGCACAGAACGTTAAATATCAAAATATAAACAGTAGCGATATATTCGACGTTTTATTCTCTGATAGAGGATTATTTTAGTATTTATATTCCCCGGCATGTTTTATCACTTCTTTTAACGCCGCAGACAAAATATAAAATAGTCCAGCCCCAATATGGCCGGCACGCCAACGGCTGTAAGCCTTTGTCACAAAATGTTTGCAATCAATAATTATTCAGGTAACTATCCGTAACGCAGCAATTCAATTTGATATTATCCATAAAGAGAAGTTCCCTCAGTGAAAAAAGAAATATCGTTAATCGCATTAAGTTTATTCGCCGCATTGCCTGCCATTGCCAGCCAACAATCCGACAGCCAGGGTTTTGTTAATGACAGCCATTTAAATCTCTTTTTACGCAACGCCTGGATTAACCGCGACTATCAGGGTGGCGTACAGGACAAAGCCGAATGGGGCCAGGGCATTGTCGCCACCTTTGAATCTGGCTATACCGAAGGTCTGATCGGCTTTGGCGTTGACGGTATTGCGCAGTATGGCGTGCGTCTGGACGGCGGCCGTGGCCGCAGTGGCGCAGGCGGTATCGACTTCTTCAAACAAGACAGCGACGGCCGCGCGAAATCCGATCTGGCAAAATTTGGCGCAACCGCCAAAATGCGCATCTCCAACACCGTCCTGAGCTACGGCAACCAGCGTCCGCAGCTCCCCATCGTCTACGCCGACGATTCCCGTCTGCTGTTTGAAAGCTTCACCGGCACCATGTTGACCTCCAGAGAGATCGACGGTCTGGAGATTAATGCCGGTTATTTCACCGACGAGCAGCGCAAAAGCGACGACCGCCACAACAGCGGCCTGAAAAGCCTCTCTTTCGGCGGCGCGAGCTACCAGTTTAACGATCAGTTCAGCGGCGCCCTGTATGCCTCGCACGTCGAAGATGTGCTGAACAAACAGTATCTGGGACTGAACTTCAAACAGCCTTTCAGCACCGGACAGCAGCTGGTGCTGGACTTTAACGGCTACAACTCACGTCTGGATTCCGGTTACGCCGATAGCCTGAATACTGGCCGCAGCAACAGCATCTGGAGCCTGGCGGCAAGTTATATCTGGGATATTCATACCTTTAAAGTGGCGTATCAGCAAAGCAGCGGCAGCACCGGTTATCACTACGGCAGCTATCGCGATCAGGGCGGCGTCGGCGATGGCGGCAACACCATCTGGCTGGCGAACTCTTACTGGTCTGATTTTAACGGTGAAGACGAACGTTCCTGGCAGGCGTCATATGGACTGGATTTTGCCGGTCTCGGTTTACCTGGGCTGAGCTGGACAACCGCTTATGTTCGCGGCGATAACATCAAAACATCGGCAACCAGCAACGGCAAAGAGCACGAGTGGTTCAACCAGGTGCAATACCAGGTTCAGGACGGCATGGCAAAAGACCTGAAACTGAAGCTGCGCTATTCCGTATTACGCGTGTCCAGCAACGCCAGCGACTATAACGTCAGCGGCAACGAGATTCGCGCTTACGTGGAATATCCGTTTAACATCTTTTAAGTTAAACCCCCTCTCCTGATGACGGAGAGGGGGAAGCACTTATTCGCCTTTTTTCGCCGCCTGAATGTAGAGCATTTCCAGCGCCAGGGTCGCCGCAGCCAGCGCGGTGATTTCGGACTGGTCATAAGCCGGAGCCACTTCCACCACATCCATCCCGACGATGTTCAGATCTTTCAGACCGCGCACCAGTTTAATGGCACGATCGGAAGTCAGGCCGCCGATCACCGGTGTCCCTGTGCCCGGTGCGAACGCCGGGTCCAGACAGTCGATATCAAAGGTCAGGTAGACCGGCATATCGCCAACGATCTGATTAACCTGCGCGATGATGTCATCCACGCCGCGATCGTTCACCTGGCAGGCATCCAGCACGGTGAAACCGTTGTCTTTATCAAATTCAGTACGAATACCAATCTGCACGGAGTGGTTCGGGTCAATCAACCCCTCTTTCGGCGCAGTGTAGAACATGGTGCCGTGGTCAAACTCGCAACCGTTCGCGTAGGTGTCGGTATGCGCGTCAAAATGCACCAGCGCCATTTTGCCAAAGTGCTTTGCATGAGCGCGCAGCAGCGGCAGGGTCACGAAGTGGTCGCCGCCGAAGGAGAGCATACGTTTACCGGCTGACAGCAGTTTCTCCGCATGCGCCTGCAATTTTTCACTCATCTCGCGCGCGTCGCCAAACGCATAGACCAGGTCACCGCAGTCCACAACGTTCAGACGCTCGCGCATGTCGAAGTTCCACGGGAAGCGGTTGTGCTCCCAGGCCAGGTTAGTGGAAACCTGACGGATTGCCGCCGGGCCGTGGCGGCCGCCCGCACGACCGGAAGTCGCCATATCAAACGGTACGCCGGTGATCACCCAGTCGGCGTCGCTGTCATAAGGCTGGAAATTCAGCGGCAGACGCAGAAAGCCAAAGGCGTTGGAAACCAGGGAGTTATCGTACTGATGACCTAAAGTGCTCATGTCCTGACCTCTTTTAAAGTCGATACATTAAAAACAGATGAAAAAAAATCCCCTCCGCGTCGTTAAACCCGACGAGGAAGGGATTGATTCGTAAATCGCTTATTGGGGCGAATTATCGCCGTTAATTCATACGGGTTCAAGTGAGTATAGCATTCTGCCGGATGGCGGCTTCGCCGTATCCGGCCTATATTCGTAGGCCCGGTAAGCGCAGCGCCACCGGGCATCAGCGGCTACTCGTCTTCCAGGTAAGTGTACCCGTACAGCCCCGTCTCAAACTCTTCGAGGAACTGCTGTTGCAGCGCATCGTCCAGACCGGTCTGTTTCACCTGATCGCGGAAGTGGGTCAGCAGCGTGTTCGGATCGAGCTGTACGTATTGCAGCATATCCGCCACGGTGTCCCCTTCGTCAGACAGCTCAACTTCCACGCTGCCATCCGGGAAGACAAACACGTCAACCGCTTCGGTGTCGCCGAACAGGTTGTGCATGTTGCCAAGGATCTCCTGATAGGCGCCGACCATAAAGAAACCGAGCATCGGCGGGTTCTCTGGATCGTACTCCGGCATCGGCATGGTGGTGGCGATACCGTCACCGTCGATGTAGTGATCGATCGCGCCATCGGAATCACAGGTGATGTCCAGCAGCACCGCGCGGCGCTCAGGCACCTGATCCAGCCCTTCCAGCGGCAGCACCGGGAACAGTTGATCTATACCCCACGCATCCGGCATTGACTGGAACAGCGAGAAGTTGACGTACATTTTGTCCGCCATACGCTCCTGCAACTCATCGATGATCGGACGATGCGCACGGTTCTGCGGGTCCAGCTGTTTCTGTACTTCGTGGCACATGCTCAGGTAGAGCTGTTCCGCCCAGGCGCGTTCCTGCAAGCTGAACGTCCCGGAAGAGTAGCCAATGTGAATGTCGTGCAGGTCCATCTGGCTGTCGTGCAGCCATTCACGCAGCGAGCGACGGGTGCCCGGCTCGTGCATCTCCTGCCAGGTTTCCCACATGCTCTGCAACGCGCGCGGCGCGTCGTCGGCAGGCGCGGTGGGCACCGTATATTCGTTACGCTCCACGCCGATGATGTTCGATACCAGCACGGTATGGTGCGCAGTTACCGCACGGCCAGACTCGGTGATCACCGTTGGGTGCGGCAGACCGTGTTCTTCACACGCATCGCCAATCGCCCAGATGATGTTGTTGGCGTATTCGTTCAGGCCGTAGTTCACGGAGCAATCAGACTGCGAGCGGGTTCCTTCGTAATCCACGCCCAGACCGCCGCCGACGTCGAAACACTGAATGTTGACGCCCAGCTTATGCAATTCAACGTAGAAACGGGCGGATTCGCGCACGCCGGTGGCAATGTCGCGGATATTCGCCATCTGCGAACCGAGGTGGAAATGCAGCAGTTGCAGGCTGTCCAGTCGCCCGGCTTCACGCAGGGTTTCAACCAGTTGCAGCACCTGCGTCGCCGCCAGGCCGAATTTGGATTTTTCGCCGCCGGAAGACTGCCATTTACCGGAACCCTGCGAGGCCAGACGCGCACGCACGCCCAGGCGCGGGATCACGTTCAGACGCTCGGCTTCATCCAGCACGATCGCGATTTCTGACATCTTCTCGATGACCAGGTAGACCTTGTGGCCCATCTTTTCGCCGATCAGCGCCAGACGGATGTATTCACGGTCTTTGTAGCCGTTACAGACGATCACGCTGCGGGTCATTCCGGCGTGCGCCAGAACCGCCATCAGCTCCGCCTTCGAACCGGCTTCCAGCCCCAGCGGTTCGCCGGAGTGAATCAGCGATTCAATCACCCGACGGTGCTGGTTGACCTTGATCGGATAAACGAGGAAGTAGTCGCCGTTATAACCGTAGGATTCACGCGCGCGTTTAAACGCCGCGTTAATGGAGCGCAGACGGTGTTGCAGGATCTGCGGGAAGCAGAACAACGCAGGTAGACGCTGGCCTTGCGCTTCGCGAGCTTTCACCAGTTTGGCGAGATCGACGCGCGCCTGAGGTACGTCAGGGTCCGGGCACACGCTGATGTGTCCCAGTTCGTTGACGTCGTAGTAGTTATTGCCCCACCAGGCAATATTGTAAGTACGCAGCATCTTGCTGGCTTCCTGGGAGCTCATTGCAACCTCCTGCATGGAGCGTAGTACACCCTGTTCGCCTGCTGACGAAGGCGAACCCATAGACATGTCGTCAGACATAGCGAACCTCAAATTTTATTAACAAGTGTAAAA
This sequence comes from Citrobacter sp. CK188, assembly GCF_030333525.1. Classification (NCBI taxonomy): domain Bacteria; kingdom Pseudomonadati; phylum Pseudomonadota; class Gammaproteobacteria; order Enterobacterales; family Enterobacteriaceae; genus Citrobacter; species Citrobacter sp. CK188. Next base: position 115,067 of record NZ_JAOWFU010000034.1, read on the forward strand.
CAGTTGACTACTATCGCAATCCGTAGACGCGATAACAACCCATAAACAGACGTATTTTCCAGCAGATAGTGCTGACGCTCCGCCTGCGCGACCGGTTTCTTTTTCATATCATTGTAAAACACGTAACCGAACTTAAGTATGACGGTTCGGCGAAACCACGAGAAAACTCTTGTTTCAACAAGAGCGCCCTTGTTCAGTCTTCCGTTACCGACCGGCTCTGGAGTCCTGAGAAGCGCCGAGATGGGTATAACATCGGCAGGTATGCAAAGCAGAGATGCAGATTGCGGGGGACATGCGCACACCAGAACGGTGCGACAGATTCAGCAGAATACAACGGTTCATTATCTCGTATCACCTCCACGGCCGCCCCGTAAGACAAGCCTTTAAGCCAAAGCAACGTTTTAGCCCGGCTGGAAGTGGCGACACGAGGAATCCGTCGTGTGCTTTTTAGTATGAGCCGCGCGCCGCGTTTTATACCGACAAGAGGGGAAAAATGCAAAGCATAAATGCGCACATTGCCAGCAGTGTCCTGAAAAATTTCCAGTCGTGTTTTCAACGCAACGAGAGTTGATTCAAAAAAAACTGGAAATCGGGTGAAGAAGTGACCTAAAATAGCCATCCAGATGTTAATCCATCCATACTGATTAACACTCAGACTGCCAGTGTCATCAACCTGCAAGCCTTGGTAGAATCCTCTGCTTTGGCTATTCCACACAACAGTTTGAGCTAACCAAATTCTCCTTAGGTGAAATAAAACATGGCAAAACACCTTTTTACGTCCGAGTCCGTATCAGAAGGGCATCCTGACAAAATTGCTGACCAAATCTCTGATGCCGTGCTGGATGCGATCCTGGAACAGGATCCGAAAGCGCGCGTCGCATGCGAAACCTACGTTAAAACCGGTATGGTTTTAGTTGGCGGTGAGATCACGACCAGCGCATGGGTTGATATCGAAGAGATCACCCGTAACACGGTCCGTGAGATTGGCTATGTGCATTCCGACATGGGCTTTGACGCCAACTCTTGCGCCGTGCTGAGCGCTATCGGCAAACAGTCCCCGGATATCAACCAGGGCGTTGACCGTGCCGATCCGCTGGAACAGGGCGCGGGCGACCAGGGCCTGATGTTCGGTTACGCGACCAATGAAACTGACGTGCTGATGCCAGCGCCGATCACCTACGCGCACCGTCTGGTACAGCGTCAGGCTGAAGTGCGTAAAAACGGCACGCTGCCGTGGCTGCGCCCGGATGCGAAAAGCCAGGTCACTTTCCAGTATGACGACGGCAAAATTGTCGGCATCGACGCGGTCGTGCTGTCTACTCAGCACGCTGAAGAAATTGACCAGAAATCGCTTCAGGAAGCGGTGATGGAAGAGATCATCAAGCCGATCCTGCCGTCAGAATGGCTGAACGCGTCGACGAAATTCTTCATCAACCCAACCGGTCGTTTTGTTATCGGCGGCCCGATGGGCGACTGCGGTCTGACCGGTCGTAAGATTATCGTGGATACCTACGGCGGTATGGCGCGTCACGGCGGCGGCGCATTCTCCGGTAAGGACCCGTCTAAGGTTGACCGTTCCGCAGCCTACGCCGCGCGTTATGTTGCGAAAAACATCGTTGCCGCAGGTCTGGCTGACCGTTGTGAGATTCAGGTTTCTTACGCTATCGGCGTGGCTGAACCGACCTCTATCATGGTTGAAACCTTCGGTACTGAAAAAGTGCCTTCTGAACAACTGACCCTGCTGGTACGCGAGTTCTTCGACCTGCGTCCGTACGGCCTGATTCAGATGCTGGATCTGCTGCACCCGATCTACAAAGAAACCGCTGCATACGGTCACTTTGGCCGCGAACATTTCCCGTGGGAAAAAACCGACAAGGCGCAGCTGCTGCGTGATGCCGCAGGTCTGAAGTAATTTACTGACGTTGCTTTTTTTAAGGCCAGCCTCGTGCTGGCCTTTTGTATTTGTGCGCGCATCTTTTGCCCGGAGTCGCTTCGCTTGCACGGGCCTACGGGTTCTGTCGTTTTGGCATAGCCGTCACCCGACGATTAATGAAACCGTTTACCCTCCATTCTATAAGCAATGCGTTGAAAATAATCCTTTTGCATGATCGTTTTTCTTCTGACGTTACATTTTTTTCAGTTAAGTCTTAAATGTGCGTATTCGCGATACAAACCGCCTCACTTACCTCTATGTTTTCAAAGCATTAATTACTTTCACCATCAAATGTTAGTGTAAACGATTACACTAACGTGATTCGAATCACATATTTTTACGGGCTACTCACCTACCCTTAGCATCAACAAAACTGGCAACCCAACCGGAGGCATCATGCCTGACAATAAAAAACAGGGGCGTTCAAACAAGGCCATGACATTTTTTGTCTGCTTTCTTGCAGCCCTGGCAGGATTACTTTTTGGCCTGGATATCGGCGTTATCGCCGGTGCTTTACCCTTCATCACTGACGAATTCCAGATTACCGCGCACACTCAGGAGTGGGTGGTCAGTTCGATGATGTTCGGCGCCGCCGTCGGTGCCGTCGGCAGCGGCTGGCTCTCCTTCAAATTAGGTCGTAAGAAAAGCCTGATGATCGGCGCGATCCTGTTTGTGGCCGGTTCGCTGTTTTCCGCCGCCGCGCCTAACGTTGAGGTGCTGATCGTTTCCCGCGTGCTGTTAGGCCTGGCCGTTGGCGTCGCGTCCTACACCGCCCCGCTGTACCTGTCTGAGATCGCGCCGGAGAAAATTCGCGGCAGTATGATCTCCATGTACCAGTTGATGATCACCATCGGTATTCTTGGCGCCTATCTGTCTGACACCGCGTTCAGCTACAGCGGCGCATGGCGCTGGATGCTGGGCGTGATCATCATTCCGGCCATTCTGCTGCTGATCGGCGTGTTCTTCCTGCCGGACAGCCCGCGCTGGTTCGCGGCGAAACGTCGCTTTATTGATGCTGAACGCGTACTGCTGCGCCTGCGTGATACCAGCGCAGAAGCCAAACGCGAGCTGGATGAGATCCGTGAAAGTCTGCAAGTAAAACAGAGCGGCTGGGCGCTGTTTAAAGAGAACAGCAACTTCCGTCGCGCGGTGTTCCTCGGGGTGCTTTTGCAGGTGATGCAACAGTTCACCGGGATGAACGTCATCATGTACTACGCGCCGAAAATCTTTGAACTGGCAGGTTATACCAATACCACCGAGCAGATGTGGGGCACCGTTATCGTTGGTCTGACGAACGTGCTGGCCACCTTTATCGCTATCGGCCTGGTAGACCGCTGGGGGCGTAAACCAACGCTGACGCTGGGCTTCCTGGTCATGGCTATCGGCATGGGCACTCTCGGCACCATGATGCATATCGGCATTCACTCGCCGTCAGCGCAATACTTCGCTATCGCCATGCTGCTGATGTTTATCATCGGGTTCGCGATGAGCGCCGGTCCGCTGATTTGGGTACTGTGCTCTGAAATTCAGCCGCTGAAAGGCCGCGATTTCGGTATCACCTGCTCTACCGCCACCAACTGGATCGCCAATATGATCGTCGGCGCAACGTTCCTGACCATGCTCAACACGCTGGGCAACGCAAACACCTTCTGGGTCTATGCCGGTCTGAACCTGTTCTTCATCATCCTGACCATCTGGCTGGTTCCTGAAACCAAACACGTCTCTCTGGAACACATTGAACGTAACCTGATGAAAGGCCGTAAGCTGCGCGAAATCGGCGCTCACAACTAACGCTGATAATTAGCGGTAAGTGCCCGATGGCGCAAGCTTATCGGGCCTACTGCCCTCAGTTGAACGCAGACCGGTTTGTCGGCCGCCATCCGGCAAAACTTAGCGGGGTGAAGCGTCCCTCTTGCAGTCTCCATCACCTCCCATTATCCTCTGTCGTTATGAAAACCTCCCGTCTCCCTATCGCTGTCCAGCAAGCCGTCATGCGTAGCCTGCGGGAAAAACTCGCCCAGGCCAATCTCAAACTGGAACGTCATTACCCGGAACCCAGGCTGGTTTATCAACAACGTGGAACTGCTGCGGGAACAGCATGGCTACAAACCTACGAAATCCGTCTCAATCCTGTGCTATTGATGGAAAACGTCGACGCGTTCGTTAATGAAGTGGTGCCCCATGAACTGGCGCATTTGCTGGTCTGGAAACATTTTGGCCGGGTTGCGCCGCACGGCAAAGAGTGGAAATGGATGATGGAAAGCGTACTGGGCGTCCCTGCCAGACGCACGCATCAGTTTGAACTGCAATCCGTTCGCCGCAATACCTTTACCTACCGCTGTAAATGCCAGCAGCATCAGCTCACCGTGCGCCGCCATAATCGCATCGTGCGCGGTGAAGCCACCTACCGCTGCGTTCACTGCGGCGAACCGCTTGTTGCTGAATAATCGCCAGAATAATCAGGAACTTTTCTGATCTGCCTGATTGCATACAAGAACAACTTTCGCTACGTTGCGGGCTCGTTTTGACACGGAGTTCGTGATGTACCGTAATTTTTCTTTTGCCGCAGCGTTGTTGGCGATGATGCTCTCAGGGCAGGTGCTGGCTACAGGCATCAACAGTTTTTCTCAGGCCAAAACCGCCGGGGTCAAAGTCAATGCCGATGTTCCCGGCGATTTCTACTGCGGGTGTAAAATTAACTGGCAGGGTAAAAAAGGCGTCGTGGATCTCGCCTCCTGCGGCTATAAAGTCCGAAAAAATGAAAACCGCGCCAGCCGCATTGAATGGGAACACGTCGTACCCGCCTGGCAGTTCGGCCACCAGCGTCAGTGCTGGCAGGACGGCGGGCGAAAAAACTGTGCGAAAGATCCTGTCTACCGCAAGATGGAGAGCGACATGCACAATCTGCAACCCGCCGTCGGCGAGGTGAATGGCGATCGCGGCAACTTTATGTACAGCCAGTGGAATGGCGGCGAAGGTCAGTACGGCCAGTGCGCCATGAAGGTCAATTTCAAGGAAAAAATCGCCGAACCGCCTGCTCGCGCCCGTGGTGCGATCGCCCGTACCTACTTTTATATGCGCGACCAGTACAATCTGACGCTCTCCCGTCAGCAAACGCAGCTTTTCAACGCCTGGAACAAGCTGTATCCGGTCACGGACTGGGAGTGCGAGCGCGACGAACGCATCGCCAGGGTACAAGGGAACCACAATCCATACGTGCAACGCGCTTGCCAGGCGCAAAAGAGCTAACCTACACTAGCGGGAATATTTTTAACCCTGCCCCACGCGATCAGATGGCGTGGGGAGATGACGCGGATTTTTCTATTATGCGCATTCCCCGCATTTATCACCCTGAACCCATCACATCCGGCAGCCAGTTCTCCCTGTGTGAAGACGCCGCCAACCATATCGGACGCGTGCTGCGTATGGGGCCAGGCCAGGCGCTCCAGCTGTTTGACGGCAGTAATCAGGTGTTTGACGCCGAGATAACCAACGCCAGCAAAAAAAGCGTCGATGTAAAAGTGCTCAGCGCCACCCTCGACGATCGTGAATCCCCGCTGCATATTCACCTCGGCCAGGTGATGTCGCGCGGCGAAAAAATGGAATTCACTATCCAGAAATCGATCGAACTGGGTGTAAGCCTCATTACGCCACTTTTTTCTGAGCGCTGCGGCGTTAAACTGGACAGCGAACGTCTGAACAAGAAGCGCCAGCAGTGGCAAAAAATCGCTATTGCCGCCTGCGAACAGTGCGGTCGTAACCGGGTGCCGGAAATTCGCCCGGCAATGGATCTGGAAGCCTGGTGCGCCGAGCAGGACGAGGGGCTGAAACTGAACCTTCACCCGCGCGCCAGCGCCAGTATCAACACCCTGCCGCTCCCCGTGGAGCGCGTGCGCCTGTTGATTGGCCCGGAAGGCGGTTTGTCGGCAGATGAAATCGCCATGACCGCCCGCTACCAGTTTACTGATATCCTGTTAGGACCTCGCGTTCTGCGTACTGAGACAACTGCGCTCACCGCCATTACCGCGCTACAGGTGCGTTTTGGCGATCTGGGCTAACGGAGAAGAACAATGATCAAGCTCGGCATCGTGATGGACCCCATCGCAAGCATCAACATCAAGAAAGATTCCAGCTTCGCTATGCTGCTGGAAGCACAACGTCGTGGCTACGAACTTCATTACATGGAGATGGCCGATCTGTATTTGATCAACGGTGAGGCTCGCGCCCGCACGCGTACCCTGAGCGTAGAGCAGAACTATGACAACTGGTATACGTTCAACGACGAGCAGGATCTGCCGCTAGCCGATCTGGACGTCATCCTGATGCGTAAAGATCCGCCGTTCGATACCGAATTTATCTACGCCACTTATATTCTGGAGCGCGCGGAAGAGAAAGGCGCGCTGATCGTCAATAAGCCCCAGAGCCTGCGCGACTGCAACGAAAAACTGTTCACCGCCTGGTTCTCCGACCTGACGCCGGAAACGCTGGTCACGCGCAACAAAGCGCAACTGAAAGCCTTCTGGCAGAAGCACAGCGACATCATTCTCAAGCCGCTGGACGGCATGGGCGGCGCGTCTATCTTCCGCGTGAAGGAAGGCGACCCCAACCTCGGCGTGATCGCCGAAACGCTGACCGAGCATGGCACCCGCTATTGCATGGCGCAGAACTACCTGCCTGCCATTAAAGACGGCGACAAACGCGTGCTGGTTGTTGACGGCGAACCCGTTCCGTACTGCCTGGCGCGGATTCCGCAGGGCGGCGAGACCCGTGGCAACCTGGCGGCCGGTGGTCGCGGCGAACCGCGCCCGCTTACCGACAGCGACTGGGAAATCGCCCGCCGCATTGGCCCAACCCTGAAAGCGAAGGGGCTGATTTTTGTGGGTCTGGATATCATCGGCGATCGTCTGACGGAAATTAACGTCACCAGCCCAACCTGTATTCGTGAAATTGAAGCGGAGTTCCCGGTTTCGATTACCGGAATGCTGATGGATGCCATTGAGGCGCGTTTGCAGAAGTAAATTAGTTGCCGGATGACGACGCCTTCGCGTCTTATCCGGCCTGGAATTTCACCCCACAGGCCGGATAAGACGAAACTGCCATCCGGCAAAGCTATTTTCAGAGGGTGACATCTTCGCGCTTTCCCCACATACTGGACGCTGTTGCTTTTTTGAACCCGGATACAGAACCTCTGACAATGAATTTACAGCATCACTTTCTTATTGCCATGCCTGCTCTCCAGGACCCAATTTTCCGCCGCTCCGTGGTGTACATTTGCGAACACAATGAAGATGGCGCAATGGGGATTATCATTAATAAGCCTCTGGAAAATCTACAGATTGAAGGGATTCTGGAAAAACTGAAGATTACGCCTGAACCGCGCGATCCGGCGATTCGTCTGGATAAAGCCGTAATGCTCGGCGGGCCGCTGGCGGAAGATCGGGGATTTATTTTACATACTCCGCCCTCCCGCTTTTCGTCCAGTATTCGCATTTCTGACAATACGGTGATCACCACGTCCCGCGACGTGCTGGAGACGTTAGGCACACCGGAGCAACCCTCTGAGGTGCTGGTGGCGCTGGGTTATTCATCATGGGATAAAGGTCAACTGGAGCAAGAGCTGATGGATAATGCCTGGCTCACGGCCCCTGCCGATCTCAATATTCTGTTCAAAACGCCGATTGCCGACCGTTGGCGAGACGCGGCCAAATTAATCGGAATTGATATTCTGACCATGCCTGGTGTGGCGGGGCATGCCTGATGAGCGGAACCTTACTCGCATTTGATTTCGGCACCAAAAGTATCGGCGTAGCGATAGGACAGCGCATCACCGGCACCGCCCGCGCGCTGCCAGCGATAAAAGCGCAGGACGGAACGCCAGACTGGAGCATTATCGAGCGTTTGCTGAAAGAGTGGCAGCCGGATGAAATTATTGTCGGGCTACCGCTCAATATGGATGGCACAGAGCAGCCCCTCACCGCTCGCGCCCGCAAGTTCGCCAACCGCATTCATGGCCGTTTTGGCGTGCCGGTTACGCTGCATGACGAACGCCTCAGCACCGTAGAAGCGCGCTCTGGCCTGTTTGAACAGGGCGGTTATCGCGCACTCAACAAAGGCAAGGTGGATTCCGCCTCGGCCGTCATCATCCTCGAAAGCTATTTCGAGCAGGGTTACTGAAGCGAATTGCCTGATGGCGAGCAGCGTTAAGACCGACAAATTAGCTTCCATATCAACGCCTGATGGCGCTTCGCTTATCAGGCCTACAAACTACGGGCACGCGTGTAGGCCGGATAAGGCCATCGGCCGCCATCCGGCACAACCGTTCGCTAAAGCCTGCCCTGCGCCTGCCGCTGTTGCAGACTCTGGGCAAAAGTCTGCATCCCCGCCTGTTGGCTGGTCTGAATAACGCCGGGCAACTGGTGGATTTTCCCCTCCCGAATAAGATTGCCAACCGCTGGCGTGTTGATGAGCAGTTCAAATAACGCCACGCGTCCGTCCTGCCTGTCGGTTTCCAGCTTCTGCGACAACACGGCGCGCAGGCTGCCCGCAAGTTGACTGCGTACCGGATCTTTCTCCTGCGCCGGAAAGGAGTCGACCAGCCGCTCTACCGCCTGTGCCGCGCCGCGCGTATGTAGCGTCGCCAGTACCAGATGCCCCGTTTCCGCCGCCGTCAGCGCCAGGCGAATGGTCTCGCTGTCGCGCAGTTCGCCTAATAAAATCACATCCGGGTCTTCACGCAGCGCAGCGCGTAACCCGGCGGCAAAGGAGCGGCAGTGTACGCCAACCTCCCGCTGCTGAATCAGGCAGCGCTGGCTGGTATGGTGGTACTCAATAGGATCTTCCAGCGTCAGAATATGACCATCGAGATGCTGGTTGAGGTATTCCACCATTGCCGCCAGCGTGGTGGATTTCCCGCTTCCCGTCGCCCCGGTCACCAGAATCAGTCCGTTCTCGCCGCCAAGGAGCGCGGGTAGCGCGGCAGGCGTCTGGAGCGCGTCCAGTTGCGGGCACGTAGTGGGCAGCAACCGCAGCGCCAGCGATGCGCCCTGCTCGTGATGAAAAGCGCTGGCGCGTAACCGCAGTTCGCCCGGCAGCGACACCGCAAAGTCGAGCTGACCATCCGCCTGCCACGCCCGGCGCTGCGCATCGTTAAGCCATTGTGACAACAAAACCTCGACATTCGGGCTGCTAAACGGGGCTATTTCCACTTTTCCCCGTTTACGCCAGCGTGCAGGCCATGCGTTGCACAGGTGTAGATCCGAGACGTTATGCTTTACACTAAGGGCCACTATTTCTTCCATATCCATACGAACATCCTCGGAAAATGAACGATATCGCGCATAACCTGGCACATGTCCGGGACAAAATCTCAGCCGCCGCGACGCGTTGCGGGCGGTCTTCAGAAGAAGTTACGCTACTTGCAGTGAGTAAAACCAAGCCTGCGAGCGCCATCGCAGAAGCCATCGCGGTCGGGCAGCGGGCGTTTGGCGAAAACTATGTTCAGGAAGGGGTAGAGAAAATTCGCCACTTCAAAGAAAGCGGCGTCGAAGGGCTGCAATGGCACTTTATTGGCCCCTTGCAGTCCAACAAAAGTCGTCTGGTGGCAGAGCATTTTGACTGGTGCCATACGATCGATCGTCTGCGTATCGCCGCCCGTCTGAGCGAACAGCGCCCGGCAGGTCTGCCGCCGCTGAACGTGCTGATTCAAATTAATATCAGCGATGAGAACAGCAAGTCCGGGATTCCGCTTACGGAACTGGACGCTCTGGCGGCAAGCGTGGTTGAGCTTCCCGGTATCAGGCTGCGCGGACTGATGGCGATCCCCGCCCCTGAGTCAGATTATGTAAGGCAGTTTGAAGTTGCACGCCAAATGGCTGTAGCATTTGCCGGGCTGAAAACGCGCTATCCTGGCGTTGATACCCTTTCTCTGGGTATGTCGGATGATATGGACGCCGCAATTGCGGCAGGTAGCACGATGGTGCGCATCGGCACCGCTATTTTTGGTGCGCGTGATTACACAAAAAATTAAGGAAAACTGAGGAACGCCATGAAGACGTTGACCTTCCTGCTCTCAACGGTAATTGAACTGTATACCATGGTGCTATTGTTGCGCGTATGGATGCAGTGGGCTCGCTGTGATTTTTACAACCCTTTCTCACAGTTTGTGGTGAAAGCGACTCAACCCATTATCGGGCCGCTGCGTCGTATTATTCCGCCAATGGGGCCGATTGATAGCGCCTCCATGCTGTTGGCATTTATTCTGAGCTTTATCAAAGCGATAGTGCTTTTCATGGTCGTGACGTTCCAGCCGATTATCTGGATCGCCGCCATGCTTATCGTCCTGAAAACCATCGGCCTGCTGATTTTCTGGGTACTGCTGGTGATGGCGATCATGAGCTGGGTGAGCCAGGGCCGGAGCCCGATTGAATACGTTCTGCTTCAACTGGCGGACCCTTTGCTGCGCCCGATTCGCCGTCTGCTCCCTTCGATGGGCGGCATCGACTTCTCGCCGATGATCCTGGTTCTGCTGCTGTATGTTATCAACATGGGCATCGCTGAAGTCTTACAGGCGACAGGCAATATGCTGCTGCCGGGGCTGTGGATGGCGCTATGAGTGCCGTTACCCCCTGCGCTGACGGTCTGATTTTACGGCTCTATATTCAGCCGAAAGCCAGCCGTGACAGTATTGTGGGTTTACATGGCGACGAAGTGAAAGTCGCCATTACCGCCCCGCCGGTTGATGGCCAGGCCAACAGCCATCTGGTGAAGTTTCTTGGCAAACAATTCCGCGTGGCGAAAAGCCAGGTCGTCATTGAAAAGGGCGAACTGGGCCGCCACAAACAGGTTAAAATCATTCATCCGCAACAGATCCCGCCAGAAATCGCGGCGTTAACTGATTAGGTATCCTATGCAAAAAGTTGTCCTCGCTACCGGCAATGCCGGTAAAGTGCGTGAGCTCGCCTCACTGTTGAGCGATTTTGGGCTTGATGTCATCGCGCAAACCGAACTGGGCGTTGACTCAGCCGAAGAGACCGGTCTGACGTTCATCGAAAATGCGATCCTGAAAGCGCGTCATGCCGCAAAAGTTACCGGTCTGCCCGCCATTGCCGACGACTCCGGCCTGGCCGTTGATGCGCTGGGCGGCGCGCCGGGTATTTACTCCGCCCGTTATTCCGGCGAAGACGCCACCGACCAGCGTAATCTGGAAAAACTGTTGCATACCCTGCGGGAGGTGCCGGATGAGAAGCGCCAGGCGCGTTTCCACTGCGTGCTGGTCTACATGCGCCATGCAGAAGACCCGACGCCGCTGGTGTGCCACGGGAGCTGGCCAGGAATGATTACCCGCGAAGCGGCGGGCAATGGCGGTTTCGGCTATGACCCTATTTTCTTTGTTCCGTCGGAAGGTAAAACGGCAGCCGAGTTAACCCGTGAAGAAAAAAGCGCGATCTCCCACCGTGGGCAGGCGCTGAAGCTGCTGCTGGACGCCTTACGCAATGGTTAAGCTGCCGCCGCTGAGTCTTTATATTCACATCCCGTGGTGCGTGCAGAAATGCCCATACTGCGATTTCAACTCGCATGCGCTGAAAGGCGAAGTGCCGCACGATGATTATGTTCAGCACCTGCTGAGCGATCTCGATACCAACGTGGCATATGCGCAGGGACGCGAAGTAAAGACCATTTTTATTGGCGGCGGTACGCCGAGTCTGCTCTCAGGCCCGGCAATGCAAACGCTGCTGGACGGCGTGCGGGCGCGCCTGCCGCTGGCGGCGGATGCAGAAATCACGATGGAGGCGAATCCGGGGACGGTAGAGACCGACCGTTTCGTTGATTACCAACGCGCCGGGGTAAACCGTATCTCCATCGGCGTGCAGAGTTTTAGTGAACTGAAGCTAAAACGCCTCGGGCGCATTCACGGCCCGGAAGAGGCGAAGCGGGCAGCGAATCTGGCAAGCGGTCTGGGGCTGCGCAGCTTCAACCTGGACCTGATGCACGGCCTGCCGGATCAAACGCTGGAAGAGGCGCTGGGCGACCTGCGCCAGGCTATCGCGCTCAATCCGCCGCATCTGTCGTGGTATCAGTTGACTATCGAACCTAACACGCTGTTCGGCTCACGCCCGCCGGTATTGCCAGACGATGACGCGCTGTGGGATATCTTCGAGCAAGGCCACCAGTTGCTGACGGCGGCAGGTTATCAGCAGTACGAAACCTCCGCGTATGCCAGGCCGGGTTATCAGTGTCAGCACAATCTGAACTACTGGCGCTTTGGCGATTATCTCGGAATTGGCTGCGGCGCGCACGGTAAAGTGACCTTCCCGGACGGGCGCATCCTGCGTACCACTAAAACGCGTCACCCGCGCGGTTATATGCAGGGGCGCTATCTGGAAAGCCAGCGTGATGTCGAACAGGCCGACAAGCCGTTTGAGTTCTTTATGAACCGTTTTCGGTTACTGGAAGCGGCTCCCCGGGCGGAGTTTACGCAGTATACCGGGCTTGCCGAAGCGGTAATTCGTGAGCAGCTCGACGAGGCCATCGCCCAGGGGTATCTCACCGAATGCGAGCAGCACTGGCAGATTACCCAACACGGCAAGCTGTTTTTAAACTCCCTTCTGGAGCTGTTTCTGGCGGAGTGATGGCGGGTGAAGATGTAGGCCGGATAAGGCCTTGAGCCGCCATCCGGCAAATTGCCTGATGGCGCTGCGCTTATCAGGCCTACAGGGTTAGGGCGATAAGCGCAGCCACCTTCACCGATTAATACTGATTAAACATCGTCTGGATCTGTTGCGGATCTTTGGTTTGCGTCAGCGCCAGTTGCAACAGCACGCGCGCTTTTTGCGGGTTCAACGAACCGGAAGCGACAAACCCGTATTTCGCGTCATCGACTTCAGCATCCTGCGTGGTGGCGCCAGTCGGTACACGAGAAGAACGCACGACAACCGTGCCTTTATGCGCAGCAGTCGCCAGCGTATCGAAAACCGTTTTGTACAGGTTGCCGTTACCCACGCCCGCGCTCACAATCCCTTCGTACCCCGCATCCACCAGCGCTTTCGCCGGCAGATCGGACGCATTCGCGTAGTTATAAATAATCCCGACTTTCGGCAGTTCAGTCAGCTTAGAAACGTCAAACGGCGTGGAAGTGGTGTGTTTGCGCGCTGGCGTACGCTGATAATCGATTTTACCGTTGTGAATGTAGCCCAGCGGCCCGTAATTCACAGACTTGAAGGTGGCGACATCGGTGGTATTGGTCTTGGTGACGTCACGGCCGTCCAGCACAGTGTCGTTCATCACCACCAGTACGCCGCGATTCGCGGACGCTTTATCCGCCGCAGTGACCACGGCGTTATAGAGGTTGAACGGGCCGTCTGCGCTCATTGACGTGGACGGACGCATCGCCCCGACCAGCACTACCGGTTTATTACACTTGACGGTCAGGTCGAGGAAATAAGCTGTCTCTTCCATCGTATCAGTACCGTGGGTGATCACGAAGCCGTCGGTGTTATCGCAGTCGGTGTTGATTTTCTTCGCCAGCGTTAACCAGACTTCATCGTTCATATCCTGCGAACCGATATTGACGACCTGCTCACCTTTTACAACTGCAATATCCTTTAACTGAGGCACCGCGTCCACCAGGCTTTCGACGCCAACTTTACCCGCCGTATAATTTGATTTTGTCGCGGAGTCACCGCCACCGGCAATGGTTCCCCCGGTCGCCAGAATAGTGACATTCGGCAAAGCCAGCGCCGCGCCGCTGCAACCCATTACCAGAGCGGCGAGTACCGTTTTCCTGAAAAACTCCATGTTATTTCTCCAGTTACGTGAATTTGACGCATTATCCCAATGTCGCAGATGAATAATGTGACGTCTTCCAATTAACCAGATAAATATCTTTTTACGTTTGTGGTTTTTAGAGATGGATATCAAAACGGCGGGGTATGACAACATAAAACGGCACAGCAGGCGCTGTGCCATAGACAAGAGTTTTATTTCAGGCTGCTCACCAGCGCTTTGCGGCTGTCTTCCAGCGTCACAACGCGACTGCACACATCTTTGCCGAACTGCTGGAAGTCTTTTTCCTGATTCTTCCATTCATTCTGAATCGACGTTTGCAGACCGCCGAGGCTACCCAGCACGCCCTGCAACGGATTACCGCCGCCTTTGAGCACCGCTTTCGCGCCCATTTCGTTAATGCTGTCCTGCAAAATGCCGCCCATCGCCTGATTCACCAGTTGCTGGCCGTCGGCGCGCACCTGATCAATCGCCTTGTAGTGGAAGGTCAGGCCGTCAGTACGATGCTCAATGATGCGGTTCATCTGCTCTTTCAGTTGTGCATCGAGTTTGGTCAATCGACCACGCATATTGCTGCTTTCGCCCACTTCCTGCGCGATGATTTTATCCAGCGCCACGCGGCCTTTCTCGACGCGGCTTCTGGCGCCCTCATCGATCCACGGCAGCGCGCTGCGCAATTCCGCCTGGTAATCTTTCGCCTGTTCGCGCTGCGCGGCGCTAAGGGTGTACTGTTTGCCGTTAAACATTACGTTGCCGTCCGGCGCGATCACCAGGTTGCCGTTTTCGCCTTTTACCTGAACCGTTTGCGGGCTGAGAATCACATCGTCACGCGGAGTGACGCTGCATTGATAATCTGCGTGTGCGGCCATCGCCGTCAACGAAAGAACTGCCGCCAGCAGCGTTTTGCGCATCATAACTTTCCCTCAAGACAAATCGGGCCAGCAAATGCTGGCCCCGTATGCTTTATTAGTCCCACCAAACGTCGAAAAGTTCGCTGGTGCGCACGTCTTCAAGTTTGTGTTCTTCCAGCCACTTACGCACAATCGCCTGATGTTCTTCGGTGCATTTGCCGATTTCCTGCATGCAGATCAGCCCTTCCCAGGACAGATAACCGCTGCCGTCAAACGCCAGTTTATTTGGCTCAATAACGTCATTGATAAAGTCATCGACAATTTTATCAACCTGCTCTTCAGAAGTGCCTTCCGGGAAACGCCATGCAACCGAAAACCCTAATTCCTGGAATTCGTCGATATGCATTTTTTTACGCAGACGACGACTACGGTTCTTTGCCATTATTTCACCCTCTCGAACATTAAGTCCCATACGCCGTGGCCAAGACGATGACCACGTTGTTCAAATTTGGTTACCGGGCGCGATTCCGGGCGCGGTACATAATCGTTACTCTCTGACAGGTTTTTGTACCCGTCGATGGAGGACATCACTTCCAGCATATGCTCCGCATAGGCTTCCCAGTCGGTCGCCATATGGAACACACCGCCCAGCTTCAGTTTGCTTTTCACCAGTTCGGCAAACGGAACCTGAACGATACGGCGTTTATTATGACGCGCTTTATGCCACGGGTCAGGGAAAAAGAGCTGAACCATCGATAAAGAATTGTCAGGAATCATTTTATGCAGCACTTCAACCGCGTCATGACACATCACACGCAGGTTCCCGACGCCTTCTTCGTGCGCAGACGCCAGACATGCGCCAACGCCAGGCGAATGCACTTCAATACCGAGGAAATTTTGTTCCGGGCGGGCTTTCGCCATCGCCACCAGCGAGGCGCCCATACCAAAACCAATCTCAAGCGTAACCGGCGCGTCGCGGCCAAACAGCGTGGCGAAATCCACCGGTTCTTCGCTGAATTCAACGCCCATCACCGGCCAGTAGTTTTCCAGCGCGTGTTCCTGCCCTTTCGTCAGTCGCCCCTGGCGACGAACAAAGCTACGAATTCGGCGCAACGGGCGGCCGTTTTCATCAAATTCCGGTGAAATGACGTCGTTCTTCATAAAAGTTAAGTCTGCTTGTGATTGAGTTCCGAAAACGGGCATTATCCAAAGTTAGTTGCCGGATGCAAGTAAAGGAAGAGAGTGATCACAGGAAAGTTCCGGTTTACACCTCGTTGCCTCTGTGCTGCAATCTTGCCCCCAGCAATTTTAAAGCGGTGACCATGCAAGCGTCTCAATTTTCGGCTCAGGTTTTGGGCTGGTACGATAAATACGGGCGGAAAACCCTGCCCTGGCAAATTGACAAGACGCCCTACAAAGTATGGCTCTCGGAAGTGATGTTGCAACAGACGCAGGTTGCGACAGTTATCCCCTATTTCGAACGTTTTATGTCGCACTTTCCAACGGTGACAGATTTAGCCAACGCGCCGCTGGATGAGGTTCTGCATTTGTGGACGGGCCTCGGCTACTACGCCCGCGCGCGCAATCTGCATAAGGCGGCGCAACAGGTGGCGACGCTGCACGGCGGCCGGTTCCCGGAAACGTTCGACGAGGTCGCCGCCCTGCCCGGCGTAGGCCGCTCCACCGCCGGCGCGGTTCTCTCGCTCTCTTTGGATAAACATTTTCCGATTCTCGACGGCAACGTTAAACGCGTGCTGGCACGCTGCTATGCTGTCAGCGGCTGGCCGGGGAAAAAAGAGGTTGAGAAACGGCTGTGGGATCTGAGCGAGCAGGTTACGCCTGCCAACGGCGTGGCGCGTTTTAACCAGGCGATGATGGATTTAGGCGCTATGGTGTGTACGCGCTCCAGGCCGAAATGTTCGCTGTGCCCGCTCCAGAATGGCTGCGTTGCCGCCGCGAACGAGAGCTGGTCGCTGTACCCCGGCAAGAAGCCAAAACAGACGCTGCCGGAGCGTACAGGCTATTTTTTGCTGTTGCAGCATAATGACGACGTGTTTCTGGCGCAGCGTCCGCCGAGCGGCTTATGGGGCGGATTATACTGTTTTCCTCAGTTTGAGGATGAAGATGGCTTGCGTCAGTGGCTGGCGCAACGGCATATTCAGGCCGATAATCTCAGTCAACTTAATGCTTTTCGCCACACGTTTAGCCATTTCCACTTAGATATTGTGCCTATGTGGCTTCCCGTGTCTTCATTCACCGAGTGCATGGATGAAGGCAACGCGCTCTGGTATAACTTAGCGCAACCGCCGTCGGTCGGACTGGCGGCCCCCGTGGAGCGTTTGTTACAGCAGTTACGTACCGGCGCGCCGGTTTGAGCACCCCGGTCGATAAAGAGGATTTTTTATGAGCAGAACCATTTTTTGTACTTTCCTGCAACGTGAAGCGGAAGGCCAGGATTTTCAGCTGTACCCGGGCGAACTGGGGAAACGCATCTACAACGAGATCTCTAAAGAAGCGTGGGCGCAGTGGCAGCATAAGCAAACCATGCTGATCAACGAAAAGAAACTCAACATGATGAACGTCGAGCACCGCAAACTGCTGGAGCAGGAGATGATCAACTTCCTGTTTGAAGGGAAAGACGTGCATATTGAAGGCTATACGCCGGAAGAGAAAAAATAAGCATCTCTTGCTGGCAATCTCGTAGGCCGGATAAGGTGCTTGCACCGCCATCCGGCAAAACGATACAACAACAAACACAACACGCACTCCCGGAATGATGAAAAAATTTTTCGCGCTTGCTCTTGTTGCGCCGTTGCTCATCTCCTGCTCCAGTTCGACCAAAAAAGGCGATACCTATAACGAAGCCTGGGTCAAGGATACCAACGGTTTTGATATTCTGATGGGGCAGTTTGCCCATAACATTGAGAATCTGTGGGGGTTCAAGGAAGTGTTGATCGCGGGTCCGAAGGACTACGTGAAGTACACTGACCAGTATCAGACCCGCAGCCACATCAACTTTGACGACGGTACGATCACCGTCGAAACCATTGCCGGAACAGAGCCCGCCGCGCACCTGCGTCGCGCAATCATCAAGACGCTGTTAATGGGCGACGATCCCGGCTCGGTCGACCTCTACTCGGACGTCGATGATATTCAGATCTCCAGAGAGCCGTTCCTGTATGGTCAGGTGGTCGATAATACCGGGCAACCCATTCGCTGGGAGGGACGCGCAACCAACTTCGCTGACTATCTGCTGAAAACGCGTCTTAAGAGTCGCAGTAACGGTCTGCGCATCATCTACAGCGTGACGATCAATCTGGTGCCGAACCACCTGGATAAACGTGCGCATAAATATGTTGGCATGGTTCGCCAGGCCTCACGCAAATACGGCGTCGATGAGTCGCTGATTCTGGCGATTATGCAAACCGAGTCCTCTTTCAACCCGTATGCGGTCAGCCGTTCCGACGCGCTGGGGCTGATGCAGGTAGTACAGCACACCGCCGGGAAGGACGTATTCCGTTCACAGGGGAAATCGGGCACGCCAGGCCGCAGTTTCCTGTTCGATCCTGCCAGCAACATTGATACAGGCACCGCTTATCTGGCGATGCTCAACAATGTCTATTTAGGCGGCATTGATAATCCGACATCGCGTCGTTACGCGGTGATCACCGCTTATAACGGCGGTGCAGGCAGCGTGCTGCGCGTTTTCTCTAACGATAAGGTTCAGGCGGCAAACATCATCAACAGTATGTCCCCGGGCGATGTGTACCAGACATTAACCACGAGGCATCCTTCTGCGGAATCGCGTCGCTATCTGTATAAGGTCAATGCCACCCAGAAATCCTACCGTCGGAAGTAATCTCGCCGTTCCCGCCCCCGATCGCACTGGGGCGGGAAGGCCGAAAAGTGTTAACTCCATCACTCTTTTGCTTTGCAATTAGAAATTGTTTGCAAATATTTGTCACAGGTAACAAAAAATACCCTTTCCTCATTGATAGAATCACATCATATTGCAACGGCAAATGTGCCTTTTAAAACATTCATCCGCTATATGGTGTGAGGAAATTAACATGAATCTTAAGCTGCAGCTGAAAGTCCTCTCCTTTCTGCAGTTCTGCCTGTGGGGAAGCTGGCTTACCACCCTCGGCTCATATATGTTTGTCACCCTTAAATTCGACGGTGCATCCATCGGTGCTGTGTATAGCTCGCTGGGGATTGCCGCCGTCTTTATGCCCACGCTGTTAGGGATTGTGGCCGACAAATGGTTGAGTGCGAAATGGGTATACGCCATTTGCCACGTCGTTGGCGCTGCAACATTGTTCATGGCTGCCGAAGTGACCACGCCAGGCGCCATGTTCTTTGTGATCTTGCTTAACTCGCTGGCCTATATGCCAACGTTAGGGTTGATCAACACCATCTCCTACTACCGCCTGCAATCCGCAGGGATGGACATCGTCACCGACTTCCCGCCTATTCGTATCTGGGGCACCATCGGCTTTATTATGGCGATGTGGGGCGTAAGCTTCTCTGGCTTTGAACTGAGCCATATGCAGTTGTACATCGGCGCGGCGCTTTCCATCATTCTGGTACTGTTTACGCTTACGCTGCCGCACATTCCGGTTGCCAGACAGCAGAAGAACCAGAGCTGGACTTCAATGCTGGGGCTGGATGCTTTCGCGCTGTTCAAAAACAAACGCATGGCGATTTTCTTTATCTTCTCCATGATGCTGGGCGCCGAGCTGCAAATTACCAATATGTTCGGTAACACCTTCCTGCACAGCTTTGATAAAGATCCGCTGTTCGCCAGCAGTTTTATCGTGCAGCATGCCTCGGTCATGATGTCGATTTCGCAAATTTCCGAGACGCTGTTCATCCTGACCATTCCGTTCTTCTTAAGCCGCTACGGTATTAAGAACGTCATGCTGATCAGTATCGTGGCCTGGATGCTGCGCTTTGGCCTGTTCGCTTATGGCGACCCAACGCCGTTCGGTACCGTGCTGCTGGTTCTGTCGATGATTGTTTACGGCTGCGCCTTCGACTTCTTCAACATCTCCGGTTCGGTGTTTGTGGAAAAAGAGGTACGCCCTGAAATCCGCGCCAGTGCGCAGGGCATGTTCCTGATGATGACTAACGGCTTCGGTTGTATCCTTGGCGGCGTCGTGAGCGGTAAAGTGGTGGAACACTACACCCTGAACGGCATTACCGACTGGCAGACCGTGTGGCTGATTTTCGCAGGCTACTCTCTGGTTCTGGCCTTTGCGTTCGTGGCGCTGTTTAAATACAAACACGTTCGCGTTCCGACAGGCTCTCAACCCGTCGCGCACTAATCTTTACGCCGGATGGCGCTAATGCTTATCCGGCCTACAAGGGAGTCGCCCCGTAGGCCGGATAACGCGAACTTATTTCAGCACATAGCCATACAGCCGTTTAATCCCGTCGGCATCAGTCTCGCTGTAAACCCCTTGCAGTTCCGGTGAGAAGCCGGGTAGCAAATTGACGCCCTCTTCCAGCGCCAGGAAGTAGCGCTGTACCGCCCCGCCCCACACTTCGCCCGGCACGACGCACAGCACGCCCGGAGGATATGGCAGCGCGCCTTCTGCCGCGATACGCCCTTCAGCGTCACGAATACGCACTAACTCAACATCGCCGCGAATAAAAGCGCTATTGGCATCCTGCGGATTCATCGCCACCGCAGGCAGGCTCTCCTTGCGGAACATCGCTTTTTGCAGATCTTTCACGTCAAAACTGACGTACAGATCGTGCATCTCCTGGCATAACTGGCGCAGGGTGTAGTCGCGGTAACGTACCGGATATTTGTTAAAGATGGTCGGCAGCACATCCGCCAGCGGCGTGTCGTCTTCGATATGTTGTTCGAACTGGGCCAGCATCGCCACCAGTTGCGCCATTTTGGCTTCGCTTTCGGCTGGCGTCAGCAGGAACAAAATCGAGTTGAGATCGCACTTTTCCGGCACGATGCCGTTCTCACGCAGATAGTGCGCCAGAATGGTGGCCGGGATACCAAAGTCGGTATAGCGCCCGGTTTCAGCATCAATGCCCGGCGTGGTCAGCAGCAGTTTGCACGGATCGACAAAATACTGATCCTCCGCATAGCCTGCAAAGCCATGCCATTTCGCCCCGGGTTCAAAGCTGAAGAAGCGTCGATCGCTGGCAATCAGTTCCGTTGGATGCTCCTGCCACGGTTTACCGTCCACAAGCGGCGGAATGAATGGCTGAAGCAGTTTGCAGCGGGCGAGTATCGCCTTGCGCGCCTCGATGCCCAGCGCCACACACTCTGCCCACAGGCGGCGACCGCTCTCCCCTTCATGGATTTTGGCATTGACATCCAGCGCAGCAAACAACGGGTAGAACGGACTGGTGGAAGCATGCAGCATAAAGGCGTTGTTCAGGCGCTTGTGCGGGCAAAAACGCGCCTGACCGCGAATGTGGTTGTCCTTTTTGTGAATCTGCGAGGTTTGCGAGAAACCAGCCTGCTGCTTGTGTACCGACTGCGTAACAAAAATCCCCGGATCGTTTTCGTTCAGCGCCAGCAGTAGCGGCGAGCCGTCCGCCATCATCGGAATAAATTGCTCATACCCGACCCAGGCGGAGTCAAACAGGATGTAATCACACAGACTGCCGATTTTGTCGATGACCTGACGGGCGTTGTAGATCGTGCCGTCATACGTCCCCAGTTGAATGACGGCCAGACGAAACGGGCGCGGCCGATCGGCTTTCTGCGGGGCGACCTCACGGATCTGCTCACGCAGGTATGCCTCGTCAAAACAGTGCTCATCAATGCCGCCGATAAAACCAAACGGGTTGCGCGCGGCTTCGAGATAGACCGGCGTGGCGCCCGCCTGAATCAACGCCCCGTGGTGGTTTGATTTATGGTTGTTACGATCGAACAGCACCAGATCGCCGCGCGTCAGCAGCGCGTTGGTCACAACTTTATTCGCCGCCGAGGTGCCATTCAGCACGAAATACGTTTTATCCGCATGAAAGACTTTCGCCGCAAACTTCTGCGCATGCTTGGCCGATCCCTCATGAATGAGCAGATCCCCCAGCTTTACGTCGGCGTTGCACATATCCGCCCGAAAGAGGTTTTCGCCGAAGAAGTCATAAAAATGCCGACCGGCCGGGTGTTTTCTGAAAAACTCACCGTGCTGATGGCCCGGGCAGGCAAAAGTGCTGTTACCCATATCGACATACTGGGTCAGCGTGTCATAAAACGGCGGCAGCAGATTCTCTTCATAACGGCAGGCGGCCGATTCCAGTTCCAGCCAGTCCTGCGCGTTGCCGCTTATCACCGCCTCAACACCGGCAGGCGCATCAACATGATCGTCAGAGAGAATAAACACCGGCAAATGAAAACCGGTGCGTTTTAGCAATGCCAGGATGCCGCTGCGACTATCCGCAACGGTAATGACGACTGCCGCGACATCAGTAAAGTCAGTGCCGTCCAGCGCCACCACATGGCGGTGGGTAGACAGGCGGGAGACCAGTTCACCACTGGCGGCAATATTCATTGATTTCATAAGCGCAAAAACCCGTTTCGGGAGAATAGAAGTCCCGGGCAAGGTAACATTACCCTGCCCCACGAAATGTTGGGTCAAACTGGTCACCAGCTCCGACCGCCAGACATCAGTAAAAGCAGACAGCCTCTGATCTTACTGTTGTCCCGCAGTGAGCGTGCGCTGCCCTCACCGCATGGTGAGAGAATGAAGGGAGATCAAAGAAAGGGGCAATCGTCGCCCAGAAAGGCGAAGTTGAAGGCGATGTAAGGGTAATATGGTCATCCCAGGCAGCCCCGTACAAACAGGAGAAAATTCGCGCAATCATGGCACCTTTCCCCTGGGGGCGCAAGATCAAATCCCGGACATACGCGCCATCAACAAACGCGCATAATACGTGATATTCGGGGCATAATAATGCAATCAGATAAAACAAATAGCAGGAGCGACTGTGGTAATCGGGCCTTTTATTAACGCCAGCGCCGTTTTAGCTGGAGGCGTGCTTGGCGCGCTTCTCAGCCAGCGTTTACCGGAACGGATTCGTGTCTCAATGACCTCTATTTTCGGGCTGGCATCGCTGGGGATCGGTATTTTACTGGTCATAAAATGCGCTAATCTTCCGGTAATGGTTCTGGCGACAATCATCGGCGCGCTTATCGGCGAGTTTTGTTACCTGGAAAAAGGCATCAACACGGCGGTGACGAAAGCGCAGCAACTGATTAAGAAACCGGGGAAGAAAGCCGTCCACGACACCTTTATTCAGAACTATGTCGCCATTATTGTTCTTTTTTGCGCCAGCGGAACCGGCATTTTCGGCGCGATGCATGAAGGCATGACCGGCGACCCGAGCATTCTCATCGCAAAATCGTTTCTCGATTTCTTCACGGCCATGATCTTCGCCTGCTCGCTGGGAGTCGCCGTCGCCGTTATTTCCGCCCCCATGTTGGTTATCCAGCTATTGCTCGCCACCTGCGCAGCCTTAATTTTACCGCTCACCACCCCGGCGATGATGGCAGATTTCAGTGCCGTAGGCGGATTACTGCTGCTGGCGACCGGTCTACGTATTTGCGGAATCAAGATGTTTGCGGTGGTCAATATGCTCCCCGCCCTGCTCCTGGCGATGCCGCTTTCCGCCGCGTGGACCGCGTTTTTTGCCTGAAAATGCGTGCAATACCAACAATCTGGTGATAGATTGTGCAGTCTGCATGGATTTGAAGAAATTTCGTTGACGAAACGAAGCGAATCGGTTTTAATGCGCCCCGTTGCCCGGATAGCTCAGTCGGTAGAGCAGGGGATTGAAAATCCCCGTGTCCTTGGTTCGATTCCGAGTCCGGGCACCACTATTCATAAGGCCTCGCTGCAAAGCGGGGCTTTTTCCTTTTCTGGCTACGGTAGATTTCTGGTCGTTGCAACAGGTTATTTGTTTGCTGGATTTCTCACTTTTTTCGCAGATCTTCGTTACTTTTAGACGTATCAACATCCTCTGGTATGCCTTTCCTTACCTCACAGCTACGGTCTTTCTACGGTCCCTTTTTCTCAGATTATTCATAATGAAGTAGAAAATACGGGGGAAACGGGGGAAACGGGGGAATTATCATTTCGCCTTAATCCGCTGATCTTAACGTGATTTTGTCGCGGGGAATAAAGTGGGGAAATCCCCGTTAGCAAGCGGGGAAACCTGACAACATATGCCCTCCACCAGTCACATGGGGATCTCCACTAGTCCGTCCACCTGCAACAAGCTCTTCTTTATCTTTCACTTCTTACCGTTACTAGAATCCCCCACTCTCCACTCCTTCATAAAATGATTTATCAGTAATAACACTTCTTAGGCTAAACGTATTGCACTGTTCAATCTAAGAACCAGTTTTAAGCAAGGGCGTACATAGCCTGTGGTAGCTTGGCATAAAACTAATTAAAGATATATTATCTAAATAGCTGACGACTTAGATATTTTGCACTATCAGTAGCGCTGATAAATATCTGACGGCTATTTACATATCATCATGAAATGCAATTTTCACACTAACTGAAACAACCAGAAAAAATATTAATTTCACCCCATAAAAGTCAACAAGTCACAAATATCAGTTTCATCAGAAAAATAACCCTTGATAACTCTCAAGTGAGAATTCGGTATACCAAATTCCAGTCGAAACTTATCGGCGACTTTCTCTGGTTGAGGATCCAATATAGTAACATAAGGTATGTTTTTCCTATTCATAAATGCATCAACAAAAAGTTGGTTACTTTTTAAATCTGTTCTAGGGAAAGAATACCCAATAATAATGATATGATCTGCTCTTTCAATCCCTTTTTTAGCATTATCCCACAGGCCATCAAATAAAGCCCCATATCCATGGTAATTTTTTATTTTTACCGGAGGGATTATCAATGGAATGGATACTAGACCTCTATCACTCGCAATCCCCTCAGGAACCCAAGGTAATTTCATTCTGGTACGAACTAAAAAATGTCCATTATCAACCATCCTACCACGATCATCTAGTATATTTGGTGGATAATACCCATAAGAGAAATCCTCATAACCTGCTGAATATCTCCCAGCGAAACATGGATAAGGTTCAATGGTATTTTCATAGACCCATACAGTATCTGGTGCAGATTCCTGCGTTAGCACTATATCCTTTTCAGGGCTCATTGGATGACTACTTAACCAATTTACAGAGCCATGTAACTTAATTAGTTGTGGCGCATTCAAATTTGTATCATTTGGAGCCACCCATCCATTACGATATATACTTTTAGGTAGGAATCCATATCCAACATCAGTATTCCAATCCGTTTCAACATTTAAAGCACGATCCATTAGGGTATCCCAATTGAAAGTAGCAATCATATCGTGATGGGATAATATTTTTGCTAAAGAGGAGTGAGGGCGTGATACTGGACCATTTTGGATTGAATTTATTACTGAAGAAAATATGAATATTAGCTGGGTGTAAGACTTGAAAGCTCTTATTCTATCTATAGTAGCCTCTTTACCTATATATAAATTTAGATTTTCTTCTATTTCAGTGTATAACTCCTCTATGTCAATATCCTTTGAAAAGAATTCACTTGGATTTTCTTCTTTAACTCTTACAATAAAATCCATTAAACCATCTATAAGAACCCATGGATTGGATGAGACCTCCAAATGACAAAATGTAGAGAAAAAATCCCTTGCAATAGGCATTTTCACGCCTGTAGGACTATCAGAATAAGCTTTTGATGCTCCAGCCCCGAGTAACAAAAAATTCATAAGATCTTTCCCCCCCGAGGAGTTAGAAAAGATTAAAGTAAGTAACTTCGTTCATGACAATTTGACTAAACATATTTCAAAATTATCCTTAACCAGTTTTTAATACTCCAAATCATCAAGTATGATTACTACCTCAGATAGATTTAATGAGATTATTTAATATATAACCCTAAGTAAATGACGAACTAATTATTACTCAGGAGGATATTTTTAAACAGCAATCGATGGATCGGGCTTTCACTATAATTAAAAATCTCTTCATCACCAAGTAAAAACTGCAAATATGCATCATCTAAATTCGTCAAAAATTTAGCGGAAAAGACAAGCTTTTCCTTACTAAGCAATATAAATTTAATTATTTCATCTTGCGTAATAAGATATTTATCCTGATCATCTTGCAACGCACTTTTATTCCACGCGTGAATCAACACAGGACGAGAGTTAGTATCCACCTTGAATATAAATGAAAAAATCCTTTCTGAGCAACCATCTGCATCACCATCATATGATTGACTAAACACCCACCCTTTTTTTTCACATGGAATTTCGTCATACTCAATAACGAACTCCTTTGTTCGAATCCCACTCAATAGTTTACCATAGAAAATTTCAGATTTTTCTATAGTGTCAGCAATAATCATTGATTTTTCCTGCATGTCATTAAGCTTTATTCTAATGGCTTCAATATAAACCTCATCATCTGTATGATTAGTAACTATACTTGAAAGTTGTAAAATAATACCTTTTGTCAAACGAAGATCTTTTTCAAGGCTGAATAATCTATACTTCAACATTTTCAAGGCTTGCAAATTCACGTATTCTAAATTTATTTCACTACTTGGCTGATCTAAAAAATGAAATAATTTTTGGTCGTGTTCGCTACAGTAACCTGGAAAGTTTGTAATATCACGTATGTGTTTATTACAAAAAGAAAAAAAGAATGAATTATTTTTTAGATCGCGTTTTAAAACGAATGCTTTATTATCACAATCGGCGAGGTGTATCAGAACCGATTTTTCTGAAAGTTCATGCGAGTAAGCGCTAGGTTTTTCACAATGTTCATGACCACACAGCCAATTTTTCTTTTTACCTTCATTGATGATTTCACCATACACTGCATTCACTTGATGATGAATATCTTTTTTTGGGTTTTGATAGAAACCTAAGAGAAGAATATCTCTTAGAGATTCATTACCTTTAGATATCTCTTGGATATTATACAGCGTTTCAGTATATGACTCCCCTTGAATAACGTCAAATATATTTTCCACCGGTGGTTTAACAACATTATTCATGCTTAACTCCGCAGTTTTATCAATCTTCTATGTGACTTATACGCTAAAATAGTTGATAAATATCAAAATAAACCTTAACTAAAGAACAAGGTCAAATCTTCTTTCTACAACATATTAAAAAGCCAAATTCCGGTTTAGTGTATAAATGGCAATTTTTGTATGCCTGCATATAATATCCCATGTCATGTAGTCATATCAAACTCAAACACATATTATATTTGTGACCCCATCTCGCACGGCACCTTTACCCTTGAGACCAGAGTTTGACCGTAAAGTCTGTCCTTCTGCATTTCTCTTCTTCATTCAGCTCATGTGGTACTTACATTCCCTTCTCCACGCCAGAAAATCAATGTAGCCATTAACAACGCCGTGCCGGGGATGGGTCAACCCTGACGTTCTTTACACCAGTCACAGGAGGTAATATGTCCAGTCCGAAACGCTTCCGTTTTACTAACCAGCTCATTAAATCCCTGCCCCCTAACACATCAGATTCACGCAGCACCGATGCCGAATACAGCGACACCGAGATTTCTGGCCTGAAATGTCTGGTCAGCAAAGGAGAAGGACGTAAAAAGTTTTTGCTCCGCTACCTCTACCATGGAAGAAAACGTGCCATCGCTATTGGTCGCTGGCCTGAGGTGGATGTCACCTTAGCCCGTAAGATTGCCATGGAACATAAACGCTCACTTGCCACCGGAACTGACCCTAAGCAGGAATGCGAAAACAAGAGACAAGAGATGACATTTGATGAACTCTTCAACCAGCATTATCTGGTTTGGGCAAAGTCTGCTAAACGTAGCTGGGGCAAGGATTTCCAGCGCTACCGGGATCATATCCGTCCCGCCATTGGTCAGATGCTGCTTAGTGATATCACACCTGCCAGCATTCTCCGCCTCCAGCAGACGTTAAGCACTTCATTATCAGCAGCAACCTGTAATCGTGTCATCGTACTGATTAAAGCGGTATTTACCTGGGCCGGAAGGCAAAGCATCACCTCTGTCCATCCGGCAAGAGTGGTACAGCTTCTCAGGGAGAACAACGCCCGACAGCGCTATTTCACCGAGGACGAAATTCGTCGTATTTTTCTCTCCGCCGATAACGATACCAGCCCCGTAGCTGCCCGCTATGTCAAACTGCTGTTACTGACCGGCCTTCGTCGTGATGAACTGCGTCTGGCTAAGTGGGAGCATGTTGACCCGGTTAAACGCACCCTATGGCTTCCTGAAACCAAGAATGGCTATGGACGGATTGTTCATCTTAATTCACTGGCGATGGACGTAATCAGAACACTGCCAACACAGCGGGGAAATCCGTGGTTGTTTATAGGTAAAACACAAGGAATGCCGCTGAGTAACCCGGTTAAAGCCTTTCAGCGTATTGTGCGTCGGGCGGGAATTTTCGACAAAGAGGTGTGTATTCATACCTGCCGCCATTCGGTTGCCGCCCTCATCGTGTCCTACGGTGGAACACTGTATGACGTTCAGGCTCAGCTGGGGCATCGCAGCAGTCAGTCATCACAACGGTATGCTCATCTTCATCCTCAGCGCTTACAAAACACCAGCCAGCTTTTGGCGGAGCGAATCACCGCTCAGTTACCTTCATTGAGATAACAGAAAAGCAGAGGCAAATGCCCCTGCTTTTTTTGCATACCATCAGAACTCGGCTGAAATGTTACAGTGAAGAAACGCTCGTCTTATCTGATAGAAAACCCCTTCCACCCTACTGTTTTTGACACGTTTTTTGTAATGCCCTTTACTTTCCGGCTCAAGATAATTTTTGGCTACAAGAATTTTAGCTACTTCTGCTGATTTACAGTTATGTCGCCTGCACCAGTCGTCAAATACAGGCGCAAAAATCATCAGATCCTGACTTGTGTTATGGATATATCCCCAGTGGTTACTCGGCGTGTAAGCATTTTCATCCTGCAAAGGTATAAAATGTGCGGCCTGCCGCTTGATAAGGTCCAGTTGAATGGCGCTTAATGCTTCCTTAACCGGGTTGTACTGGTTCAGCCCATCATCAAGCCAGCGGCGAACCGCGCTCATCACCGAATCTTTAATCATTTGCGGTTCAAACGGCAAAATATCCCACTCAGCTGCCATCCCCCCAGCAGCCAGACAAAGCGCAAAGCGTTTTAACGCCCGGTGCTGAATATCGGAAAGAACATATCCGTCTGATTGCAGTTCCTCCGAGAGGATCTGGCAACATTCTTCCGTCGTCGCCTTTATTTGCTCGGATAATTCACTGTATGACATCAAGCTATCATCATCATTCTGCTGCGACAGAAAACGGGCAATAAACGCTTTTCCAGCCGTGCCATACTGTTCCGCCAGTTCTGCTTTGAGGGTATCAGCGCGGCGACGAACCTCTACTACAGTTTCCCCCTCTTTTGCTGCGTCTTCCGGCAGAATATTCAGGCTGATAGCACGATGCTCCTGACCGCCCTGAAGCTGCTCGTTGTGGGAAGCCAGCTTTTCCGGTATCGACATTTCACCGGAGGATAAAATGTTCATTTTCCATAACACAGGCTTTCTTCTTCTGACTGATTTATCCAGGCGAACTTTTGCGCGGCCAGAGGTGATGTTATACAGCAATGATGAGAATTTTCGGTCATTGTAAGCCCCCAGTTCATCAATACAGGCTACCAGCCCCGAAAACTCACTCAGACTGAGTTCCAGTGCATTATCTGTTGTATTCCATCGCAGGATAGCCACATCCGGATGACTACCGGGTTCACCGCCATGGGCATGAACAGACATCCCCACCTGAAGAACGACTGTTTTCCCCGTTGTTGATCCGCCATAAAAATGAAACAACGCCACATCCATCCCGGCCATTCCAAGCAGTGTTGAAGCTAACGAGCTGCTGAGCGCGAACAACTGAGGCCATCCATGCACATTATCTTTGATCACTACCTTCCATCCGGCTAACGAGCCAGAAGGGCGAATGCCTGAAAAAGCTGATTTCTGAGGAACAAGGTAATCAAAACCGGAGATCCCTCTGGCGAGAGGCATATCACCATGCAAAAAGGCTGCTTCTCCTTCGACCATCCCCATAGACTCCGCCACCAGATACATTGGCAGCGCCATCTTCATGCACGCATGGATAAACCTCTCAAGGTAAACCCTTGAATGAACAGACGTCGTGACGCCAAAGCCTTTGGCAACCAGATCCGCAATGACCAGTTCCGGGTTTCTTGCCAGTTCGTCCAGCGATACCGATACAACGACCTTTTGCCCGATGTAATTGATGGTCATCAGATCAACGCTCATATTGAGCTGTTTGTTCTGAGAACAGCGTCTGGCGCAGGGAATAATAACCGTGGAACTGATTTGTACAACCTTTTTGCCTCGGGCAAAAAAAGTACCCGCGCTCCCGTTATAGTAGCCCGCAGGAAGTCCCGTTGCACATCCCCCCTGCGACGGATCATCTTCATCCAGTTCAATCTCTATTGCATTGTCAAGAATACCTGCCGCACGCGCCTCATTCAGCGACTTTTGCGCAAGGAACTGATTAAGTGACAGATCAATATCGCCTGCCAGGCTGGTCAATATATCGCCATTCATGTTTCACTCCTTAAATTCAATATGAGCAGCAGGCGTAAGCCAGAACCCATCCGCCTGCTGCGATGGTTCTGTTTACGAATTAACAACGTCCATTGCCTGATTGACGGCTGTGTGATACCGCTCCGGACTGGAATGTACATAGATCTCAGTGACTTTAATCGTACTGTGGCCCAGCAGCTCCTTGACCATGTGGATATCCGCGCCACTTTCGACAAGGATTGTCGCAAAAGAATGGCGCAACTCATGGATGGTATAGGACGGGATACCCGCTGTTTGACAGAGTGTTTTTTGCAGGCGACGGGGTTCTGCAACCGGATTATCCGTGTTTTGTCCAGGGAAAACCCAGCCGCTATCCCCCAGGAACTGACGCGCTTCGGTCAGCAGCACAAAGGCTTTATCACACACCGGAACATGACGCTGCCTGCCATTCTTGGTCTGTCTGAGCGTAATGACCTTACGTGACCATTCCACATCCTCCAGACGAAGGTGACGAGTTTCCCCCAGTCGAAGCCCGGTTAAGCCCAGAAACATCAGCAGCATGACCGCTGCACTATCGGGTTCCTTGTGGTGTTTTTTCTCGCAGGCCTTAAACCAGCGCTGAAATTCCTCATGGCTCATCGCCCTGCGACGGGACGTGGTTTCCGGCAGCATCCGGATAAACTCAGTGGGTAACGTCGTCACCAGCTTCATTCTGCGACCATAACCAAAAATGGCTTTCAGCAGAG
Source organism: Citrobacter sp. CK188 (assembly GCF_030333525.1). NCBI lineage: Bacteria > Pseudomonadati > Pseudomonadota > Gammaproteobacteria > Enterobacterales > Enterobacteriaceae > Citrobacter > Citrobacter sp. CK188. The sequence goes on from NZ_JAOWFU010000034.1 coordinate 145,994, forward strand.
CCAGATGACGATTACGTGTGGCTGGTTTCAGATTGCTCAGGCCATTGAGATAACGCCCGATAACGCCCTCATCGATATCATGAATCTTAAAATGCCCAAGAAGGGGAAGCAGATAGTTACGGATTTTTGAACGATCGGTATCGGCAGAACGCTTTACACCAGCGTCCAGAACATCATGTTCGAAGCGATCCAGCAGACCACTGAACAGCAAATTATGCGAAACGAACAGGTTAGCACCACGTAGCTGGTACTCTGCCCGCATATCTGCAATTAGTTTTTGTGCTTCTGACCGCGCCTGCGTGATGGTAAGTGCCGGATAATCACCCAGACGGCGATATACGTTACTCCCGCCACAACTGAAACGGGCGGCAAACATGACCTTGCCTCGTTTACTGACCAGCGCCTTAAAACCCGTAGTTCTGCTGTCGCTCAGTTCACGACTTTTGCCCTTCTGAATGCATTCAGCCTGAACGCTCTGAATAAGGGACTGGCTTATAGGTTGTGTTGTACAGGACACAGCGTCCTCCATGTATGCGGGAACGGTTAAACGCTGTGCATACGCAAGGGTGCTGCAAATCAAGAGAAGGGTTGTAAATACTACTTTGACAATGTGTTGCATAGCCCGAATCCACGCGAAAATTAAACAAAAGGATCAGAGATCCCGTTGAATTTCGTGTGTTAATCCACTGGATCCACCAGTGGATACCATTGGCGTCATAAGACGCTCTTGGTCCCGTAATTTCTTACAGGCTCGAGCAGGGCACTGATAAAGCGCCCCGAAACAACACATCACTGTGAAGGCTCAGAACAGCGAAAGATGGCAGGATATAACCTGCATACATCATTGACCGCTGTACCAGTCAACGACTCACCTGATGGTTCATCGGGGTAGCCGCGCTGGACTCCTTAATGCTTACTGGCCATGAACAGACCTGCACTGAAGGCGGGATAAATGTAACTGGAAAAAATCCACGATGTCAAAACCTTTTTCCATACTTCGCCGTAACACGCCACAAAACAGGCACATATTATCCATTTGAAATCAATCAAATGGAGATAATCATGTTCAAACTCACTACCCCCACCAATCTTCCCCTTCTCAAACTGCCCGCCTCCGCGCTGGAAGCCCTCAGCAATGAAATCCTCGGCCCCGTCGATGATATCAACCTCTTTACCGCCTTCTGGAACGAAACGGGAACCCTGCTCTGGCATCTCAACCACAACGACACTCTTCCCGAAGACCCGCTGCTGGCAGTCGCTCTGGCTAACCCGGAATACGTCACCGCACTTGATGATGGCTGGTATCTCCTGCTCGGTATCGTCTGCGATAACGGTCAGGGTATCTATCTGGTGTTCCCGGACACGACCGTTATCACTCAACTCCAGAACCTGATTGAGGCGCTGACCCATGAGTAAGAAAAAAGGCGCTACCGAAGCCGCCGTCACCGAAAGCTATACCGTGTTCTACAGTGGTGAAGCCGAGAAAATCAGCCCCCACAGTAAAGGACTGCTGACGTATGAGCTGGGTAAAGAGGGTGAAACCGGAAGCCTTGCCCTGCGCTTAACCGCCAATGGCGAAGGGGGCCTGTTCTCCCGTGAATGGATAGCGCTTGATGCGATTCACGCCATTCTGGAACAGCAGCCAGACAGCTTTCCGTCCCGTGTATTTCGCCCACTGTTTGGTCAGGGCAGCACCAATAACGCAGGTTTTCTTGCTGCCGTGCTCAGAAGTCCGGATATCTGCCTTATCGAAGCGGACAGCAGCAGACTCTTTATGCACCGCTGCTATGCCGACTGGCAGCATCGTATGACGCAGCTTGCTACGCTCAGCCAGGACTAACCCCGCTTTTTCTGTGTTCTGTTAACCAAAAATCAGGAAATTCACTATGTCATCACCCGTAATATTGCAGGGCGGCTATGTGCTGCCTCTCTCCCGGTCGTTCACCCAACTGCTTCTGGATATCCTCGCGCAAAAACCGCCTCATCGTCACCCCATCACCGGATTAACCATTAACTTCCGTGACCCTGAATACTCACCGGAAAAGGGCGGCTGGCATCCGGTCGAAATACGCCTCATCCCTGCCGGAGAAGACTGGCAGCTCGATTACGTCACCGATTTTCACTATGCAGGGCATCCATGGCCTGAGCTTGAAAAAGATGTCGATGTGAGCTGGACGCAACAATACACGTGGCTTTCCCGTTGTGGCGATATCTCTCATGTCGACGCCCGTGAGTTCTGGTCGCTATGGGAAAGTAACTTTATGGCTTACCACGATATGGGGGTTTTCACGGTCCGTACGTTGTGGGAAAGCTGAGTGTTCACAACGTTTCCCCCGCATCCCCCCTCTCCCCCGTAGTAAGGAACTGAATGTTATGTACCGGCTTCTGCTGCTGAACTTCGTGGATTCATTTATCGATAACTGCATTCTCTCCTGCGTCGATGAACCGGCTTACGGTGGTATCGTGCAGTGCGAACTGCTTTTTGGCCTTGCCGCACACAGCGGTATCTATGTGGGTAACGGCGATATTGTTCATCTTGATGGCGATGGAACCGTTATCAAAAGTAAGGCCAAAGGGTTTCTTGACCGGCTCGATGGCTGGAACTCCGCTATCTCGGTGTATACCGACTGTATGGATTTGACGCCTCAGGGTTGTGCGCGGGCCGCTGAACGGGCAAAGGTGGCAGTGGGTCAGCGCTATCCTTATAGCCTGCTCGACTTTAACTGCCACCGGTTTACTGCCCGCTGCGTTACCGGCGATTCGTGCCCTGATATCTGGCTTGCCAGACACCTCGATTCTTTTCAGAAAGGGGACCGATGGCGCGTATGGCAACGATGAAAGCCAGCCGTTGCAGGCAACGTGTCACCGGACAGGGAGAACGGCTTATCCGACTGACCATGGCCCTGTTTTACGGTCAGACAATATCTGTTCGCTACATCATCCGGCAGTTTGACGTGTCTCCCCGTACAGCAAGACGGGACCTCACCCATCTGGCCTTTGTGCTGGAATCCGCTGGCCCTCACCTCTGGCGACTGGCTCCCTCTCTGAAACCCTGACTTTTTTCTCTGCCGGACATATCCTGACCACCCCGTATGGCAGGCTGTCTCCGCTTTTCAATCCATAAGGGAACATGATGAAAATTTCTAAACTGTTAACCGCCACACTTCTGCTTTCAGCCTTCAGCCACAGCGCATTTGCCGACGAGCAGGCTGACGCTCAGATGATAACCAACTCGACCTTCTGTGCGATGTACTCCACCCGCCTGACCCAGACCAGTGACAGCGGCCTTCAGGTAAAAGGCGTCAATCTCAATGCCCGCATCAACGGACCGGTATTCAACAGGGTACTTCAGGTGATGAACAAAACCTATGGCAGAACCTGGCTCGAATCAAATGCACGTAACGGCAGCATGACCGCCATGCAGCTTTCGCAGTCGGAGCTGCTCTATAACCCGGAATATGCCCGGCAGTGCGATGCCTTTGCGGATAAAGTGGAAAAGGAATGGCGCGGAAAGTAATCCCGACGCGTTATACCTCCATCCGGTGAACAGAAACCTGCTTTCGGGCAGGTTTTTTTTACTTTTTTATTTTTCAGGCGGACAAACCCTGTCCGGGGGCTTCCTTAAACTGTCAGGTCCAATATCTGCAATGAGGTGAAATATGGCTACCTACCGACACGACCCCGACCTTGAGTTTCTGCGCCACTGTCATCGTGACGATCTGGATTTACTGGTTTCTGTGCTTATCTGCGATCCGAAAGACGGACTGGCACGCATCACGGAAACGCTGACTTACGATCCTCAGTATAAAAAACACAAACCCAACCACCCGCGCTACTGGGATGCCATTGCCGCCGAGGTTCAGACATTTGGTGCAAACAGCTTCGCCACGCTGCTCCGCTGGGGTAAAGGGGTGCTGTACCGGGAAATTCTTACCGATGCCTGCGATAAAATGAAGGTGAACTACAACAGCAAATCCAGCGTCGAGACGATTGAAATGAATCTGCTCATGAAGATCCTTGAGAAAAGTCTTGAGAAGATGACGCCTAACCAGTTAAAGACCGTGGCGGAAGAGTTGCAAACGGGCTACAGCAATCCCACGCCGGAGCTGCTGACCATGGCAATCCAGGCGGGAATAAAAACATCCGGGTTTGCGGCCTATCAGATGGCACTTGTTGTCACAAATGGTGTGGCGAAAGCCCTGTTAGGCAGAGGGCTGACCGTTGCAGGAAATGCCATGCTGACGCGTACCATGGGCGCTTTTGCCGGTCCCGTGGGCTGGGTGCTCAGTTCTCTCTGGCTGCTGATTGATTTAGCCGGTCCCGCATACCGGGTGACGCTACCATCCTGCATTTTTATTGCCTACATGCGCCAGAAGCATCTTTATTCACCTGAGAATACTGACGTTTAACACTTACATTTAAGATTTTCAGGCTTTAAAAAACTTCAGAGGGCGGACAAATCCTGTCCGCTACTGCTGGCATCATTTCCCGGCAAAATTCGGGAACGATGTATGACACTGATAACACAAGAAAACGAACATGACAGACTGGCAACCCGCCTTTCCATCATCCTGAGCCGTTTATTTCAGGGTGAAAAGCTGCATATCGGGACGCTGGCAGAAGAATTCGGGGTGACAACGCGAACGCTGCGGCGGGATTTCAATGTCCGTCTGACGTACCTTGATATTGAACAGAGCAACGGCGTGTATCAGCTTGCTTCGCATTACTTTCGCCGCCGCACGGAACGGGATATGAAGATACTGGCGAGGTTGCTACATCTTGACCGTCTGTTACCCGCGATGGACGCCAAACTGCTGAGCCTGATGCTTGACGGGGAACGCCCCTCGCCCTACAGGATTATGCTTCCGGAGCCGCGCCAGAAACCAACGCTGTTCGGTGATTTCAGCAGACTAACCCTCGCCATACTTAACCAGACCAAGGTGCGTATCAGAACCGACGAAAACATCAGCCATACCGTTCATCCCTATCGTCTGCTTTGCAGCCATGCAGAGTGGTTTCTTGCCGGATGTGCTTTATCGGGCGTGTTCGTTATTTCCCTGTCCCGAATCAGGCTAGTAGAGGTAATACCGGATACAACTTTTGAGATCGATAACACACTCATTTCGCTGATTGAACAGTCTGACTTTATGGAAGCGTTACCCCACATGAACATTATTCATCAGATAATGGATTACGGGGCAAAACAACCGAATAATCGCAATTAAAATCACAACATATTATTAGTGATGATTAAATCACATTAACATGATAAGTGAGAAAGTTATGATTATCGATAAAGAATACGCACTTGTAGATGCAACAGCAAGACTTAACACTGACCTGAGGGATTATAAACATGAAATAAACAACGCCGCCATTATAACATTTGGCAATGACCTCATTGAGGTAATCGTATATCAGTTCAGTTTTATCATCAGTGTCAAAACAGATGGTGAGAAGATAAAGCACGGTCTTCTTGTTAACTTCGGGAAAAACATAGCAAGACAGGTTTCATCTCTTTGTTTATCAGCGATGAGAATGTATCCGAATGCAAATCACAAACCAAGTTACCAATTATTTAGATGCATTAACTAAAAAACCTACCCTTTATAATAGCCGCCAATAAAAGAATTTTTTAACCTCCATACTCTCAGCATATTTATTGGGATAACTTATGTCACATAACTATCTTTTCAGTAATGGGGCATTATCATAAAACACGCTAACTTCTAAAACATTGTCAACAAATGACAAGTTGAATTCATTATTTTAATTACCAATGAATTGATTATTTACTACACATGGGATAAATGATAAAATAGCTATTTATTTCATGTGTATAAGGGTTTAGTTATGGCAGTTTCAGTAGAAAAAAGCTCTAGTGATCTGTTACTAGAAAATAGAACAGGTTACTTCGATGAACTATTTGATGTTGATTACGATGAAGAAGGCAAAATCATTGATTTTTTAACCGGCAACACGCTATTAACTAAACCAGAAGAAATTGTTAGGCAACAATATCTAAAAAAACTCCATTTTGAGTATGGATATCCTAAAAACAGAATGGCGACAGAGGTTGCAATATATTATGGAAGAAAGTCAGAAGATTATACTGGTAAGAATGTAAGAGCTGACATTGTAGTTTACGAGGATGTAAAATCTTGTAAGGATAGATTACAACACAAAATTTCATTGATTGTAGAATGCAAAGCTCCATCAAAGAAGGATGGAATGGACCAATTAGCATCATATATATTTAACACAAGTGCCAATGGCGCAGTATGGTGTAACAATATCGACGATCCAGAATACTTTAGAAGATTTTCTTCACCAGAAAATAAACTTGTATCATGGGTTGGAATTCCTCACAGTGGAGAGAGTTGGGATTCATTAGGTTTTATTTCAAAATCAAAGTTAATTAGGCCAAAAGATATTAAAGGGATTTTAAGACGGTGCCACAATAAAATTCATGCTAAAGGTAATGATAGTGATGAATCTGACTTAACAATGGATATTGTTAGGATTATCTTAGCAAAAGCACGCGATGAAGAAAAAATAGGTAACAAAGCCTTATTTTATTGCACGCCAGAAGAATATCTTACTGAGACAGGCTCAAAGAATGCCGCAGATCGAGTAAAAAAACTTTTCAAGGAGGTTGCAAACGATAATAAAGGCGTATTTAGCGAACACGAAAAAATAGCAATTAGTGACAAATTAATTTGTGATGTTATCATCGAGTTGCAACATTATCGTTTGCTGTCAGATTTATATTCCTCCGATGATTGGGATATTATGGGGAATGCTTACGAACAATACACCGCTTCATACTTAAAACGACAACAGGGGCAATTTTTCACAAACAGACTTGTGACTGATTTTATGGTTAGATTTTTAGACCCTGACTATGATGATATTATTCTTGATCCGGCCGGTGGTTCTGGAGGGTTTTTAACGTCATCAATGCGTTATGTTAGAAGGAAAATACTTAAACGACTGAAGGAAGGACATCAAAATAAAATTGCCAGTCAACGTCAATTAGATAACCATAGAACTAAATTATTCATGGTTGAAATAAATAAAAGATTAGTGAAAATAGCTAAGACGGCAATGATTTTGAACGGAGATGGTCATGCCGGAATTACTCATGGGAATAGTTTATCTAATTATGATGATTTAGATAAATCATTACAAGCATACTCAGGGAAGAGTATGCCCACAATCATTTTAACTAACCCACCATTTGCCGGTATTGGTCAAGGACGTATTACCGACGAAAAAATACTAAATAATTATAGCTGTGGCATGAAATGGACATCTCGTGATGGAAAGCTGGAAGCTTCCGAAATTTATGAAGATGGTGTGCCACCAGAAATGTTATTTTTTGAGCGATGCTTAGATTGGATCGCTCCTGGCGGAAAAATTGGCATAGTAATGCCTAAGTCTTTTTTAGATACAAAAACATATCTTCCTGCAAGAAGTATCCTTTTAAACGATTATAAGCTATTGTCCGTAATTATATGTAATAAAAATACTTTTCAACCTCATACAGGTGTAAGAACTTGTATTCTCTTTATAGAAAAACCGGAAAAACAGACTAAACATGCAAAGCCCTACCCTATTTACATGGCTTTATCTAGAAAAATAGGACAAGACAGTGAAGGGGTGCCTATATTCAAATTCGATAGCAACAATAAGCAAACGGAACTATTAGATGAAGATTTGTCTGATATTCTTAATGATTGGACTAAATTCAAAGCTAACGAACTAACTGAATCTGAATATCGTTTTTCCGTAAGTAGTGATGATATTAGCTCAACTGATTTAAATATTAATCCACAATTTTATCTACCAAGCATTAATAATACAATCAAAGAAATTGAGTCAATCGACCAACATGACGGCTGGTCAGTAACAACATTAAGCCAAGTCTCATCAACAGGTATAAAAATATTCAAAGCTCCAAGGATGAAAACGGAAAATTTAATTGTTGAGGATTTCATCAATGAATGGTGTGAGACTTATAATACACCATCATCAGTTTTACAAGAGAAAGGGGATGCGTCCAAAATCCTCGATATTAGTAAGGCTAACAAGAAGCAAATAGCGGCAATTAGAGATTTACGTGTACAACATGGTGATATATTAATAACACGTTCAGGAACTATTGGTCGTGTTTCTTACGCCACCAAACGCATTGCAGGAAAAATTTTATCGGATGATATGATTCGAGTTCGCATTACTGAAGAAAATTTACGCTTTTATGTTTACGCATATTTACAAAGTAATTTTGCCTATCAGCAAATGTTAAAAAATGAATATGGAACCATCCAACAACATTTAGAAGCTCGTCATATACAAAATATAATTATACCAGTCCCTGATGACTGGAGTACTGTAATGGAAATTGTTACCGAAACTCAAAATGCGATAATTTCAAAGGAAAGAATGGAATTATCAAATAGAAATAGCAAAAAATCCACTTTAGCAATGATCTCATCGCTCATTAAGGAATCATTGAATGACTCTACCAAAAACAACGAGTAGCTCAAGGTGAAATGTTAGTAAAGCTATGAGAGTAAATTTACTCTCATAGCTTTGAATGTAATTAAAAAATCATAACTCGGCTATTTATAGTTATGATCTAGTTTCTTAAACACCCAGTACGTATTTACAAAATATCGATAAACTACTTAGGGTCGCTAGAATAGCAGTGGCAACAGAGGACACTGTAACATCAAGCTAAACGTTTTTTTTAATAATTTATAACCAATTCCCCCAGCTTCTTTCATCACTAAAAATTGACTGTTACTGTCTATGCCATATATCCCCCCCCCTTGAACGGCCAACCATAAATGGTATGTAATCGCCTTACTTTCTCAGAATAAAATCCTATATTTTATCTCAATAATAAAGAGAATGACTAAGAATGAAGGGGCCTTAAAAATGGTTCGTAATCAATGGTAGAGATCTGGTAGTCTCGAATGCCTTTTTTTGAGTGTGAATTTAGGTATATGACACTCAACTAAAATTTTATCTCAAGGTTAACCAGTAAAAGACTGTTAGTTCTGCTGGATCATTTGGCCTTTTTTAAAGGGATTGAAAATCCCCGTGTCCTTGGTTCGATTCCGAGTCCGGGCACCACTTCTTCAGAGCCTGTTCGTTAAGAGATGAGATCCTTAACGGGCAAGACAGTAGTCCCCAGACGGCATGATGATGGTACTTGTTTACCGCATCAGTTGAACACGGGACTTAAATCCAGAGGATGGTACGAACACCCTCTGGATTTATCATTATACGCATTTTTACTGCACGAACGCATTTACCTTCAGATCCTCCTCCATCAATCTTTTGTAACACCCCCCATTTTTTCTGTTTTTAATTTCATTAACTTAGATTTAATTTAAGATTCATCTTATGCTACATCCAGCTCCGCCAGCATGTCCCTGACCTTATCCAGATCGCTTTCAACATACTCCAACTACCATTCTCCGAAGAAAACACTGGCGTGATAAACTGTAAACTCAACGATGTCGTCAGGATTTATACATCCACGGTACGCACGGGCAAGTTCAAGCTCCCTGCCTACCAGAAGTAACGTTTTAGCATTGTCAATGAATCAGAAAAACCACTCGGCCAGAAGCGTACGAAGAATGCTTGCCGTACGACCGACTGCCCCCGAGCTGGCCGCTCTGCATGCACAGAAGGAACTGCCTGCTGACACGCGGAGACATAATGTCATCCCGTAGCCGCCATGTTAATTGACCTGGTTTAAACTTTAAAATAAAGCGACCGCCAATCCCCTATTCTTAACTGTACAAAGATATTTTCTTAAAACTTTATTACAACATAACAAATTGATTAATAATGAGAAATAAAGTATCTTTTTTTTCCGAGTTACTTTCCAGGGAAATATCTGCTTTATATGTACATCTATTTCAGATTATTTTTACTTTATTAAAAAGTTACTTCCCTGATATTTGTTTCCAACGTTATTATTAGCTTAATAAGGTGCATATTTGTATGGAAATATCAACACACACGCTTTCTGACGGTATCGTTCTGACACATCGCTCCCCTTCAGGCAGTACAAAAAATCCAGTGATTATTTTATGTCACGGCTTCTGTGGCATCAGGGACATTCTGTTACCTGAGTTCGCCGAAGCCTTTACCCGTGCAGGGTTTTCCACGATCACATTTGACTATCGTGGGTTTGGCGACAGCGACGGTGAACGTGGCCGTCTGGTTCCCTCAATGCAAATTGCCGATATCCTTTCCGTTATTAACTGGGCAAGGGAACAACCCGGTCTTGATGGCGAAAGAATCGGTCTCTGGGGAACATCATTTGGTGGATGCCACGTCTTTGGTGCCGCAGCCCAGGATTCGGGGATCAAGTGTATTGTCAGTCAGCTTGCCTTTGCAGATGGCGAGGTTATCGTCACTGGTCATATGAATGAAGCAGAGAAAGAGGCGTTTATTGCAACCCTCGACAAAATGTCAGAGAAGCAAAAGAACACCGGAAAAGAGATGTTTGTCGGGGTTACCCGCGTATTAAACGATGCAGAGTCAAAGGCCTTTTTTGAGGAAAACCGGGCACAGTATCCGAAGATGGACATCAAAATACCATTCCTTACGGTGAAGGAAACGCTCCAGTACAAACCCGCACTGAATGCCGCACAGGTGAGCTGCCCCACGCTGATTGTTATTGCCGGTAAAGATACCGTTAATCCTCCCGAACAGGGACGGGCATTGTTTGATGCTGTCGGTGCAAAAGAGAAAAAACTGTATGAAGAGAATGAAGCCCGTCATTACGACATTTATAGCGGGGAACACTTCAGACAGGTAATCTGCATTCAGACTGAATGGTTCAGAAACTATCTGTAGTCTCTTGACCAGACATACAATTTGCGTTTTGGGAGGGCTCAAAATGGACAGTGAACTGCAATAGGGATATATGTGTCGCGTAAACTCGCCCTCCTGTTGTTGCAGCCCCAAAACCAGTATTCACTAACGAATACTGGTGATACAGTTAAGGGCAATCTAATGTCAGTTTATATGTCGAAGACGCGCCATCGACACCAGGTTTAGATATGTAGCCATATTTTAATTCACCACCGCCGCCTTCGGTTGTGTTCTTCCCCCCTGCACTAACAATAGGCTGGTCATTTAAATACCACTCAAGATCGTCCCCCTCAATTTTTTCTATTGAAATCAGTCCGTCCCCATCCCCCTCAACAGTTCCGATACTTGTCAATTCCCACCACGTTTCTTTCAGGTTCTGATTCTGGGGAGAGATTATAGCAACTGTTGAAGTTTGTCGTGATTCTAAAATCGTTTGACCTATATGCTTTAATTCCGTATTGTCCTCGGCATCGTAAGTAAATGCGCGTACCACGAGGGACATCAATACAGTGTCCCAATCATACATTTGCGTAATTTCAGCCAGACTCGGGTTCCATGGTGTAAATGTTTCAGTATTCATATCGCATGCAGGATATGCATGTTTACCGAAAGATATTCCACTGGATATATCGATGAGTCGTAGTTCAACATATCTGCCATCATCATTACGTTGAATACAAAAATTTCTTATTTCGTTTGGGTTCGTTTCTAATGATGTAATCAGTTCATGCACTTTCAACGCAGCTATCGAATCAGGATAACTACATTGGATCGATATACTGGCATTAACCACGAATGAAAACATGGAGGTTAGCAGGATGGAAATACGTAACATAATTGCACTCATCTGTTCTCGAATAATCTTTTGCACACAAAAAACAACTGGCGTTAATAAACTTACGTTTTCAGAGAAGTCAGAATCAATATTATTAACGAATAAAAATATTTAGATATATTCATTACTGTTGACTTTCCTGAAACCGGAATATATGTCAGTCATAATCAAATGTCAGGTTCACCCAGGCTGTGAATGTACCAGCGCCTACGCTTTCGGGTTTTATCGCCACATATCCGGCTATAAAAGTATAGCTAGTTTCCTCGCCTACGGGCTCAGGAATGAGTGAAACACGGGAGGTACCATCAGGTAACAGAATATTACTGTTGGTGTCCATTAGACGTAATGCCACATTACTGGCACCTCCAATATTCTTGAATGCACTGATATCGACATCATCCGGGTCCCCTGATGGCACAATATTCACTTTACTGACGTTCGTGCCGCAATTTATACCAACAGAAAAAGACTTCAGACCCTGTATCGGTTTACGCTTAAAGGAATTCGCGAAGATATCATCAAACAACACCGTCTGTACCTCATTCGTAAACTTACAGGTCGATGCAGGCCATCTGCGGACAATTTTTATACTCTCTGACGCGGTTGTTGCAGCCACCGCAGCGGATAAATCCATTATGGTGATCATACCCGCGATGATATAGAACGCACCAAACATCCCTCTGACTTTCATTACAAAATTTTCCTGTTAATTCATCGACATATTCCGTCAACGCGGGCAACGGGTGAGGCGAGTAACTTTTCAGTCAAATGATAGCTGACCACACATGACTGATTCACATCTTTACTCCAGCTCACCTGAACTTCACCACTTTCAGGCATTCCAGACAGATAAACCTGCCCGTCATCGCCGACCAAACCACTTGTGCTGCCCCCTGTGACAACAGAACCAAAAGGAAGTGGTTTGCCATTACGTGTCAGCGTAAATAATATGCGATAGCCACGGCGGACATTAAAATCAACACGAACCACTGCCCCCTTTGTCGGGATTATTCTGGCTGTACCGGCATCAACAATATCCGTGTGATCGTCCAGTGATTTACTGTCAACAGAAACACGGTTTTCGCGGTAGGATGTAGTGTAGGGCTTGATGGTATAGCCTCTCCAGTCTGTTCTGACACCCGGTTCGTTCTGAATACTGACGCCCTGCACACCACCGGAGGAAATAAGCACAGCTGTTTCACCGGATGGTTGTCCGATCGTCAGCCCGTTGCGATGCAGGATTGCACCACCGGACATGCTATAACTAAACTGCTGAAAATCATTTCCGTAGCTGTATCCTATACCGGTATTACCGTATGTCCCCCTATAGGCCAGGCTGGCGTTACCAGAACCATTCCGTTGACCACTCAGGTTCTGTGATACGCTCCAGTTGAGGTTGTTTTCTTCGAGCAACGTGCCACTCAGCCCTGCCATTTGGCTGTTCCGGCCTTTCCCATCACGACTCCCGTAAAACGAAGCATATGTGTTGTTATTCCCGGAGTCAGGTGAAAGTAATCTTCCCAGTGGAAGCGAAAGAGACAGCCCTATCGTACGGTCAGTCCAGGAAGGCACAGCAGCATTCTTCTGGCGGGTATACCCGTAGTTTATTGAATAATTAACAGAACCAACCGTGCCGCTGTATCCAATCTGAACAGAATCACGGCTCTGGTTACTCTTCCAGTAAGTCTGCCTGACACCAGACAACCACACTGAGCCATAGCGCCATACTGGCTGGGATATACTGGCTTCAAAACGGGCACGTTTGCTGTTGGTCAGGTCGTAATAATCAGAGTGGGTATCCGTTACCGGCCGACCATACCGATCCAGTTCGTCATGGTCATACAGACGTCCTCTCATCTTCCTGAGTGCTGTTTCTTCCAGAGTATGGAAACCTTTTGTCGAGTACCGATATCCCGTCAGACGAAGTCGGGTGCCTGTATCATTAAATATACGTGAATATAAAAAACGCACTGACTGACCGCGATAATCCTTTCCATTTGCGAGAGTGCTGTTGGCATGTGTTATATCGACGGAAAGCGCCCCCGGCCGTCCCATATCAATACCTGCACCGGACTGAACGGCCAGGTAATCCGGTGAATACTGTGCACCACCATAAAACGTTGTACCTCCCGGGCCGCCCCACACCAGTGTTCCTTGCATAAACAATGGATCACCATACCGACTACTCATGCCACGAAAACGTGCCAGCGTCAGACCATACTTCATCCGACCTTTGCGAAGCAAAATGGGCATAGAGGTGTACGGAACGGTGAATACATTCACTTTTCCATTTGCCTCACTGACAGTGATACTGAGATCCCCACTGGCCGCCATCGGATTCAGATCATTAATCTCAAACGGTCCGGGTGGAACCGTGGCTTTATAAATGACATAACCATTCTGGCTGATGGTAACGTCAGCGTTATCGTCAGCCATCCCCCGAACAACAGGGGCAAACCCTCTCATCGAGTCAGGATACATATTGTCGTCTATTGTCAGTTGCCCCCCTCTGAAGCGAAGAGAATCAAAAATATCGCCTGATGTTGTACCTTCCCCGATTAACAACGTACTTTTAATCGAAACCAGTGGTCTTTCCACATAGGAATTTATACGCTGCCATTGCTGACGGCGACCATACCGACTTTCGTAATAAGTCCACGTATGAAAATCTCTCAGTCGCCACGCACCAACATTCAGTCCACTGTTGAGACTCAGAAAGTAGTTTTTGTCATTTTCCGAACGGGTAAAACGGTTGCTGCCGCTGAAATTGTAGTTCAGCAGAGCAGCGTTAATACCGTCATCCCAGAAAACCGGATCTATGTAACCTCTGGAAGTGTTTCGCACATACAATTGCGGGATACTGATATCGAGTCGCATCCCTGCGAAGTTAAATTTATAAAATGCACCAGAGATCTGTTTAGCCAGCAATATACAATTACTATTTTGCTGTCCATTCATATCTGGAAAAAGTTCAGTTCTGACTCCGATAATGCCTAAGTCCCCTGATGTCAGGCAGGGGAAAAGTCCTGTTTTATCTTTCACGCCTGTTTCAGACATGGAATTAGCAGGTAAAGAATTAAATTCAACTGTTTTTCGGTTGATAAATGAGCCATTTAAATAAATATCAACCTCATATGTTCCAGGCAATTGTGTCCCGTCCGCGCTGAAGTTCGATATATCCGCAATGGAACCATTACTGATATTCAGCAACTCCTTTGGGAAAATCATTTCGGCAGCAGTTTGTTTCAGGAAAAGAAAAAACGATACCGGAATAAATATTGCTATCGTTCTGAATAAATACATTACACGATTCCCTGTAAGTCAACAGCCAGTACGCAAATTATTTTATTTCGCCAGTCAATTCATTGGACATTCCACCGTGATCATTTATGACCTTATAGGTCAGTACCGAGGTATGTGTGGGTGAGGGAAATGTTTCATGCCCCATAGGAGGAACCATGACGTTCTTTGAGACTACTTTTCCGTTTACTGTTATCTTCACCATTGTTATGTAATACGGTGTCGGATTACTGACTGTAATCTCTGAACCATTGCGACTAAAATTCAGCTCAGAAGGCGCTTTTTCAACGGGCGGCAGTAGTCCGTCCGGGCGCACAAACAATTTTATTCGTATTGCTGTGGCCAGCATCAGTACATTCCGTTCTTTCACTTCATCTTTATTAACGGCTGGTATGGCTTTTACTGTCAGGCGATAAAGCGACTCTCTGTCAGTGGGCAACGTTCCTCCCAGAAACATCAGTCTCAGGGCATTTTCATCCCCTGGGTTGCTGACAAAAAGTGGAGGCGTCAGGATGAAGTCACGGTTTTTCCCACCGGAAGCATCTTCCACCCATGACTGAATCATATATCGTTCCAGCTCTGAGGTGTTGCGAACCGTAATATTGGACTGTTTCTGATTCAGAGGGTAAATAATTCGGGTCTGATTCAACACTATCCCACCAGCGTATGATAATGCTGGCATAATCATACCTGCGAACAACAGGATAGCCGTTATAAATACATTCGGTACCAACAGGAACATAATCATACTCCTTCACCTCCCTCTCTCCTCCTCTCCCAGGAGAGGGGGAAGTGAAATTTTTTTATTCGTAATTCAGAGTAAAGTTTGCAACCGCATTTGCTTCACCGGCCTGGGTTATTGCCAACGTTGAAATATAACGGGCGGAGAATGGCAGGACATTGTTACCCTCATCAAGAGGTTTTGCGCTGGATGCCTGGGAACCATTCAGTTTCAGTGGAGTGCCGTTCTCGAGGATCTGAATCCCCACACCTGTAGTGGCAAAACCAGATGTGTTCAGAGTCTCATCTTCGCCATCAGCCAGAACATCGCCGGAGAATGTTACGCTAGCCGACCCCGCGCTTTCCCCACAATTTTCCAGATCGATGGTGAAATCTTTAGGTGCAGTGGTACTGCCTGCCCCAGCAATAAATGCCGTCGTGGCTACGTCTCCAAGTTCAACAGCCTTACTACGGGAGCCGGAAGACAGTTCACAGGTTGCTTCAACGATATTGCCGGTGAACACAACCGAGCTGGTTTCCCCTTCAACGGCATGTGCAGAAGAAACCATAAATATTGCCGGGATAAAAATCGCAAATGTATTTATTTTCAAACGGTATTTCCTTTGTCCTTAGTGAATAGTAAATGTAATGTTATGCAGGCAATCATTCACCAACCGAGTAGCCCTTTCGATACATCGGTAAAAATAAAAAATTAACATTGCTAAAAGTTCTCAACATAAAAGGTTTTTATTGCAATATTAATAATGAGATACAGCCATCGCTCTGAATGCCCACTAATAAAAATTAGCCACAATTACCCTTAGTGGTTACCTCAATAGTGGCAATCGGTTTGGGGCGGAGAACATCGTTCAAATCAGATCCATTCCCTTTGTTTTTACTTTCTTTCCATCGACATTAAATAAAACGGTATTTTGGTCTGTATACTTAAATGAGAATCACTTCTCACTAGATTTGCCTGCTGAAACAAGATTTAACAGTTTGAAATATTTATTTCACAGCAATACATCGATCATTTACCCCATTTTCCTGTCATGCCCAGGATTTTATTTCTCACGAAAAGCCCTTAACTGCTATTTTAGGGTGCTGGTTCGACCAGAATAGCCCACCATAGCTAAATAGTACTTTCATCTGACATTACAGGTAAAAATCACTTTTTATAGTTAAAATCAGCGAAATCATCAGTAGGCACACCCAAAAGTCACATCATATATAGTGTTATATTTTTTTATAAAAACTGTAGAAAGTGATAAAACCGGTTAGCTGTAGCTAGCTCAGGAAGGCTCGAACAGTATGATCGAGTTCATCTACTCATCTTTTGACAGCGCATCCATTGCAGATGTGGCTGCACCAACGCCCGGCAGAGTCCCAGGTCCGCTACCGACCCGTCGATTACGGCAGTACGTCTGGTAGCCAATGACCACCTGAGTCATCGCGATATAAATCCATCTCCCGTCTCGTTTAGGCTATTATCGTTAGTATATATTGTATTCAGAATGACAACTTTCAGGATGAATATGAGTAAGTTACGCACTGCAATTATCGTGGATGATCATCCCCTCGCGCGTCTGGCTATCCGTGGAGTGCTGGAGAAACAGCGCATTACTGTAATCAACGAATATGAAGACGGGACGACTGCGCTGGAAGCGTTAACAAAAACGGCTGCGGATATTGTTGTCGTGGATGTCGAGATCCCCGGAGTGAATGGCGTCGAACTGGTAGAAAAGCTCAGAGCACGACAATTCACCGGCGTGCTGATCGTCGTGTCCGCGAAAAACGATCGTTACTACAGCAAACGTTGCGCTCAGGTGGGCGCTAACGCTTTCATCAGTAAAAAACAGGATATGGAAAACATTCTGGCCGCCATTAATGCAGCGCAAAATGGTTATAGCTATTTTCCTTTTTTCCTTGAAGCCCCCTCAGTTGCGTTAACCGATGCACAACGCCTGGAATCCCTCTCGGCACAGGAGATGAAGGTGATGGGCTATATGCTTAATGGTCTTGATAATTCACAAATTGGCGATGCAATGCATATCAGCAGCAAAACGGTCAGCACCTATAAAACGCGGTTAATGGAAAAATTAGGCTGCAAATCATTAATTGAACTGCTCTCATTTGCCCACCAAAATAAGCTGACCTGATGATGAATAAATGGCTCATATTCGTGCTCATTGTTTTATCGATTACCGGGCGTGGCGTTCATGCCCAGGATGAGCTACCCGTTGAGCTGGAGTTGTCGGGCTACAATTACATTACGCCGGTTCCTGTTTATCTGAGTGAGGATGATAAGCGCTGGCTGAAGCAGAAAAAAACGCTTAAGGTTGCGGTTTATCAACCAGAGCAATCGCCCCTCGTTCAGACCACGCTTACAGGACGTTACCGTGGGATGAATGCCGATTATCTTGCGCTGATTCAGCATTCACTCAACACCCACATCAGCGTGACGGCCTGGAAAAATCAGGAATCGGCAATTCATGCGCTGAAAGCGGGCGAAGTCGATATGGTATTGACCGGTCTGGAGAGTCGCCCTTTCACCGAAGAAGGCATTCTGTCCTCGCAGCCGCTGGTACATTCCTGGCCAAATTTAGTGACGTCGTTAGCCAATGTCATGGTTCCCTTGCAGAGTGCGCAAAGCACCCGGGTCGCTACTGTGAATCACTATCCTGATGAGGGGTTTATTCAGCAGTCATTTCCTAACGCAGAGATCATTAATTACCCCACCTATCAGGAAGCGCTCAGCTCCGTCGCGCATGGGCAAAACGCCTGGTTTGTTGGCGACTCACTGACAACCAGCACCTGGCTATCGCAGGAATTTAGCCTCGCGTTGACGACGGTGAAATACTGGCCTGAACCACAGAAAAAAAGCGCCTTTTTATTTTTGCCAACGCAGGAACGTCTGCTGACAATTGTGAATAACACGCTCAGCGCCATCGATGAAAATGTGCATGGGCAAATAGCCCAGTCAATGATCGATAAAGGCAATCTGTCCTTTCTGTTAGAGCCGCTTAACCTGACCAACCGAGAGAAACAGTGGCTGAAAAGTCATAACACACTGCGTGTCATCATTAACCCGTGGTTTGCGCCTTACACTATGGTCGACAGTAACCAGGAAACGCGGGGCGTGGTGGGGGATATCCTGAATCTGATCGGTCTGCAAACCGGTATGCAGTTTGAAACCATTGTCGTCAAATCGAACGAAGAAATGGTTTCTGAAATGAAGAAAAACAACTGGCATATTGTGCAGGCCGCAACCTACGACTTGAGCCGTGAAAACGCGCTCTCCTTTACCCATCCCTTTATTACCACCCAATTCGTCACCGTTGTCAGAAAAGAGAATACGCAGGAAACCACGCTACGGGCAGGGATGAATGTGGCGATCGGCGCCGACCACGCGTTACTGGCAAAGCTTAAAGCCCAACACCCCGGCATCCAATGGAAAGAGGTGGAAAACTCCAGCGTAGCCTTGAATCTCGTGGCGACGGGAAAGGTGGACGCAGCCATTTCAAATCAGCTGACGGCCCGCTATATGAGCGAGCATTATTATCCCGATCAGCTCGCCTGGCTCCCGATTGCCGGTGAAGCGCCGGCGGCAATCAGTTTTGCCGTTCCCCGTTCCGAACCGGAACTTCGGCAGATCCTGGACAAAGCCCTGGATGATATTCCGCAAAAAGAGATTTTCCAGATCGTCAGTAAATGGATACGCCTGCCGGACGTCAAAATTGATACCTGGGAGTTGTATAACAGACCGTTCTATCTGGTGGCGATACTGGCGACGTTGCTGGTGGTGAGCAGCTTGCTGTGGGCCGTTTACCTGTCGCGGAAAGTCCGCCAAAGGAAGCGTTCTCAACGCTTACTGGAAGCGGAACGAAACAAGGCACAGCAAGCCAATGAAGAGAAGCGGGAGTTTCTTTCCCATATGAGCCACGAGATCCGAACGCCGGTCAGTGCAATTATGGGATTTCTGGAACTCTTGCAGCTCTCCCCCGCTCGCTTCAGCCCTGAGGATAAAGCATCGGTGGATCAGGCTGCCCAGGCCTCGCGATCATTGTTAAAACTGATTGGCGAGATCCTCGATCTGGAAAAGATTGAATCAGGACTCTTAGACACCGTTCCGCAGTGGGTAAATGTTGATGCTCTGATACAAGAAAAAATGACGCTGTTTAGCGCACTGGCGGCCCAAAAAGGGATCGACCTGCGTTATGACTCGCGGCTGGACCCGCAAGAGGCGATGCATCTGGACCCCCAGTTGCTGGGGCAGGTACTCACCAACCTCATTGGCAACGCGGTTAAATTTACGCAGCAAGGGTATGTCAGGATTTCGGCGACAAAGTCCAACGCGATGCTGGCGCTCTCGGTAAGCGACTCCGGTCCGGGTATTAGCACTGAAGAACAGAACCGTTTATTCACCGCCTTTAGTCAGGGGAAAGCGGGTAAGCATCATCGCGGTTCGGGCCTGGGATTAGCGATCAGCCGGGCATTGATGACGCAAATGGGGGGAACCATCGCGCTGCAAAGCGAAATAAACCGTGGAACCACCCTGACGCTGAACCTGCCCGTGCAAACCTCGCGTGATATCACGCCAGTATCTATTGACGCGCCCCCGCCACCTCCCGTTATTCGGGGGACGCTGCGGGTATTAATCGTTGACGATCATCCCTCCAGTCGACTGCTCCTGAAACGCCAGCTTGCAACGTCAGGTATTGTTGCGGATGAAGCCGAAAACGGCGAAGAGGCCTTACGATACCTTCAGCAACAGCATTATGATTTGCTTATTACCGATCTCAATATGCCCACAATGGACGGCATTGAACTTACCCGTCAGGTACGGAAATTTAATCGCGACCTCACTATCTGGGGGTTGACCGCCTCAGCGCAAGAACATGAACGCGAACGCTGTCTTGCGGCAGGCATGAATGCCTGTATTTTCAAGCCGATTACGTTATCGCAAATCTCGCACTTCCTTTCAGGGATGTGTGAGGCAGACAATACGATGTTTGATATCGAAATGCTGGGTATGCTGGCACAAGGCAACCGGGCGCTCATGCTTACAGCGTTAAAAGATGCACAGCAGGAGAACCGCCGTGATTTAATCGCCGCCCGACAAGCGGCGCATACTGAAGATTATCTGACCGTGAAGCGCCATATTCATCGCATTAACGGGACTGCCCAACTGCTGGGCGTTAAGGCATTGATGAAGGTAGCGCAGTCGCTGGAAGATAAACTACCTGACGCCATTTCCGCCGCAGACCTTGCCACAGACCTTGATCGCATCGACGCCTTACTTGATGAATTAGATCAGGCTATCGCAACATTCATTCCATAACCTTCCTACACGCGTAGGCGGCGCCTGACAGAAAAATAAGGTGCCGCTGATGTTGTCCCGTTGTTAACCAGGTAAAATTAGCCTTGTTCTGACGGAATATATTTCGTTAATTAAACCTGGGATATTTCCTAAGAAAAATCCATTTTTACCGTCATTTCAAGTTTCAACTATCAAATGACATCAAACCATTAAACCACGCCTATCAATAGTGATAGTGTTAAATTTCATCTTTATGGCACATAAATAGTTTTTTATTTCAATAAAGACGGCAATCACTGGATCGTTGTTCTTTTGAAAGGGAACAAATAGAAGAAACGATCGTTTTTATGATTATATTCGAAATCCATTATTTTTGTGGTGTCATCTGATTTTATTTTCTGTAAATTTCACAAAGAAACATGAGGTGAATTTCTGGCGTTAAATAACCAAAGAGGGCATGCCAAAAAGGGAAGTTTTATGGATTTGTCAAACTCCGTTTTTTCTGATGATTATTTTTTTATCGTCGGTATCAGTACGCTGTTAACATCGGAGTTGATTGATGAAAATTACTACATAGTAGATGTTGAGACAACAAACCTCCTGCAGGTTAAAGAGCATTTTTTTGCAGACAGGAAGATTATTGCGTTTATAAGCAATGATCTTGACTACTATGCATTAAAACATCTACGGAGTATTACGTTTGTTGATAAGCGAAGCCGACTTAATGAAATTCTGTCCTGCCTGTTTGTCAATGATTCCCGATATATTTATCGGGTGAAGTACACGCTTTCAATGCGAGAAAGCGAGGTGCTCTCATGTATGCAAAAAGGGCTTGATGCGAATGAGATTGGTAAACAATTAGGTATGACGGTTAAGACATTTTATGCCCACCGGCGCAGTTTGGTTTTTAAACTTCAGGTCGGCAATCGTATATCTTTGTACCGAACTATCGCACGAGTAGAAAGTTATAAGCAGGACACCTGCGAACACAGTATTTCGTTAATCAGACAATGTCATTCGTCAGATCAGTATTTCACTGGAGGGAATTAGCACATTATTAATTAACATTTAAAGCATCAGTATATTATTTCTTAAATATTAACTTAACTAACTGGATCTTATATGAAAAAGATTGCACTGATTTCCGCGATTTTATCGCTCTCTGTATTTCAGGCGGCAAATGCTGCTGACGGCGTAATTAGTTTTACTGGCAGCATCACCGGTACGGCCTGTGTGGTGGATACCTCTGCGATTGCGCAGCCTGTCAACCTGGGGACTGTCGCGACAACCGCATTCTCAGGCGGTAGCGGAGCAACGGCGGCGGCGAAGCGTTTTAATATTGTGCTGAAATCCTGCCCGGCCAGCATTTCCAACGCCAGTATTCGTTTTGATGGCATCACCGACACGATTAACCCTTCTATCTTAGCGCTGAGCAATGGGCAGACAGCGTCGAATGTTGGTGTCGCGATTTATGAGCAGGACAACTCAACGCTGATCCCTGTGGGTTCCGCATCCTCCAGCGTAGCGCTGGAAGAAGATGTTGATAACACACTGACTTACTTTGCCAAATATATGGCAACCGGCGCTGTTGGCGCGGGTACGGCAAACTCTTCAACCGCGTTTACCGTTATTTACCAGTAAAAGCAGGGCCCTTCGCGGCCCTGAGTAATTCACTCAGGATCTCTTCATGTTTCAGAAAGTCTATAAAAAGATTGCCGCTGGTCTTTTGTTTATCTCCGCAACGGCAATAAGCGGTGTGGAAATAGGCGGCACCCGGCTTATTTATAACGGCAGTGGCAATCAGGCGGCAATCAGCGTTAACAATCCAGATAACAAGCCGTATTTAATTCAGTCATGGGTAAGCAAAAGTGAAAATGGCGACGACAGTGACAATGCATTCATCACCACACCGCCTTTGTTCAAATTAAATTCGCAGGCGCAGAATTCAGTACGCGTTATGTTATCAGGCGACACGCTCCCTACGGACAGAGAAAGTGTTTACTGGTTGAATATTAAAGCAATCCCTTCGTCATCACCGGATGCTAAAAATGAATTATTGATTGCGGTCAAAAGTAAAATGAAGCTGTTTTATCGTCCGGCAGGATTAAAAGGCGACCCTTCGCTTGCGTATCAGCAGCTAACGTTTTCAAGCGTGGGTGGAAAGTTAAGTGTGCATAACCCCTCGCCGTATAGCGTGTCGCTATACGACATCAAGGTGAATGGGAAACAACTAGCAAAACCTCCAATGGTTTTACCATTTCAAACGGTATCGCTACCTCAGTCGGCGGTAACGGGTGGTGAAGTATCGTGGCGTGCGATTAATGACTTCGGAGGCATTACGGCTGAACATAAATTTAAAATGTAGGTTACAAAGCCATGTTTCATGTCAATGCAGTTTCGGGTTTTGCTAAATTAACTCGGTTATCCACACTTATTTATCTGTGTACGCATACTCCTGCTGTACTGGCTGGCGATTATTTCTCTCCAGATTTTATTGAAACCCGTGGAAATATCCCGCGTGATATTGATATTTCTCGTTTTAATGAAGCTGACGGGCAGGTGCCTGGCGTCTATCACGTTGATGTCTATGTAAATGGAAATTATCTGGCATCACAGGATATTTCATTTATTGACAGTAAGAGTGGGTTAATACCGGTGTTGACTCGTGCAGATCTGGTGCAATGGGGCGTTAAGCGCAATGCACAACCTGAATGGATGCACATGGCAGATACCGCGAACGTTGAACACCTCAGCAAACTGCTTCCCGGCAGCCAGCTTATTTTCCAGTTTGACGGGATGCGCCTGGATCTCTCTGTACCGCAGGAGTATCTACAGCGCGATCCCCGGGGGTCGGTATCGCCTGAGCGGTGGGATGATGGACTGAATATGCTGTTCCTGAACTACAACTTCTCAGGCACTAACACGCATGGCAGCGGCAAGTCGAGTAACGACAGCTATTTGAACCTGCGTAGCGGTATTAACGTTGGGCCCTGGCGATTGCGCCATTACGCCACTTATAACAACAACGATGGCGCTGGTCACTGGAACACCCTTGGCACATCGCTGGAGCGTGACATTAAGGCTCTGAAAAGTCAGTTCAGCATAGGCGATGGTTATACTCAGGCCGGTGTGTTCGACAGCGTGAATTTTCGCGGCGCGCAGCTTTATTCAGATGACAGCATGATGCCGGAAAGCGTCCGTGGTTTTGCTCCCGTGGTACGCGGTATTGCACAGACCAACGCGCAGGTCACCATTCGTCAGGGTGGCAACGTTATCTGGCAATCTTATGTGCCGCCAGGCCCGTTCGCGATTGACGATCTGTACCCGACCACCGCCAGCGGCGATCTGGAAGTGGCAGTACGTGAGGCGGATGGATCGGTGCATCAGTTTATTCAGCCATTTTCCGCGGTGCCGGTGATGCAACGCGAAGGTCAGTTCAAATATGCGCTGGCAGCAGGGAAATATCGCGCGGCAAACAGCAAAGATAAAGAGCCGGAATTTCTACAGGGCACGCTGAGCTACGGTTTACCCTGGGATAGCACGATATATGGCGGCACGCTGGCATCCGCAGATTACTGGGCCGGAGCACTGGGGATCGGAAAAGGGTTCGGTGAATTCGGCTCGCTCTCTTTTGACGCCACTTTCGCCCGTACGCAACTGCCCGGCAAGACAGAAGAAGGCGTGTCGTTACGCGCGCAATACGCCAAAGACTTTGCTTCGACAGGCACCTCATTCAGTTTGATGGGCTATCGCTATTCCTCATCAGGTTTTCGTGATTTCCAGGAAGCGAACGGGGACGTGAATACCTTTCGAATGGGGAGCGACACAATACGTGAAGGCAACAGCTGGCGCTATGAACGGAACAAACGCAGCAAGGCACAGGTGACGCTGAACCAGCGACTTGGCGACTGGGGAAATATAAACCTCTCCGCCTGGCAACAGGATTACTGGGGCGGCGACACCGAGCGCAGCGTTAACGTGGGTTACAACACCAGCATAAACAATATCAACTACGGCCTGAACTACAGCTATTCACGCGGCCCCTGGCACAATGAAAACGATCATATCGTCTCTCTGACGATGCAGATTCCGCTCTCACGTTTCCTGCCAGACAGCTGGATGACGGTATCCGGGAACAGCAACAAAAAAGGCGATACGACTTCGCAGGTGGGGTTATCCGGTTCAGCGCTGGAAGATAAAAACCTGAGCTGGAACGTACAGCAGGGCTACAACAGCAAAGGCTCGGATGCGATGGGAAGCGCTTCCGTCAATTACAAAGGCCGTCATGGCGAGTATCAGCTTGGTTACAACTACTCTCGCGATAACCGCCAGATGTCGGTTGGGGCGATGGGCGGCATTGTGGTTCACCCTTACGGCGTCTCGGCCACGCAGCCTCTTGGCGAAACTATGGCACTGGTGAAAGCGGACAACGCGGCGGATGTGAAAGTGGCGAATAACAGCGGGATTTACACCGACAGCAGAGGTTTTGCCGTGGTGCCGTATGTCACGCCGTATCGGCAGAACAGTCTGTCATTGGATACCGCATCGCTGAACCCGCATACCGATGTGCTGAATGACACCTACACCGTTGTACCGACCAAAGGCGCGCTGGCGCTGGCTGATTACCCTACCGTCACCGGTTATAAGGTCATGCTTCAGTTCACCGGGAAAGAGATTCCGTTTGGCGCGACGACCCGTATTAAAAATCACGACAACATTCCAGAAGGAATGGTTGACGATCGCAAACGCGTCTGGCTCAACGGCGTACCGGAAAAAGGAAGCGTGATCGTTAACTGGGCCGAGGGAAGTTGTCAGGCAACGTATCAGATAACGCAGATCGCTGACAAACCGCAAACAGTCATTGCGCAATGCCACTGATCTGGAGAGAAAGAAAAATGTATCGAATTTTAATCAGCTTAATTTTTACCTCGCTGGGATTATTTTCACACACCGCCCTGGCGTGGAACTGCACTACGGTTACGTCAACAACAACGATCTCACCGCAGAATGTAACTATCTCGCGGGATCTCCCTGTAGGCTCAATAATAGGAACACAGGTTATTACACCGACAATTAATGCCTTTAACTGTTGGGACTCCGCTGAGGGCGTTATATCCAGGCAGATTTTTGGTATCAGAGCCATTGGCACATTCGATTCGTCACTCAACGGGCGTCAGATATATAAAACGAACATTAGCGGCGTGGGGTATTCCCTGTCCGCCGCAACGACAAAATGTGCCGCAGGCATCGTGACCGTTACGGGAAGCAATACCATACGGGGAGACATAAATACCGCTAAGCTCTGTGAAAATATGGCGGGGATGGTGAACAGCAATTTGGATGGCGTGGTTATCGTGACGTTTTATAAGACGGCAGCCGAAACCGGGTCTGGAACCATAACGGCAAGAACCGTGGGATCGTTGGTTATGTTAAATAACGCGCTGCTGTGGCATTCACCCGAATCTTCCGTCAATATCAACGCGTTCACGGTTACCACGCCAGCCTGTAATCTACAAACGACGTTTATCCCCGTGAATATGCAGGACGTGGATAAACAAGCCTTTAATGGCAAAGGCACCACACCGGGAGACGCACACACGCAGTCTTTCGATCTGCCGATGGTTTGTAATGCCGGAACAAAGGTCAGCGTTAAGATGGAAGGCGATATTTTTGATGCGAGCAAAGGCGTGCTGAAAACCATTGGCGGAAATAATGCCGCCACGGGCGTGGGAATCCAATTACTTTATAACAATCAGCCGATGGCGCTGGGTTCTGATGTCGCCGTTGGCACTTCATCCTCCGGCGGCGGATTCACGGTGCCGCTGAAAGCGCGTTATTACCAGACCGGAGACACCATCACGACCGGTGCAGCGAATGGCGTTTTGTCATTTACCATGACATA
This sequence comes from Citrobacter sp. CK188, assembly GCF_030333525.1. NCBI lineage: Bacteria > Pseudomonadati > Pseudomonadota > Gammaproteobacteria > Enterobacterales > Enterobacteriaceae > Citrobacter > Citrobacter sp. CK188. The sequence goes on from NZ_JAOWFU010000034.1 coordinate 172,970, forward strand.
CCAATAAGACAGTGAGGGGGCGGCAAGACCGAAGCTGAACCACGTCCCCTCGCCATTTATTTTACCGGTTTTCCGTGGCGGTCGCCGGATTACGCAATTGCCCTATCAGCCGCTGCATGTTGTCCTCACAGGAAATCCCGTCAGGCCGGTTTGCAATACTGGCGATCAGACTCAGCAACTCGCTCTTGCTCTCTTCAAGCTGCTTCTGCATGAGTTCGATCTCCGCGATACGCTTCTCCAGGGATTGTATCAGCCCCTCGTGATCCCACTTTTTCTGCTCCTGCGGTAAAAAGCAGCGGATCTGCTCAAGTGAAAAACCGGCACGCTGAGCGTTATCAATAATCTTCAGCAGATTCGCCACCTCCGCCGAATAATTACGATACCCGTTGCTCTGACGCTGAGGAGGACTGATCAGCCCTTCTGCTTCGTAAAACCGAATACGGGAGGGCGTAAGCCCCGTTACTTTTGCCAGTTCACCAATCTTCATACCGTTTACAGACCTCTCTTGACCTTAAAGTTAACTTTAAACTTATACTCTCTAAACGGTCAACAGAAGATCGTTGCCGGACGAGCGCGCAGACCCTGACGTTTCTCCTTTTTTCGGGAGCCAACGTCCTGGCGCTACGCGCAAGACAAGTCTCTCCCTTTAACAACTTACTGAACCGGAGAAACGATATGGGTTACGTAACAACCAGCGATGGCGTTGACATTTTCTATAAGGACTGGGGGCCGAAAGAGGGAAAAGTGATCTTCTTCCACCACGGCTGGCCGCTCTCCAGCGACGACTGGGATGCTCAGATGCTGTTTTTCGTGGACAAGGGGTTCAGGGTCGTCGCGCACGACAGGCGTGGTCATGGACGTTCCAGCCAGGTGTGGGACGGTCATGACATGGATCATTATGCCGATGACGTTGCCGCAGTCGTTAAGCATTTAGGCGTCCAGGGCGCAATGCACGTCGGGCATTCAACCGGCGGTGGCGAGGTCGTGCGCTATATCGTGCGTCACGGCGAAGATAACGTCTCCAGGGCCGTGCTGATCAGCGCAGTTCCGCCATTGATGGTAAAAACCGACAGCAATCCGCAGGGTACGCCCCGGTCGGTGTTTGACGACTTCCAGGCGCAGCTGGCCGCCAGTCGGGCGCAATTCTATTACGATATCCCTGCGGGTCCCTTCTATGGCTACAACCGTCCGGGTTCCAGTCCGTCTGAGGCGGTCATCTGGAACTGGTGGCGTCAGGGAATGATGGGGGGAGCCAAAGCGCACTACGACGGTATCGTCGCGTTCTCGCAGACGGATTTCACGGAAGATCTCAAGCGTATCACTATCCCGGTTCTGGTTATCCACGGCGATGACGATCAGGTCGTTCCCTACCATGATTCCGGCGTACTTTCAGCCGGGCTGCTCAAAAACGGTACGCTGAATACGTACAAGGGAGCCCCGCACGGCATCCCCACCACGCATGCAGATCGGGTTAACGCCGACCTGCTGGCCTTTGTGAATAGCTGATGCACCGACCACGACGGATGGGCTGGCAAGTCAATTAGCAAAAAAAGGGGTCGCGGGCGGCTGCATTCCAGTTTAAAACATACGAACCTATGTTGAGGAGTCTGACCATGCTGGATCACCGCCCGAACTCACAGGATGATCGCCTGCGGCAGGACACCGCATCGTTGCGCCACGAAATTACCGCAAAAGTCAGAACATATACCGAACATCAGGAACGGGTCGTCTACCCGTTCCCCGGTCTGAGCGTTGCTGAACTCCACGGCCCAATGCCGCCGCTTTCTTATATTTACCAGCCCAGCGTGTCGCTGATCCTCCAGGGAGAAAAGCGCGTCACGTTAGGCGATACGGCCTATGTGTACAACGAATCCCGTTTTCTTCTGACGGCGGTCAATCTGCCAACCGTCGCCGAAGTGATGCAGGCCAGCGCCGAGCGTCCTTTTATATCGCTGTTGCTGGAACTGGATTTATCTGTTGCGCGTGAAGTATTGGTTGATATGGAACAGCACGGCAATGACGTGGGATTCGCAGGCGAAGGACTCTCGCTCAGCCATGCCGACCGTTTTTTGTTTGACGCCATACTGCGCTACATCACGCTCGCAGAACGCCCGCAGGATAAAGGGTATATCGGCAACCTGATTCAGCGGGAAATTCTGTATCGCATTTTAACCAGCCCGGCAGGTATGACGCTGCGGGAAACCGTACTGACAGGATCGAGCAGCCAGAGGATATCTTCCGCAATCAACTGGTTACGCACGCACTATTCCCAACCATTAAAAATGGAGGATCTGGCCGGGATTGCAGGAATGGGCGTTTCGACGCTGCATCACCACTTTCGTCGCATGACCAACATGAGCCCGTTGCAGTATCAGAAGCAATTACGGCTCCATGAAGCCAGACGCCTGTTGTTGTCAGATAATGTGGATGCCTCGACAGCGGCCATCAGAGTGGGTTATGAAAGCGTCAGTCAGTTTCACAGGGAGTACAAACGCCTGTTCGGCATCACGCCAATCGGCGATAAAGTGCAGTCGCTGAAAGGCGCAGAACGCGTCCGGGAAGCGGGAACGTTGACCGGGATACCGCGCTGATACACGCATATCGGACCGCAAAACAGTCGATCCGATATGCGTTGCTTACCGTCAGTTCGACAGTGAAGCCATATCAATCACAAAGCGGTATTTCACATCACCCCGCTCCATACGCTCAAAAGCCTGGTTAATCTGCTGGATATCGATGATCTCACACTCCGGGTACACACCTTTACGGGCGCAGAAATCCAGCATCTCCTGCGTTTGTGCAATCCCGCCAGACGGTGAACCCGTGATGCGACGACGCCCCAGAATCAGCGGCAAGGTGCTGAACCCTTCCATATTCCCCAGATTACCGACAATAACCAGCGCCCCTTCCACATCAAGTAGCTGAACGTAGGGTGAAACATCATGGCGCGTCGGGATGGTGTCAATAATCACATCAAAAGAGGACGCCGCGTTATTCATCGCCTCTGCGGAAGTCGAGAGCAGAACGTGTTCGGCGCCCAGCTCATGCGCCTCTTTCGCTTTTGACTCACTGCGGGTGATAACCGTCACCTCTGCGCCCAAAGCGGCCGCCAGACGAACCGCAAGGTGCCCCAGGCCACCGATGCCAATCACCCCAACGCGCGAGCCGGGGCCAACGTTCCAGGTCCGCAGCGGCGAGTAAACGGTGATGCCCGCGCAGAGCAACGGCGCCGCTCTGGCCGGATCAAGGCCTTCCGGCAGATTCAGGACAAACTCCTCGCGAACCACGATATGTTTTGAGTAACCGCCGTAAGTGACGTCTCCTGAGATGCGGTCACGCCCGTTATAGGTCACCGTCGGAAACTCACGGCACATTTGCTCTTCGTGCCTGCGGCACTGATCGCACTCCTGACAGCTATCGACAAGGGTTCCGACCGCCACCTGTTGCCCGACCTGATAACGCGTCACTTTACTGCCGACATCAATCACCCGGCCAATAATTTCGTGTCCGGGAATACAGGGGTAAATCGTCGCGCCCCACTCTTTCCAGTCGTCACGGGTTTGATGCAGATCGCTGTGACAGACGCCTGACCACAGGATCTCAATCGCCACATCATTGGCACGCAATGCGCGTCGTTCAAACGTAAAAGGGGCCAGTGGCGTAGTCGCGTTTAATGCAGCATAACCGATGGTTTTCATAGCAGCTCCAGTTGTTTGTTTTCCACCTGAAACTGTAGCGGTTTGATGAATGGCAGAGTGAGCCTAATCCTGCCGGATGATTGCCTGATACTCCCGACAGAACGTCTGTCACGCATCCCCAGGCATTGAATGGCCAGGGCGGACGCTGGCGCATCACGCCCAAGGCTCTTTTTCAGAAGAGGCTATTCCCCTTTTTCCACAATTAACGGCTCGATATCGCTCTCTTTTTTGATAACCAGCGAATCATCGCCACGCAGACACGTACCGCCATAGTTGCCGCCAACGGTGAAAGTGCAGACCTGAATATACTTCCCGGCCACGTTTGGCAGGCACCACAACTGCTGGTAAATGTTTTTCTGCGCGGCAAATTTCCCACTGGTTTTATCGAGTAACTCTTCCTGATGGCTCACCAGATCGATATTGCTGCCGCAGCGCCCGGCGATCGGTTTCACCGCATAACCGGTGCGCGCCAGTTCGTCATTAACCGTGAAATCGGTATCCAGCAAATAGCGGTGATGCGGGAAGAGCGACCACAGGATAGGCAAAATAGCCTTATTGCCGGGGATCACCGTCCACAGCGGTTCAAACACCAGCACTTCCGGTCGCAATAGCACATCAATCAACCGCACTTCATTTTCAGGATGGCCGGTACGAATCGGCACGGCGGCGTATTCCGTCTCGCTGACTTCACGCACCTGTTCAATTGCGGTTTCCCACGCCCAGGTTTTCCAGACGCAGTTCACCAGGCGGCCATCGCCGTCAATCAGCTGACCGGCATCGTCCCAACGCAGCGCATCCAGTCCCCGGAGAATTTTGCTTTCAAACCCGGCCTGGCGCAGCGCCTGTTGCATAAACTGGGCGTGATAGTTCTCCTCAATGTCCTTATCCTGCATGATGTGGACGAAAGGACGCGCGAGGCTGTGTTTCCATGCGCCCGCCAGTTCGTTGATCAACCCTTCCGCCGGATTATGCCCCTTCCCGGTGTAGCCCTTTTCGGCCCAGCGTTCGAGGATCAGCCCCGCTTCGGTATGGCATGATGCGGAATCGGCGTTGTACTCGTACACCTTCAGGCCGCGTTCATCCATACAGAAATCCATACGACCGGTGATCATATGGTGGCGACGACGCTGCCAGGAGAGGCGCAAACGCGGCCAGAGGATTTTCGGAATGTCGAACAGCGCCAGCAGGTTATCGTCTTTCAGCACCTTGTCAGTGGCATGCAGGTACATCAGATGCAGCTCGTTGGTGGCTTTAATCAGCTCCTGCTCGGCGCTTTCCGTAATGGTGAAATACTGATGCGGGTCCTGATTAATCACATGCCCGTTCGCCAGCACATAGGCTTTTTGCAGCGGGTCCCGCTCATCCAGCCATTTGCCGTCAAACTGCCCTTTCTCTTCCAGCCGCGCGCCACGAATCTTCAGTGAATCGTTGGCGATGTCTGGTTGAGGCAGGCTGTACTGCGTGTCCTCGGTCTGAATCATCCAGCCCAGGATCGTGGTGTCGTCAAAGGTATCGCGCAGGGTATAGCAGCCATTTTCCACCACCATATCCAGCTCGCGGGTCCACTGTTGCCCTGGGGGCAGCGGCGTGTGGATCACATTCTGTTCGGCGATACGGATCTTGTTGTCCAGCAACTGGGTAATGATCGCCACATGGCCGGTATCTTTAAACTCGCCGCCGTTTTGCCAGATAAGCAGCGCGCCAGCGACCGGCGCGCGGGGCGAACCATTGGGGAACGCCTGTAACGGCAGGATGTTGTCGTTCACCACTTCGCGCAGGAAACGCAGCGAGAAGATCTCCCACGCCATGCCGACATCCGTGAACACAACCCCATAATTGAGAAAGAGAAAGCGGCGGGCGAACTCAACGCACTGCCATTTATGGCCCATATACTCGTTGCCGATGTAGCTGCGAAACGCGGCATCATCGCTGTATTCCCGTGGGTCGAGGGAGCTGTAATCTGAAGAGTAGATTGCTACGCCACCGGGGGCGTAGCCCAATAATGTCCCGAATGGGGCATCCTGACGGGTCGTTCCTTTGCTCATGCACCTTACCTCAAAACAATACAGCCTGAGCAGTATGGCGTGAATTTTTCGCTCTGCTTGCCTGCTCAATAACACTAACCGGACAGAGGTCGATTCATCATACACCTCTACCCGGCCAGACGGCGCACAGAGACAAAAAATTCATAGCGGGAACGATGTTATGCTTTATTGATAACCACCGGCACGCTCTTATAGGCTGGCGTCAGGCTTTCGCTATCGACCGCATCCAGAGACAACAGCACATTCGCTTCCGGCAGATAGGCGCCAATCGATCCTGCCGCCATGTTGTAGATCACGACCGTCAGCCCGCACATCGCGCGATCCTCACAAGGGCGGCCATGATCGTCCAGCGCCTGAATGGTCACCACATCGCCCTGCGCCAGCCCGCGCGCGCTGGCTTCCGCCGCATTTAAAAACACGACGTCACGGCGGCCGGTAATGCCGCGATAACGGTCATTCAGGCCATAAATGGTGGTGTTGTACTGATCGTGGCTGCGCAGCGTTGCCAGCACCAGCGCATCAGCGGGTTGCTGCTGACGCTCAACGGCGCGCTGCTGGCTAACGACAAAGTTGGCTTTGCCATTCCCGGTATGCCACTCACGGCGCGAGGCAGGCGTGTCCATGCGAAATCCGCCCGGCGCGGCAATGCGGGCATTGTAGTCATGAAACGCCGGAATAACGGCTTCAATGGCGTCGCGGATCAGAGCATAGTTTCCCACCATCTCTTCCCAGTTCACCGGCGAACGCGTAAGCGTGGCGCGTGCCATTCCCGCCACAATCGCAGGTTCCGATTTCAGCCACGGCGAAGCCGGTTTCAGAGAGCCGCAGGAGGCGTGCACCATCGACATTGAATCCTCGACGGTGACGGACTGAATCCCTGTCGCCTGAAGGTCGCGCTCCGTTCTGCCCAACGCGGGCAGCAGATAGTTATGCTTCGCCAGCAGCAGGTGCGAGCGATTCAGTTTGGTTGCCACATGCACCTGCATATCCAGCTTTTGCATCGCCGCAAACGTCCGCTGCGGCTGCGGCATCGCCACGGCCAGATTGCCGCCCATGCAGATTAACGCCTTAGCCTCGCCCCGCTCTATCGCCCGAATGCTCTCCACGCTGGCGCGGCCATGTTGACGAGGAACGGTAATGGCAAAACGCGCTTCAAGGCGTTGCAGGAAGGCGTCCGACGCCGCTTCGTTAATCCCTACCGAACGGTCGCCCTGCACATTGGAATGCCCACGCAACGGGCAGATACCCGCGCCCGGCTTTCCGATATTGCCTTTCAGCAACAGCAGGTTAACCAGTTGCTGCACATTCCCGGTGCCGTTTTTATGCTGGGTGATCCCCAGGCCGTAGCAAATGATGGTGGCGCGCGATTTATTGTAGCTGTGCGCTAAATCTTCCATCTGGCTGCGCGTCAGACCTGAATCCGCTTCCAGTTCCGCCCAGTGGCACTGGCGCAGATCATCATACAGCGCCTGATAACCGGCGGTATGCGCAGCAATAAACTCATGATCGAGGCAAGGCTGCTGGTTTAGCAGCACCCGCGCCTCATCCATTTCAATCAGCGCCTTCATCATGCCTTTGAGCAGCGACGCATCGCCGCCCATTTTCACCTGGTAGTAGCTGCTGCTGAGTTCGGTCGCCTGGCCGGTGAGCATCTCTTTAGGGCTTTGCGGGAAGCTAAAGCGTTCAAGTCCTCGCTCCGCCAGCGGATTGATAGCGATAATTTTGGCGCCGCGCTTTGCCACATCGCGCAGCGTGGTCAGCATACGAGGATGGTTGGTTCCCGGATTATGCCCGATGCAAATCACCAGATCGCAGTGGTCAAAATCCGCCAGTTCAACGGTGCCTTTCCCCAGACCAATAGCGCGCGTCAGCCCTGCGCTGGTCGGGCCGTGGCACATATTGGAACAGTCCGGGAAGTTGTTGCTGCCGTATTCGCGGGCAAACAGCTGATACAGGAACGCCGCTTCATTCGAGGTTCTGCCGGAGGTATAAAACTCTACCTGTTCCGGGGAATCGTAGCTGCGCAGGCGTTCGCCGATTTCCTGAAACGCGATGTCCCATTCCACGGCTTGCCAGGTATCGGTTACGGCATCATATTTCATCGGGTGCGTCAGGCGGCCAATATTTTCCAGCTCGTAATCACTGTACTGCCATAAAGTGGACACCGGATGACGACGGAAAAACGCCGGTGAGGCTTTCTTGCTGGTGGTTTCCCAGGAGACCGCTTTGACGCCATTCTCACAAAGTTCCATCGGCGCCCGATGGCCAGGGTCAGGCCATGCGCAGCCAGGGCAGTCAAAGCCTTTGACCTGATTCATTTTGAACATCGCGATAATATCGCGCGTGACGGCCTTTTGGGAAAACACCGACGCAGAGACCGCTTTCACAGCTCCCCAGCCGCCCGCCGGGCCCTGATAACCGCTTACTCCTGGAACACCATTTTTCATTGTTACTGCTTATTCACTGCCAATTTTTAATGGCGAGTACGGTAACAATTTCCGCTTGATATTGATTTCCTCTTGATGGAGTACAGGCGGGCTACAATTAACGGGTTATATTGTGTTCCCCTTCCAGCGAAAAAACCGGCGCTTAATGTCCCAATCTGTTAAACCGCATGGCCTCCGACTGCTACACTGCTTCAACACACCAACCCAGAAGGCAGGTCAACATGTCAGAGAATACTTATCAACCCGCGAAAGTATGGACGTGGGATAAATCCGCAGGCGGCGGCGCATTCGCCAATATCAACCGTCCCGTTTCTGGCCCGACTCACGACAAGACGTTGCCCGTCGGCAAGCATCCGCTACAGCTCTACTCCCTGGGAACGCCAAACGGCCAGAAAGTGACCATCATGCTGGAGGAGTTGCTGGCGCAGGGCGTGACGGGCGCAGAGTATGACGCCTGGCTGATTCGCATTGGCGACGGCGATCAGTTCTCCAGCGGTTTTGTCGATGTGAACCCAAACTCAAAAATCCCGGCGCTGCGCGACCACTCGCAGAACCCGCCGCTGCGTGTCTTTGAGTCCGGCGCAATTCTGCTCTACCTGGCGGAAAAATTTGGTTATTTCCTGCCGCAGGATCTCGCTAAACGTACCGAAACCCTGAACTGGTTATTCTGGCTCCAGGGGGCGGCGCCGTTCCTCGGCGGCGGCTTTGGTCACTTCTACAACTACGCGCCGGTGAAAATAGAGTACGCGATCAACCGTTTTACGATGGAAGCCAAGCGTCTGCTGGACGTGCTGGATAAGCAGCTGGCGCGTCATCCGTATGTGGCGGGCGATGAGTACACCATTGCCGATATGGCTGTCTGGCCGTGGTTTGGCAATGTCGTGCTCGGCAACGTGTATGACGCCGCAGAATTTCTGGATGCGGGAAGCTATAAGCACGTACAGCGCTGGGCGAAAGAGATTGCGGAACGTCCGGCGGTCAAACGCGGGCGCATTGTGAACCGCTCCAACGGGCCGCTCAACGAGCAGCTTCATGAGCGTCACGACGCCAGCGACTTCGACACACAAACCGAAGATAAGCGTCAGAGCTAAACCGTGACGCCGGATGAGATTTTAACGTCGCCATCAGGCGTTATATTGCCTGATGGCGCTTCGCTTATCAGGCCCACGGGTTTGTGATAGTCGGCGTTTAATTAAACCCATGTTGCATGAGAATCAGTCCTGCCGGAGTGGAAAGCAGAAATTCGGCAAGCGGTTTTCCGCGCGCCGTCAGACAGGCAAACGCGTACTCAGCGATCGGATTATACGGTTCAGGAATATCAACCACGCGCAGGGTACTGATTTGCCGCAGTCTGGGGGCATAGCTGGCATAACCAATAAAAACATCCGTGTAATCGTGGTCGATTAACCATTGCGCCGCCAGCGCTCCGGCGGGAAGCGGCAAAGAATCGCGGCCGCCGACCAGCGCCACAGCACGCGAGCGGATCGCCTCGCCGACGGCTCCCATTCGCGAAAAAAGCTGTTGCGTGTAATCACCGGAAGGATCGCAGCCCGGCGTTGATGTGCCAATTCGCAGATCCTCGCGCATCAACAGCGACCGCCAGTCGTCGCCCTCCCGCATAACGTCAGCACGCACGGTCAGGCAGAGGCGATTCAGCGCAAAGGACGAAACCGACAGCGCCCGCCCGCTCGCCAGCAGCGCCTGCGGATGCGCCACATTAGCCGAGGCGAAAAAGTCGCACGGCTCACCGGCTTCAATCCGTTCACGCAGCAATCCCGCCGGGCCGAAATCACAGCGGATCGTCTCTGCCTGAAAACAGGCCATTAGCGGTTGCCAGACGGCACGCAGGCTGCCTGCGGCAAGGATTTTCATCAGTCAACGCCCTGATAGTCAGTGCGATAAAAACGCTGATACCAGTCATTGGCGACCTTGCGCATATCAATATCCTGGAATTTCTGCGGATAGAGTTTTTTCGCCATCCACAGCTCGCCAATGCCCATCGCTTCCGGCATCGGATAGCCCCAGGCCTTCGCGTAGTCCGGCATCAGATAGACGCGATGATTTTTCACCGCATCAATCACCTGCCACTGCGGGCTTTGCAGGATCTCATCCACCACTTTCGGATAGCGATCCTGAACAAAAATCACCTGCGGATTCCAGGCGATAACCTGTTCCATTGCGACCTGCTTAAAGCCTTTAATGGTCGATGCCGCCACGTTCAACGCCCCCGCGTGCGCCATCATCAGGCCAGTATATTTACCGGAGCCGTAGGTGGTCAGTTCCGGGTTCGCCATATAGGCGCGAACGCGTTGATCTTCCGGGATGTTTTTCAGGCGTTCGCTCACCATCTTGCGCCCCTCATCCGTTGCGGCAATCAGCGCTTTTGCTTCGTCAGGTTTATTGACGATATCGCCAATCAGCGTGATCCCTTCACGCAGCCCTTGATCGTAAGCCTGTTCTTCATCCGTCATTGTCGGGTTCATTTTTGCCTGTTCGCCCGCCGCATCATGGCGCAGAGAAATCGCCACCACCGAAATGCCCAGGCTGCTGATTTTGTCGATCATTTCCTGCGGCGCATAGTTAGTGACAAACACCACCTGCGGATGCAGCGCGACCAGTTTTTCCGCATCAACGTGGGTTAAATCACCCAACGCGGCTTTCGTTGTCAGCTCCGGCGCCAGGCGGGCATAACCGTCGCCAAGCTGTTGTTTCCAGTTCGCCATCACGCCAACAATTTTGTCGGTGGCGTTCATCTGCACCAGCAAATTCAGCGTCTGATGCTGGAGTACCACTACGCGATCCACCGTATCCGGGACGGTAACCTGGCGACCAATCTGATCGGTAAACGTACGCTCGGCCTGAGCCATAAACGGCAGGGAAAAAAGCAACGCCAGCAGGGAGAGCTGGCGTAAGGATTTAAACATGGGAGATGTCCTCACAATCGATATATACATTAGTATACAACGATTGCAAGGCCGCTTGATAGATTGCCTTCAGGGATTATCAGGCGCTGGTAACGTCATACTCCATTCGGCGTAGCGCGTCTAATGTGGCTTTGGCTTCCTCTTCATCAATGATGCTCATGGCAAATCCCACATGCACCAGCACCCACTGCCCCACCAGCGTTGCAGGGCTGTCTTCACAGATCAGGGCAATATTCACATCACGCTTGATGCCGCACACTTCAACCTGCGCAAGCTGGTGAATATCTTCACCAACGGACAGAACCTGCCCCGGGACTCCAATACACATAGTTAACCACCTGGACGTTATTCCACTTCAATACTTTTCACTTTCAGCGAGTCGCCGGTATCCACCCGCAGACGATCGCCCTGACAGTGTGGGCACTGCGCGTCATGCTGCGTGATTTCAACCGCCTGGCTGCAATCCCAGCACCACGCCTGAGCGGGTTTATAGTCGATGTGCAACGCACACCCCTGCGCGAGCGTACCCTGGCAAACGATATCAAAGCTGAAGCGCACGGCGCTCTCTTCTACGCATGAGAGCGCGCCAATTTCCAGCCATACGCCGGTGACTCGCGTCACGCCATGCTGTTCCGCCTGCTGCTGGATAATCTCAACCGCGCTCTGGCACAGGGACAGCTCATGCATGCTCGCCGCTCCGGCGTCCAAACAGCAGCGCACGACGCCCTGCCAGCTGCGGCGCATCGGGATCGCTGACCGGCAGCGACAGCAGCATCCGCGCGCAGTCGTCCGCCAGACGCATCCCCTCTTGTGCCGACATACCGCGGTTGAGCGGCGACATCAGCGAGCAGGAGAGGTATTGCGAAACCCCGTCCAGTTCGCCAACGGTAAAGGTCATCGCGCCATACGGCAGACGTAATCCGAGTTTTTCACTGACTTTGCGTACCGGCCAGAGCTGATCGGGGCCGGGAAAAATCAGCGCGCTCAGCATCCACGGCGCGATCACGCAGCCCGTCCACTGCCCTTCAAACAGGGTGAAGTCAGAGACATACACTGGCATATTCGGGTGCAAAAACGAGAGATCGTGCATTGAGCGTCGGGCAATCTCTTCAAACGCCGCCTGAACCTGCATTTTCGGAGAGGACGGGAACCCTGAAATCTCCTCAGACATGCGCAGCCTCCCGTGGAATAGCCTCAACGCCTGACTCGCGCAGCGCGGCAAGAACCTGCGCCAGAGCAGGTTCAATCATCGCTTCAACCGTTGGCGTCAGGCCGATATGCGGCTCCAGCGATTCCGGGATCACGCCGATCAGCGTCAGCTTTTTCGGAAACTCGCCAGTGAAGCGCAGGGCCGACAGAACGTCGGCCAGGCCAAGCTGATGCGGTGAGATTTTGTTGGTGAACAGCGCAGGCACCTCATCATCACGCAGGATCATAAGGGTTCCCGGCATGTTCTTTCTCGACACAATGGCGTCCGCGATGATCAGGTGATCTCTGTCCGCCATATCGCCGAGAAGCTCCATTCCCGCCGTGCCGCCATCAAGGATCTCCACGAAATCCGGCAGGATGTACCGCTGTTCTAACGCTTCAACGATACGCACCCCGATGGCTTCATCGGTCAGCAAAATATTGCCGACCCCTAACACTAAAATCCGCATTACAGAACCTTAACTGAGACGACTTCGTTCCCGTCAGCGTCCACTACGTGCACCGCGCACGCCATGCAAGGGTCGAAGGAGTGAATAGTACGCACCACTTCCAGCGGTTTTTCTGGATCGGCGATCGGCGTCCCCACCAGCGACTGCTCGTATGGCCCCACTTCATCGTTAAAGTTACGCGGACCGGAGTTCCAGGTGGACGGAACCACCGCCTGGTAGTTGCTGATAATGCCGTCTTTAATGACCATCCAGTGAGAGAGCATACCGCGCGGCGCCTCAAGGAAGCCCACCCCTTTAAACTCACCCGTCGCCGGGATATCCGGTTTGACGAACGTGGTGTGGTCGCCTTTCCCGATATTGGCGATCAGCGCGCTGTACTGATTTTGCAGAATACCCTGCAATTCGCAGCAGTGAACGGTGCGGCCAATGATACGCCCCAGCGTGGAGTGCAGTTGCGCCACCTCCAGCGTTTTGCCGGTCAGTTTCTGGTAGATCGCGATGATTTCATTCAGTTTGGCCTTCGTGGACTCGCGTCCCGCCGCCAGTTTAACCAGCATATTGGCCAGCGGCCCCACTTCAACGGTTTTGCCGTAGAAGGTCGGGGACTTAACCCACGAGTATTTACCGTCATCAGACCAACCGGTGTATTCCGGGACGGTAGTCCCTTCCCACGGTTCCTGCGGCGCTTCGTCTTTGTACCAGGCGTGCTTCGCGCTCTCCTGAATCCCTTTAATCAGGTATTCATCGGAATGCGAGGCGATCGGGCGATACGTCGACAGATCCGCATTCTGGATATAGCCGCCAGGGAACAGGAAGCTGCCGTTTTTACCGTCGGTCGGAAATTCCGGCGCGCTCAGATAGTTAACCGCGCCTTTTCCGCGCTCCAGCCATTCTGGATAGAACGCCGCGATTACCGCCGTATCCACCTTGTAAACCTGCTCAACAAAGTCGCTCAGCTTGTCGATGAAGGACTTGATGTACATCAGGCGTTCAAGGTTCAGCACGCCGAGACCGTCGAGGTTGATCGGGTTCGCCACCCCGCCCACCGCCAGGTTCTGGATGTGCGGTGTTTTACCGCCCAGCAGCGCCACCACGCGGTTGGCGTCACGCTGGCATTCCAGCGCTTGCAGATAGTGCGCGACCGCAATCAGGTTCACTTCCGGCGGCAGTTTCATCGCCGGGTGTCCCCAGTAGCCGTTAGCGAAAATCCCTAACTGGCCGCTGGCAACGAGATCTTTGATCTTGTTCTGCACCTTCGTGAACTCTTCCGCGCTATTCAGGTGCCAGCTCGACACGCCGTTCAACAGCGCCGACGCTTTCGCCGGATCGGCTTTCAGCGCAGAGGTGATATCCACCCAGTCCAGCGCAGAAAGCTGGTAGAAGTGCACAATATGGTCATGGGTAGTATGCGCCGCCAGAATGATGTTACGGATGTACTGCGCATTGACCGGAACGTCAATCTTCAGCGCGCTCTCCGCCGCACGAACGGAAGAGATCGCGTGGGTCGTGGTACATACGCCACAGATACGCTGCACAATCATCCAGGCATCGCGCGGATCGCGATTCTTCACGATCTCTTCCATGCCGCGCCACATGGTGCCGGATGCCCATGCTTTTGACACCACACCGTTCTCGATTTCGCAGTCGATGCGTAAATGACCCTCAATACGGGTTACCGGATCAATAGTAATTCTCTGGCTCATGCTTTGCTCGCCTCATGACGATTGTGATCGTTTTGTTTTAATGGAGGAAGTATCGGCAGTAGACGAATGAGTAAGATGTATGCACAAATCTCAATAGCCACAAAACCAATAGAAATCAGCAGTTCTTCCCAGGTGGGAAAGTAGTGGTAGCCGCCGCCGGGATTGAACGCCACCAGCGAGTAGGACATACGCCACGTTGCGCAGCCCAGCAGCATACTGAGGGCGGACAGATACAACATCCGCGAGTCGCCGCGCAGTTTCGGCAGACGGAGCACCACCAGCGGGAAGACCATCAGCAGGACTTCAACCCAGAACAGCAAGGAGTAGTAGTCACCGGCAAACGCATAAGAGAGCTTGTCGCGGTAAATCAGTTCACCAAAACGGCACACGAGGAACAGCGCGATGAAAACGCTGATAGTACCGGTCAGCTTGATAAACAAACTTTTCTCATCCGGGCCGTTGCCTTTTAAGCCGCTCTGCACCAGAGAGCCTTCAAAAATAACGATGGAGAAACCCATGATGAAAGCGGTGAACAATGAGAACAGCGGCAGCATTTCATAGCTCTGCCACAGCGGATGTACTTTAATACCGGCGGCAATCATCAACGATCCCATTGACGACTGGTGCATGGTCGGCAGCAACGCCCCGAGAGCGATAACAAAGAACATCACTTTGTTCAGACGCTTAAGCGAGACTTTCCAGCCCAGGCGTTCAAACAGCGCGGGGGCAAACTCCAGCGCCATCACGCCGATGTAGATGGTCATACAGACCGCCGTTTCAAACAGCACCGAGTTCACATTGAAGTGTCCTGGGATGTAGAAATACGGCAGGTTCCAGTAACGACCAACGTCAATGGTGATCGACAGCCCGCCCAAAGAGTAACCGAACAGGCTTGCCAGCAGCGCCGGGCGCACCAGCGGATGGTATTGCCCCCGGTTGAAGACATACACCGCCCACGCCAGCGCCCAACCGCCGCACGCGAAGCCGGTGCCGATCAGCAGGTCAAAAGCGATCCACACGCCCCAGGGGAAGCCGCCGTTCAGATCGGAGACCGATCCCAGCCCGAAGACCAGACGTTTCACAATGAGAAGCATGCACAGGACGACAAGCGGCCCGAAGATGATGATCGGTTTACTGATTATTTTCCCGCCCAGCGGTTTAGGATCATGACTCATGATCGTCTCCTCCGTCGTGATGCTCGTTTTTCGTATTACGACGAACCATCACGGTTAAGCCCGCCAGCACAGCCAGTGGCAGCATCATGCCTTTATACAGGGTGTGTTGAATGTGTTCAGAACGCGCGCCAGTTGACAGATCGGCCAGTTGAGGGAGATCCAGATTCTGGTAAGGAACGCCGGTCAGCACCAGCACCTGCGTGCCGCCGCCCTCTTTTTCACCGTACAGATGCGGATAATACTTCGGTACGGTATGCAGATACGTATCGCCAGTCTGCAACGTCTGGCGCGGATAGTGGTATTCGCTGCCAGGCTTCAGCGCCAGGCGTTTTTGCGCCTCCGCCATCAGCTCTTCTCGCGTACCAAAAATCACCGCGCCCGCCGGACATACCTCAACGCACCCCGGCAGACCGCCCTTGTCCAGGCGCTCAACGCCCTTCTGGTTGCACAGTTCACACTTGTGCAGCGCGCCAAACGGGTTGTTGTAGTCGTATTTCGGCACGTTGTACGGGCAGGCGACCATGCAGTAGCGACAGCCGGTACAGACGTCTTTGTTGTAATGAACGATGCCGGTTTTCGGGTCTTTCTTCAGCGCGGATACCGGGCAAACGGAGACGCAGTTAGGGTCAACGCAGTGCATACACTGTTTCTTAATGTACGCGTAGCCGTTCTCTGTCTGATCTTTATTGACGCCACTTCCGCTATGCCACACCTGAATGATGTTATTAGTGTAAGGCGACAGCTTGTCGTTATTCGACCAGGTTTGCGCCCCTTCAGGGTTACGCGCCGGGAAGTTGATATCCTGGCATTTGGTCACACACGCCTGACAGCCCACGCACAGCGTCGAGTCATACAGCATCCCCAGGGAACCCGGGATGGGCGGACGGTTTTCCGCAGCCGCATGGCTGATGGACGGCGACGCGCCCAGCAGCAATGCCCCGCCAGAGGCTGCTTTAATAAAGTTACGTCTGTTCACGGTTATTCTCCCCGTGAGTCAGCGTTATCTTTCTTCTGCTGACGCCCCAGTTCACGTACCGCCATCACGCTGACACCGGCAACCAGCCCAACCACGCCGCCAAGCAGCCCGACGGCGCCTGCGGAAATGTGGCCACCCTCTTTCAGGTTGACATCCGGCTTCTCGGAACGCGGGGTTTGATTTTCCACATGGGCGAGTTGGTGGATGCCTTTATGAAAGCCAACGCCTTCCTCGTTACAGCCGTAGCAGGGGTGCCCAATCGCCACCGGCCATACGCCGCCAACATCGCAGAACTGCAACGTCGAACAGTTGCCGTAGGTTTCAGGCCCTTTACAGCCCAGATGGTAGAGGCACCAGCCTTCACGGTGGCCTTCATCGCCGAACTCTTTGGCGAAGCGACCGGCGTCAAAATGCGGGCGGCGTTCGCAGTGTTCGTGAATCAGACGGCCATAGGCGAAGGTTGGACGGTTTTTGGCATCCAGCTTCGGCGGTTTACCGTAAGTGATGATGTGGGCAACCGTTGCCAGGAAGTTATGCGGGTTCGGCGGGCAGCCCGGGATATTGATAACGGTTTTGCCCGGCAGGACTTCCTGCAACCCGACGGCGCCGGTCGGGTTCACGCCAGCGGCAGCGACGCCGCCCCACGCGGAACAGGAGCCGATCGCGATAATCGCCGCTGCGCCTTCCGCCGCCTTGCGGATGTGATCCACAATCGGCTCGCCGGCAACCATGCAGTAAATACCGTTATCTTTTAATGGGATGGAACCATCGACAACCAACACATACTGCCCTTTATACTTCTCCAGAGCGTTATGCTTGTTCTCTTCAACCTGATGGCCGAAGGCGGCGGAGAGGACCTCGTGGTACTCCAGAGAGATCGTTTCCAGAACGAGGTTTTCTACCGTTGGGTGGGTCGCGCGAAGGAGCGATTCGGTACATCCCGTACATTCCTGAGCGCCGATCCAGACGACGGGCGGGCGCTGCGGACGGGAAACCGATTCGGCCATTTCTGCGGCGGCTTTGCTACTGAGCCCCATGGTTGCGGCCAGTGCTGCACAAAGCTTCATGAAATCACGACGATTAACGCCGTGAGAAGTGATGAGAGTATTATCTCCAGTCATTTTATTGTTATTCCGTTGCAAAGACCTGGCTCTATTTTGCACCGTTCACAAATAACTTATTGCGATCGGCGCGCCATTTACCACACTTTCTTTATGGTTATTGAACCATGATACTTTGACGGAACAACAAAACGAAGGAGTAAGACAATAGTGTAATTAATTAAACCGGGGTAATACCCCCTTCGGATCAATTTTCGAGACGATAACCCGCCATAAAGAACCGGATAGTCGTATTCGATTGATTCTCCCGAAAGAAGTCCATCACCATATCTTTGTCCAGGCCATAACGGCGCGTCAGAATCCCCGCTTCCCAGGCGCTTAATTGTCGATCGCCGGTTTTTTCAAACATGCGATGCGAAAATCCTAATACGAATCCGCGCTTATAATCAGAACAAAAACCCGCCACGTTACGCGCGCTATCGGCACACGTTGCGTTTAATCCGGCCATCAGGCCCTTACCAAAATGATTGTCCATGATACCTCCAATCGCTATATAACAAATTATATAGCGATTTTTTAAGCGAACGCCAGAGGTATCACATACTTTTTTTTACCGGATCAGAAGGCGACCCATTCATCGCCTGACTTCGCGGCAGACGCCCCGCGCGGATTGGCTGGAGGGACCGTTTTCGCCGGGCTGATTTGCGCGTCATTATGAGAAAGTCGGAACTGTTGCACAGAGCGTTGCAGCTCTTCCGTTTGCCGTTCCAGCGCCGCCGCTGCCGCAGAAACTTGCTCCACCAGCGCGGCGTTTTGTTGGGTCACGCTGTCCATCTGGGTTATCGCCACACCAACCTGAGAGATCCCTTTGCTTTGTTCCTCGGAAGCGGCGGCGATCTGCTTCATGATGGTGGTGACTTCAGTTACTCCGCGCAGAATGGCCTCCATTGTCGCGCCCGTCTCCTGCACCAGCTGCGCACCCTGCTCGACACGACGCACGGATTCAGCGATCAGCGTTTCAATCTCTTTGGCGGCCCCGGCGCTACGGCTGGCCAGATTACGCACTTCACCGGCGACGACCGCAAACCCACGCCCTTGTTCACCGGCTCTGGCGGCTTCAACGGCGGCATTCAGCGCCAGAATATTGGTCTGGAAGGCAATACTGTTGATGACATTCGTAATTTCGGCGATCTGTCTGGAGCTGGCTGAAATACCGTCCATCGTCTCGACCACTTCAGAAACCAGCGTGCCGCCTTTTCCGGCCGTCGCGGAAGCGGCATCAGCAAGCTGACTGGCCTGGCGCGCATTATCCGCATTCAATTTCACCGTCGCGGTGAGCTGTTCCATGCTTGCAGCTGTCTCTTCCAGCGCCGCCGCCTGCTCTTCCGTACGGGAAGAGAGATCGTTATTGCCGCTGGAGATCTCTGTCGCGCCGCGCCAGATATTGTCACTGCCTGAACGAATCGAACTGACCGCTTCCCGCAGGCTATCCTGCATCGCGCTCAGTAGCGGCACCAGACGACCGACACAGTTACGGCCAAACTCTTCAATCGGCTGGCTCAGATCGCCTTGCGCAATCTGGCGGAACTGTTGGCGAATGCGCGCCAGCGGTTTCACTAACATCGTGACCAGGTAACGGTCGGTAAAGAAGAGAATCACAATTCCCAGAATAACGGCGGTGATAATCAGGGTGCGGATAATTGACGTTTTGCCGTCCACCATCACGCGGGTGCTGTCCAGCATCGTGCCAGCCGCGCTGTTAAAACGTTCTGCGCTGGCGCCGAAGGCGCGGCTCAGGGCGGGGGTGACATTATTCGCCTGTTCTGCAAATTCGGTGAGCGTACCCTGCTGCGCCAGTTGCATCTGCGGCGCGACGCCCTTATCAAGCAACGCCTGCCAGTTTGCCAATACCGCAGCGGCGATCTCCGGGTCCATCGGCCCTGGAGAGAGCGTTTTCATCTCTTCCAGCTTTTTGCTCATATTGTCCAGCGCCTGCTGTACTGGTACAAAATCGGGCGTACCGCCGCCGATTTTAACGTCCATCGCACGGCTTAAACGCGTGACAAAACGAAAATACTGATCGTTCCCCTGACTTAGCACCGTCATCTGACGCACAATATGACGATCGATATCATTCCCTTCCGCCACTTTAGATAATGCATGGACGCTGAATAAACCAACGCCCGACCAAAGAAGACAGAAGAGCCCCAATATTGTCAGCATGACAATACGAATAGTGAAGTTTTGCAGCAAACGCATAAGAATTTCCTTGCCGGGCTTGAGGGATTCGCCATCAGGCGACACTTATCCTCGTTATCGGCAGAGAATGCAGAATATATACTTTCTTTATTGTTTTTTTACTTAACTAAGTATACGAATCATCGTCAGCACGCTATTCCTGTGAATGCTTATAAAGCATAACGGCATTATTATGCCGCAAAGCAATATGCCGCACCTGAAATAATCGTTTGTTTTTCATTGTAAATATTTCTCAAACCAGGCCAGAGTGCGCGCCCAGGCCAGATCCGCTGCGGCCTTATCATAGCGGGGAGTCGAATCATTATGAAAACCATGATTCACCCCAGGATAGATATACGCTTCATAGACTTTATTATTCGCCTTCAGCGCCGTTTCGTAGGCAGGCCAACCTTCATTAATTGAGGTATCTAACTCGGCGTAATGTAATAATAAAGGCGCATTAATTTTAGGTACATCTGACGCCGGAGCCTGACGACCATAAAAAGGAACGGCGCACGCCAGTTCTGGATAGGCCACCGCCGCCGCATTTGATACGCCGCCGCCATAGCAGAATCCCGTAATAGCCACTTTTCCGCTGGCCGCCGGATGACGCTGCATAAACTCAATCGCGGCAAAGAAATCATTCATTAATTTTGTGGGATCAACCTGCTGTTGTAATTCCCGGCCCTTATCGTCATTACCGGGGTATCCGCCTACTGAGCTTAATCCATCAGGCGCCAGCGCAATATAACCCGCTTTCGCCACGCGTCGTGCGACATCCTCAATATAGGGATTCAGCCCCCTGTTCTCGTGTACGACCACGACCGCAGGCGTTTTACCCGTCGCCTTCGCCGGTTTCACCAGATAGCCGCGCACCTCGCCATGCCCGTTCGGTGACGGATACGTAATGTATTCCGGCAAAATGTCCGGGTCGGTAAATTCCACCTGCACCGCCAGTGCGTAATTCGGCTTCAGGAGATTAAACAGCGCAAGCGCGGTCACGCCGCCGACGGCATACTTTGCCGCGAGGTTAAGAAACTCGCGTTTAGAGATTTTTCCATGTGCATAGTAGTCATAGTAATCGAGCAACTCCTGCGGAAAGTCTTTGGCAGTCAGACGCGGCATAGTTTCACTCCTGAATTGATGTTTTTTTAAGCAAAGCATAACGACGTGTTTTTGCCCAATTTTTCGCATCAATGTGACCTGACGAACGGGATAAACCCCGTTGAGCCGCTAGAATAGAAACGTTGTTTTGAAATTCACTTTCTCTAAGGAGATGACATGGCCTGGTTAGCCAACCCCGAACGTTATGAGCAGATGCTTTATCGCTACTGCGGTAAAAGCGGTTTGCGTTTACCCGCGCTATCGCTGGGTTTGTGGCACAGTTTCGGCCACGTTCAGGCGCTGGATTCACAGCGTGCGCTGCTGCGTAAAGCCTTTGATTCAGGCATCACCCATTTTGATTTAGCCAATAACTACGGCCCGCCGCCGGGAAGCGCAGAAGAGAACTTTGGCCGTTTGCTGCGGGAAGATTTTGCGCCATATCGCGATGAGCTGATCATTTCCACCAAAGCGGGTTATGACATGTGGCCTGGGCCATACGGCTCCGGCGGGTCGCGTAAGTACCTGCTCGCCAGCCTCGATCAGAGCCTGAAGCGGATGGGGCTGGACTATGTCGATATCTTCTATTCCCACCGTGTCGATGAAAACACGCCGATGGAAGAGACCGCATCCGCGCTGGCGCAGGCGGTACAAAGCGGTAAGGCGCTTTACGTCGGCATCTCCTCCTATTCGCCTGAGCGAACTCAACGAATGGCGGAACTGCTGCGCGAATGGAAAATCCCGCTGCTGATTCATCAGCCGTCCTACAACCTGCTCAACCGCTGGGTGGATAAAAGCGGCCTGCTGGATACGCTGGCGGCCAACGGCATGGGTTGCATTGCGTTCACACCGCTGGCTCAGGGATTGTTAACCGGAAAATACTTAAACGGTATCCCGGAAGGTTCACGTATGCAGCGTGAAGGGAAAAAAGTTCGCGGTCTGACGGAGAATATGCTGACGGAAGCGAATCTGAACAGCCTGCGTTTACTCAATGAGATGGCGCAACGTCGCGGCCAGTCAATGGCGCAGATGGCGCTTAGCTGGCTGTTGAAAGATAATCGCGTGACGTCAGTGCTGATCGGCGCCAGTCGACCAGAGCAACTGGAAGAAAATGTGCAGGCGTTGTCGAACCTGACATTCAGCGCTGACGAGTTAGCGCAAATCGATAAACATGTCGCGGATGGCGAGCTGAACCTCTGGCAAGCCTCATCGGATAAATAACGCTTTCGGGCACGCGCGCCGGGTGGCGGTTTCGCCTTACCCGGCCAACGTCAGGCGCGTTTATTAAACCTCTTCCGGTTTGATTAGCGGCCGCTGATATTCAGGCCACACCAGAGCAACCAGGGAGGGATACGCCTCCAGGCTAAATTCCCGGAAACATTGCCGCAAGTTAAGCACATCCAGATCGGAATGCGGAACCTTTTCCCCGTTCAGACAACGCTTTTTAATGTTGTCATAATATTTATAGACCGCAGAGTTGAGATCGCTGCAACGGCGCTGCGCATCAAATAACCCCGGCGTTCCGTTTAGCTCCGCCATCGTCATCCGCTTTATCGTTGCGTGAAGAAAATCAATATATTCGTGATTGACTCGCCAGTACCATACCGGTGTAATAGTATTCATGAGCGACGAAAAATGATCTTCGCCCTCCTCTTTGGACAAGGGTTCCGCTTGATTTACTGGATTAGACGCCTCAGCAGAGCGCTGTTTATTAAATTCGTGCATCAAGAAAAGCACGCCACCAGTGAGTAATAGCAGAGTGATAATAGAATAAAAAATGCTGTTCATATGTCGACTCCATTTTTTTTGATTTTAAAATTACACCATGCTATTGTCAACGAGACCTGCCTTATAAAAAACAATATACTATTGATAGTAAAGGACATTCCAACATGCTTCCCGAGCATCTTGTGCCGACTCGTTTTCATTTATCTGCCTCGCCAGGCGATGCTGAGACCGTAGAAAATAGTGAAAATTTGACTCAGGGAAAGAAAACGCTGAGCGATTACGAGCCAGATATTTTAATTAGCGCCACACCGACTGGTCAATCTAAAAACATGTTACTTGAAGAACGTGACCGTCATTTAAAAGACCGGCTTTATCGCGTAGCTAAAATTGAGACGTTTGCTCGTCTTATTAATAGCCTACAGGCGGAAGGCGATGTTGATGCTCAGGCATTAAGTAAAATTCTGGCAGATGCCACAACAAAAATAAACGATCACGGCAATGAAATTTGGCTTAATCTCATAACCAGAGAGAAAAACTCTCCCGTTTTTTATTCTCTGGAAGAGAAATAATATGAAAGACGTTGAAGATAATAATGTTTATTTAGCTTTAGATAATAATAAAAGCGATGAATTTATCTTAAAGCAAAATCTTAAAGCGCTTATCGCCAATAAAAACGCGACCCTCGAACAGGTGGCGCAGGAGATCGTGTCGATTCCCGCCGCGTTAGTGCGGCTGAAATGGCAAAATCGCCGCGAAATCTATGCGCTCCAGGTCAAAGAAGAGATCTACGGTTCGGTTATCAATACGATTATTGAGCAACATCCCGAGATGCGGGACAAAATCATGGCGCGCCTGGAGAGCACATATCAGCACTTACTGGCGCGAGAAACGGCGACCCTGCGCCTGACCCGTAAGCTATCCGATGGCGATTACCGAACGACCAATATCACCACCGTCGCGCTGAATGAAAAACGTTTTCCCACGACGAAGTAATCTGGCGAATCAGCAATCCAGCGATTGCCGCATCATGCAGGCCTGGTAAGCGCAGCGCCATCAGGCAATAAAAAAAGCCGGGTACGGCTTGCGCCCTACCCGGCCTGTCTGTCAGCCCATCAGCAACAACGATTACTTCGCTTTTGCGACCTCTTCACCCACGAGACCAATTTTCAGGTAACCCGCCTGGTGCAGCGTATCCATCACTTTCATCATTGTTTCATAATCAACGGTTTTATCCGCACGGAAGAAGATCGTCGTGTCTTTCTTCCCTTCGGTTAACGCGTTCAGCTCGCCGATCATGGTTTCATCCGTTACCTGATCGTTGCCGATAAACATGCTGTTGTCGGCCTTCACGGACAGATAAACCGGTTTTTCCGGGCGCGGCTGCGGGGTGCTGGTGGACGCAGGAAGATTCACCTTCACGTCCACCGTTGCCAGCGGCGCGGCCACCATAAAGATAATCAGCAGAACCAGCATGACGTCGATAAACGGCGTCACGTTGATTTCATGCATTTCACCGTTATCGTCCAGATTTTCATTAAGACGCATTGCCATGGAACATTATCCTACACGTAATTTCTGCGCGGTACGTACCGGCTGAGCGGAAGCGCTCGCGTTCAGATCCAGATCGCGGCTTTGCAGCAACAGAATCTGTGCTGCCACGTCGCCCAGCGTCGCTTTGTAGCTGCCGATCTGACGTGCGAAAATATTGTAAATCACGACCGCAGGAATTGCCGCGACCAGGCCGATCGCCGTAGCCAGCAACGCTTCCGCGATACCCGGCGCGACAACCGCGAGGTTGGTGGTCTGGGTTTGCGCGATGCCGATGAAGCTGTTCATGATGCCCCATACCGTACCAAACAGACCGACAAACGGAGAGATGGCGCCGATGGTCGCCAGGTAGCCATTGCCGCGTCCCATATGACGGCCAACCGCCGCTACGCGACGCTCCAGGCGGAACCCGGTACGCTCTTTAATACCTTCGTTGTCTTCACTGCCTTCCGACAGTTCCAGCTCGTTCTGCGCTTCATAGAGCAACTGTGAGCTTAAACTTTTTGCCGCGAATGAGGAGGCAATATTGCTGGCCTGGTCTAAAGAACGCGCTTCAGCCAGCTGCTGTTGTTCACGCTTGAGCCGACGCTTCTGCGTAAAGAACTCAAGACTCTTACTGAAGAAGATAGCCCAGGTGACTACTGACGCCAGAATCAGACCAATCATCACGCACTTAACCACGATATCGGCGTGCTGATACATACCCCAGACGGAGAGATCCGTCTGCATCAAATTATTACCCACTCTGTATCTCCAGGACGCAAATCACAAATTCTGAGCGTAATAATATCAAAACGACGTCGAATTGATAGTCGTTCTCATTACTATTTACATAGTGCCGCACCTTTGGTTTCTTTTCCTTGCGCTTACGCAGTAAAAAAGTCACCAGATGTCATTTTGAGAAAATTTTCTGCTTTATGCCGATTCTTCAGGATGCGTCACTCATCATTCATGATAGTTTAGACATCCAGACGTATAAAAATGGGTACTCCAACATGGCAGAAAAACATCTTGAAACCAAACTGGTGAGCGCAGGACGCAGCAAAAAATACACGCTGGGATCGGTGAACAGCGTCATTCAGCGCGCCTCCTCGCTGGTATTTGACACCGTAGAAGCCAAAAAGTACGCCACCCGCAACCGCGCCAATGGCGAGCTTTTCTATGGCCGTCGCGGAACGCTAACCCATTTTTCGCTACAGGAAGCCATGTGCGAACTGGAAGGCGGCGCCGGATGCGCACTCTTCCCCTGCGGCGCGGCGGCTGTCGCCAACACGATTCTGGCCTTTGTGGAACAGGGCGATCACGTCCTGATGACCAACACCGCTTATGAACCCAGTCAGGATTTTTGCACCAAAGTTCTCGCCAGACTCGGCGTGACGACCGGCTGGTTTGATCCGCTGGTCGGCGCGGATATCGTGAAGCATATTCAGCCCAATACGAAAGTAGTGTTTCTCGAATCTCCTGGCTCCATCACGATGGAAGTGCATGACATCCCGGCGATTGTCGGCGCGGTAAGACGCGTTGCGCCAGACGCCGTCATTATGATTGATAACACCTGGGCGGCGGGCGTGCTGTTTAAAGCGCTGGATTTCGGGATCGATATCTCCATCCAGGCAGGAACGAAATACCTGATTGGTCACTCGGATGCGATGGTCGGCACCGCCGTGTCTAATGCGCGTTGTTGGGAGCAATTGCGCGAAAACGCCTATCTGATGGGGCAAATGCTGGACGCGGATACCGCTTATATGACCAGCCGTGGGCTACGTACGCTGGGCGTGCGCTTGCGCCAGCATCATGAAAGCAGCCTGAAAGTCGCCGAGTGGCTGGCGAATCACCCTCAGGTCGCCCGCGTTAATCATCCCGCCCTTCCTGGCAGCAAAGGCCACGAATTCTGGAAGCGCGATTTCACGGGCAGTAGCGGGTTGTTCTCGTTTGTGCTGAATAAAAGGCTGAGTAATGAGGCGCTTTCCGCTTATCTGGATAATTTCAGCTTGTTCAGCATGGCTTACTCCTGGGGCGGCTTTGAATCCTTAATTCTGCCTAACCAGCCGGAACATATCGCCGCCATTCGTCCCGAAGGCGACGTTGATTTCACCGGCACGCTGATCCGTTTGCACATCGGTTTAGAGAATGTTGACGATCTGATTGCAGATTTAGCCGCAGGATTCACGCGTATTGTGTAAAGTTTCCGGTCATGGACAGAATTGCAGACACTCCGGGCAGAAAAGTCTGCATTTGTTGCGTCCGGGATCAAGGCATCCCGGGCAATTCAGGAGTACAATAGCCCCATAAACGCGGTTCCACAGGAAAGTCCATGGCTGTCATTCAAGATATTATCGCTGCGCTCTGGCAACACGATTTTGCCGCGCTGGCGGACCCACACGTTGTTAGCGTTGTCTACTTTGTGATGTTTGCCACACTATTTTTAGAAAACGGCCTGCTCCCGGCCTCTTTTTTACCCGGAGACAGCCTGCTCTTACTGGCAGGCGCGCTGGTTGCACAAGGTGTCATGGACTTTGTCCCCACGATCCTTATTCTGACGACAGCTGCCAGTCTCGGCTGCTGGCTGAGCTATATTCAGGGGCGCTGGCTGGGAAATACGCAAACGGTAAAAGGCTGGCTGGCGCAGCTTCCCGTTAAATACCATCAGCGCGCGACCTGTATGTTCGACCGGCACGGCCTGCTGGCGCTGCTTGCCGGGCGCTTTCTGGCGTTTGTGCGCACCCTGCTGCCCACAATGGCGGGGATTTCAGGGTTGTCCAGCCGCCGGTTTCAGTTTTTTAACTGGTTGAGCGGGCTGCTGTGGGTCGGCGTGGTGACCAGTTTCGGCTACGCGCTCAGCATGATCCCGTTCGTGAAACGTCATGAAGATCAGGTGATGACGTTTTTGATGATCCTGCCGATTGCCCTGCTGGCCGCCGGTTTGATCGGCACATTATTCGTCGTGATCAAGAAGAAGTATTGCAGCGCCTGATTTGCTGATTGCCGGATGGCGCTCACGCTTATCCGGCTTACACATGATTAGCTTCCCTGCATCATTCTCATTCGTGCCGCATCCTCCCCCGGCGTTACGCCAAAATAGCGTTTGAACTCCCGACTGAACTGCGACGCGCTCTCGTAGCCAACGCGCATCGCAGCGGCGCTGGCTTTCATCCCGTCGTGAATGATCATCATCCGTGCTTTATGCAGACGGTAGGTTTTCAGGTACTGCAACGGCGAGGTACTGGTAACGGATTTAAAATTATGATGGAACGCCGAGACGCTCATGTTGGCTTCCGCCGCCAGTTGCTCAACGTTCAGGTTCTCGGTGTATTTGGTTTCAATCCGCTTCAGCACCCGGCTAATCAGGCTGAAATGGGTCTGGCGGCTGACCAGCGCCAGCAGCGCGCCGCCACGCGGCCCCATCAGAACGTGATACAGAATTTCGCGAATAATCTGTTTCCCCAGAATGCGCGCATCCAGCGGCCTTTCCATCACATCTAACAGGCGTTCCGCCGCACAAAGAATGTCATCCGACAGCGTGGCGGAGTTAATCCCGCTTGCCGCCATCGACGGTTGAAACAGATCGTCCTCGCCAATGTCCATCAGCAACTCCTGCAATTGCAGGATATCAACATTCAGACGAATCCCCGCGAGCGGTACTTCCGGCGTCGCATAAGTTTCACATTCAAAGGGTAAAGGTACTGTCAGCAGCAGATATTCATTGGCATCGTACTGAAATACGCGTTCATTGATATAACCGATCTTATGCCCCGAAAAGAGAAATATGATGCCAGGCTGATACATCACAGGCGTGCGCGACCCCGGCTCCGTGCCGTAGAGCAGACGCACGTCGGGCAGGCAGTCATTCAGGTTATTTTGATTGTTTATCAGCTGCTTAATTTTATCTGTCAGCAACAGGCAGATGGCTTCACGGTTCATGGCGCGCTTTTTTCTCATCGGTTTACGACGCGTTGATTGTGCGCAAATTTATCTTTTTTCTCCAGCGCTCTGGAGAAATGGGCAAGACATTGGCAGAAATGAGCATTGAGAGGAAGGCGGCTGGCGACCACAATGTTCACCATCAGGCAGACATTCGCCTGCCCACTTTTTTACCCACATAAGGGAACGAGCAATGAACAACTTTAATCTGCATACCCCAACCCGCATTCTGTTTGGTAAAGGCGCGATTGCCGATCTGCGCGATCAAATCCCTCAGGGCGCCCGCGTATTGATCACCTACGGCGGCGGTAGCGTGAAAAAGACCGGCGTACTGGATCAGGTACATGACGCGCTGAAAGGTCTGGACGTGCTGGAATTTGGCGGCATCGAGCCAAACCCGTCTTATGAAACGCTGATGAACGCCGTCAACATTGTACGTGATGAGAAAGTGACGTTCCTGCTGGCGGTCGGCGGCGGTTCCGTGCTGGATGGCACTAAATTTATCGCGGCGGCGGCGCAATATGACGAAGGCGTGGACCCGTGGCGCATTCTGGAAACCCGTGGCAACGACGTGAAAAGCGCCGTACCGATGGGATCGGTGCTGACGTTGCCGGCAACGGGTTCAGAATCTAACTCCGGGGCGGTGATTTCCCGTAAAACCACCGGCGATAAGCTGGCCTTTATGACACCGTTCGTCCAACCCGTGTTTGCGGTGCTCGATCCGGTTTATACCTACACCCTGCCGCCGCGCCAGGTTGCTAACGGCGTTGTGGATGCATTCGTTCACACCGTTGAGCAGTATGTCACTTACCCGGTTGACGGAAAAATTCAGGATCGCTTCGCCGAAGGTATCCTGCTGACGCTTGTCGAAGAAGGCCCGAAAGCGCTGAAAGAGCCGGAAAACTACGATGTCCGCGCCAACGTAATGTGGGCGGCCACTCAGGCGCTGAACGGTCTGATCGGCGCGGGCGTCCCGCAGGACTGGGCAACGCATATGCTGGGTCATGAGCTGACGGCGATGCACGGCCTTGATCACGCGCAGACGCTGGCTATCGTCCTGCCTGCGCTGTGGAATGAAAAACGCGATACCAAACGCGCCAAACTGTTGCAGTACGCAGAGCGAGTCTGGAATCTCACCGACGGTTCCGACGATGCGCGTATTGATGCCGCCATCGCCGCCACCCGCCGCTTCTTTGAACAAATGGGCGTACCGACTCGCCTGTCTGATTACGGTCTGGACGGCAGTTCCATTCCGGCATTGCTGGCAAAACTGGAAGCGCACGGCGGTACAAATCTGGGTGAACATCAGGACATTACGCTGGATGTCAGCCGTCGGATTTACGAAGCGGCTCGCTAAGGTTTTTTCGCCTCTGGCTTTCGTTTTTGGACATTTCGTCCAGACTTAAGTCACACAACCTCACCGGAGTTTGCTCCGGTGAGATCGCATAAAGGAGGAACGCATGGCTAATCCAACCGTTATCAAGCTACAGGATGGCAACGTAATGCCACAACTGGGCCTGGGAGTCTGGAAGGCAAGCAACGAGGAAGCAATTTCCGCCATTCATAAGGCGCTGGAAGTGGGATATCGCTCCATTGATACCGCTGCGGCGTACAAGAATGAAGAAGGCGTCGGAAAAGCGTTAAAAGATGCCGGTATCGACCGGGAAGAGCTGTTTATTACCACCAAACTGTGGAATGACGATCAGAAACGCCCTCGAGAAGCCTTGCAGGAAAGCCTGGATAAGCTCCAGTTGGATCACCTCGATCTCTATCTGATGCACTGGCCCGTTCCGGCTATCGACCATTATGTTGACGCCTGGGAAGGGATGATTGAACTGCAAAGAGAAGGACTGGTGAAAAGCATCGGCGTGTGTAACTTCCAGGTAAACCACCTCCAGCGTCTGATCGATGAAACCGGCGTTACACCGGTGATCAACCAGATCGAATTGCATCCGCTGATGCAACAGCGTCAGCTGCATGCCTGGAATGCGACGCACAAGATCCAGACCGAGTCCTGGAGCCCGCTGGCGCAAGGCGGCGCAGGCGTTTTCGATCAGAAAATCATTCGCGATCTGGCGGATAAGTACGGTAAATCTCCGGCGCAAATTGTGATCCGCTGGCATCTGGATAACGGGCTGGTGGTGATCCCTAAATCCGTCACCCCTTCACGTATTGCGGAAAACTTCGACGTCTGGGATTTCCGTCTCGACAAAGACGAATTAAGCGAAGTGGCCAAACTTGACCAGGGTAAACGCCTGGGGCCGGACCCGGATCAGTTCGGCGGCTAACCTTCCTTTCCGGCCCGACATTTCTGTCGGGCTTTTTGACTACCTGGCGGGTTTGGTAGAAAGTGTTGAGTCTGTACGCGACGCAAATTGTGAACTCAGCAACGGAGAAAAGGAATGAGCTGTATTTTTTGCCAAATCGTTGAGGGTAAAGCCCCCTGCCATAAGATCTGGGAAGACGAGCATCATCTGGCCTTCCTCTCCATCTTCCCGAACACCGACGGTTTTACGGTGGTGATCCCGAAGAAGCATTATCCCAGCTATGCGTTCGACTTGCCGCCGCAGGCGCTGGCCGATCTGATGCTTGCCACCCAAAAAGTGGCGAAAAAGCTGGATAACGCCTTCCCGGACGTGGGACGTACGGGAATGTTTTTTGAAGGATTTGGCGTGGATCATGTGCACAGCAAGCTCAGCCCGATGCACGGCACCGCTAACCTGAACGAATGGAAGCCTATTGAATCGCGGCAGGCGAAATTCTTTGAACAGTACGAAGGCTATTTGTCATCGCATGACCACGAGCGAGCGGATGACGAAAAACTGGCAGCGCTGGCCGCCAGAATTCGTGAAGCGAACGCGTAATCCGTCCGTTTGCCGGATAGCGGTGCAGGCACCTTATCCGGCAAACAGCTAACGGGTTTAACGTCCGGCTACCTTGCTGCGTTTTTTATTGCCCGCAGGCGTCTGACGCTGATGCGCCACTGGCGTATGCTTAGTCAACGCCGGGCGCGTGTTGCGGTTCTGACGACGGGCTTCACGCATCTCGTCCAGCGTAGGCGCCGGAACCAGACACTCGCGACGACTGCCAATCAGATGCTTTTTCCCCATCTCTTCCAGCGCCTGGCGAATCAGCGGCCAGTTCGCCGGATCGTGGTAACGCAGCAGCGCTTTATGCAGACGACGCTGTTTGTCTCCTCTCGGCACCACCACGTCTTCACTCTTATAGCCAATTTTACTCAGCGGGTTTTTCCCGGTGTAATACATAGTCGTTGAGTTCGCCAGCGGCGACGGATAGAAGTTCTGCACCTGATCCAGACGGAAGCGATGGCGTTTCAACCACTGTGCCAGATTCACCATATCTTCGTCCCGCGTACCGGGGTGCGCAGAGATAAAATACGGGATCAGGTACTGCTCTTTCCCGGCCTGTTTTGAGTAAAGGTCGAACAGTTCTTTGAAGCGATCATAGCTGCCCATGCCCGGCTTCATCATCTTCGACAGCGGCCCTTCTTCGGTATGCTCCGGCGCAATCTTCAGATAGCCGCCCACATGATGGCTCGCCAGCTCTTTGATATAACGCGGATCTTCAACGGCAATGTCGTAACGCACGCCGGAGGCGATCAGGATCTTCTTGATGCCTTTCAGATCGCGGGCGCGGCGATAGAGGTTGATCGTCGGCTCATGGTTGGTATCCATATGCGAGCAGATATCCGGGTACACGCACGACAGGCGGCGGCAGGTTTGTTCCGCGCGCGGCGACTTACAGCGCAGCATATACATGTTGGCCGTCGGCCCGCCGAGATCGGAAATCACGCCGGTAAAGCCCGGTACGGTATCGCGGATCGCTTCGATCTCATTGATGATCGAATCTTCTGAACGGCTCTGAATAATGCGGCCTTCGTGTTCGGTAATCGAGCAGAACGAGCAGCCGCCGAAACACCCGCGCATGATGTTAATCGAGAAGCGGATCATTTCGTAAGCCGGAATGCGGCTGTCACCGTATGCCGGATGCGGCACGCGCTTATACGGCAGCGCAAAAACGCTGTCCATCTCTTCGGTAGAGAGCGGAATGGCGGGCGGGTTGATCCAGATATAGCGATCGCCATGCTTTTGCATCAGCGCACGCGCGCAGCCAGGGTTGGTTTCGTGATGCAGAATACGCGACGCGTGCGCATACAATACCTTATCGCCCTTCACCTTCTCAAAGGACGGCAGCAGCACGTAGGTTTTCTCCCACGGCTTCGGACGCGGCGGCTGAACGGTCACGGCTTTGGCTTCCTGCTTTTTCGGCGCAACCGGTTTGTTATCCGCGCACGGCAGATCTTCACCATACGGATGGGGGATCGGATCAATTTTCCCTGGCGTATCCAGACGCGTGGAATCAACCCCACTCCAGCCCGGCAGGGCTTCTTTAACAATAATCGCGGTGTTACGCACATCGCGGATCTGGCCGATCGGCTCCCCCATTGCCAGGCGGTGCGCAACTTCAACCAGCGGGCGCTCGCCGTTGCCGAACATCAGCATATCGGCTTTCGCATCCACCAGCACCGAGCGGCGTACGGTATCAGACCAGTAATCATAGTGCGCGGTACGACGCAGGCTGGCTTCAATACCGCCGAGGATCACCGGCACGTCTTTCCAGGCCTCTTTACAGCGCTGGGTATAGACCAGCGTCGCACGATCCGGGCGCTTGCCCGCCACGTTATCCGGCGTATAGGCGTCGTCATGGCGCAGTCGGCGATCGGCGGTATAACGGTTGATCATCGAGTCCATGTTGCCCGCAGTGACGCCGAAAAACAGATTCGGTTTCCCCAGACGCATAAAATCATCTTTGCTGTTCCAGTCCGGCTGGGCAATGATGCCGACACGGAAACCCTGCGCTTCCAGCATACGACCGCAAATCGCCATCCCAAAGCTCGGATGATCGACATACGCATCACCGGTAACCAGAATAATGTCGCAGCTATCCCAGCCAAGTTGATCCATTTCGTCGCGTGACATCGGCAAAAAAGGCGCGGGACCAAAACAGGCCGCCCAGTATTGAGGCCAGGAGAAAAGATCTCTGTCTGGCTGGATCAGGGATATTGCGCTCATAATGCTTCCAAAAAAATGGTAAAAAAATAATCAAAGGCCGGGGATTATATGCCGGAACGAAAGAGAAGGGTATTCACTTCTCGCCCTTGCGGGCGAGGGAAGATTTACGGCGCCGGGTTCACCAGCATTTGTCCGATAGACCCCCGGTCGGCCATTTCCAGCGTCTGGCTGTTGAAGTAGAACGGGAAGTGCGCCCAGGAAGGCTGTCCGTAATAAACCAGCAATTCCACCTGCCCGTCCACCCATACCGTATCTTTCCAGCCCCGATCTTCCGGGAACGGCATGGCGCCATTGACGTTGCGGATCAGGAAAGAGACACCCTCAATATGGAAAGGCTGCGGCATATCGGCGCGAACGGTCCAGCGCTCCCAGGAACCTTGCTGGGCGGTGATATCAATGCGGTTGACGTCCCACAATTGCCCGTTGATGCCGGGATCATCCCCGAGGCTGATATCCCGACTGCGAATCGGCGCGCCGCTGACAATCTCCGTTGGCAATAAACGCATCGGCAGGCTGTCAGTCACCAGCGGCAGCAACCCGGTTGGCCGTAAGGTCAGCACCAGCGTAGAGACCAGAATGCTGGAAGGTTCAAAGAAGCCACGGATGCGATCGACAATACTGGCCGCTTCCCCGCAGGTGATCGACACCTCATCGCCATTGGTCATATCGACCAGAATTTCCCGGCGTTCACCGGGCGCCAGCGACAGTTGTTTGACGGACACCGGCGCGGGTAAAAGGCCCTGATCGCCAGAAATAACATGCAGCGCGCGACCGTCGCTCATTTGCAACTGGTAACGGCGAGAGTTTGACGCATTCAGCAAGCGCAGGCGTACCCAGCCGCGGGAAACTTCCACGTAAGGACTTTGCGCGCCGTTGACCAGCAGCGTATCGCCAACAAACCCGCCGCTGCCCGGTTCGCTGTACTCCGGCGTACCGAAATTATCCAGCCGCTTATCCTGGATAATGATCGGGAAATCATCCACGCCGTAATGATTGGGGATCGGCAGCGATTTGCTGACCTCATCCTCGATCAGCCACATCCCGGCAAGGCCGTTATAGACCTGCTGCGCGGTACGGTTTGGCGTATTGGCGTGATACCACAGCACGGCGGCGTTCTGACGAATCGGCAATACCGGCGCCCAGTCAGCGTTGGGCGACATCATCCGCGCAGGGCCGCCCATCAGCGGCCCCGGCACCTGCAATCCGCTGACGGTCATGGAGACATTTTCAGTCAGGCGGTTGCTGTAGATGAGCTTAACGTCATCCCCTTTCCAGACGCGAATCGTCGGCCCCAGGTAACGCCCGTTAATCCCCCAGACGGGCGCGCGCGTACCCTGCGTAAAGGACCAGTGCGCGCGCTGCAACGTCATAAACAACGGCTGCCCGCGACGGGACTCCAGCAGCGGCGGAACGGGCAGAGGCTGCTGCTGACCGGCTGCATTAGCCTTCAGCGGAACGGCACCGGCACACAGTGCGATCCCCGAAGCCTGAATGAACTGACGCCGACTGAGTGACATATAAGCTCCATTTAAAACAGACAAAGAGTGCGCAGGAAGTCGTTTCCCACAAAAACGCGATCACACTGATTCAGACTTTGCCGGTCGCTTCGCGCTCTGCAATTTCCTGATCGAGTTCTGCAATTTTTTGTTCCATCAACGAGCGGCAATGCGCCGCCAGTTCACGAACCTGATCCTTACCAAACTGGCTGATGTCCACCGGCGGCAGCATCTCTACAATCACCAGACCGTTATTCAGTCGGTTAAGCTTAATTTTATTCGATGTATTGGAAACACACACTGGAATCACCGGAACACCGGCGGCGATAGCGGCATGAAAGGCGCCGGTTTTAAACGGCAGCAGGCCACGGCCACGGCTGCGCGTTCCTTCCGGGAACATCCAGATAGAGATACGGCGCTTTTTAAAATGGCTCACCACTTCCGCGATTGTGCCGTGCGCTTTGGCACGATTATTTCGGTCAATCAACAAGTTACCGGTTAACCAGTACAGCTGGCCAAAAAACGGGATCCAGACCAGGCTCTTTTTGCCGACCGTCACCGTAGGCGGTTGCACAATGTTGGCTGCCGTCACCATATCGTAGTTGTTCTGATGGTTAGCGATATAGATAGCGTTGCCATAGCTTTCGGCATCAGCAGGCTTACGGCACTCCACCTTCAGGCCATAAAGCGGCGCCAGACGGCCAAACATATGGCCAAACGTCGCGACGTGCTTCGGGTTACGCGGGCTGAAAAGGCAGTAGATCGAACCGAAAATGCAGACAAGAATGCAGTAAATAACGGTAATGATTAGACGAAAGATATATAGCATAACAACCTCTGAAGGCCTAAGAGCGTCGCATTCTACGTCACCTGATATCAGGTTAGGGCTTTGTTAAGAGCGGCTCTCTGGAAAAGCGTATTGTTAATCGCAATGCGCGAATAAACAACGGTTTTACGGGAAATTTTATTGTTAATCCGGCCTGACAGCATCGTTAAAACCGCAGGCCGGACAAGGCGTTTACGCCGCCATCCGGCACAATGAGATGGCCTGATGGCGCTTAAAATCGCCTTATTCTTCGCTGTCGCCGTCGCGGGCGCGTCGTGGCGAGTCAATCTCAATACGATCGATGCGCTGCAAACCGCGCATCAGCGTACCGCGACGACCGCGCTCGCCGGTCACTTTTTGCAGCTCTTCAGGGCGCAGTTTGATTTTGCGCTTGCCGACATGAATCGTGAGCGTGCTTTGCGGCGGCAGAACGTAGAGCTGGGCCAGCGTATCGTCGCCTCTGGCCGCTTCCGCAGACGGAATGTTGATGATCTTATTCCCTTTCCCCTTCGACAACTGTGGCAGATCGCTGACCGGGAACATCAACATACGCCCGGCGGCGGTGATCGCCAGCAGCATATCGGTTTCATCTTCAATCACCACCGGCGGCATAACGTGCGCGTTTTCCGGCAACGTGATCAGCGCTTTACCCGCGCGGTTGCGGGCCACCAGATCGTTAAAGGTACAGACGAAACCATAGCCGGCGTCCGAAGCCATCAGCAGTTTCTGCTCATCCCCTTCCATCAGCATATGCTCTACGGTCGCGCCCGGCGGCAGCGTCAGTTTGCCGGTCAACGGCTCGCCCTGACCACGCGCCGACGGCAGCGTAATCGGGTCGATGGCGTAGCTGCGCCCGGTCGTGTCGATAAACACCACCGGCTGGTTGCTCTTGCCTTTCGCCGAGGCTTTCCAGCTGTCGCCCGATTTATAGTTCAGACCCTGCGCGTCAATATCATGGCCTTTGGCGCTACGCACCCAGCCCATCTGCGACAGCACGATCGTCACCGGTTCAGACGGCAGCATGTCATGCTCGCTCATCGCTTTAGCTTCTTCACGCTCGCGCAGTGGGGAGCGGCGATCGTCGCCATACGCGTCTGAATCCGCCTGCAACTCTTTCTTCAGCAGGGTGTTCATTTTGCGCTCGGAGGCCAGAATGCCCTGCAATTGATCGCGTTCTTTCGCCAGCTCATCCTGTTCGCCGCGAATCTTCATCTCTTCCAGTTTGGCGAGATGGCGCAGTTTCAGTTCGAGGATGGCTTCGGCCTGGGTTTCCGTGATGCCAAAACGCGACATCAGCGTCGGTTTCGGTTCATCCTCATGGCGGATTATCTCAATCACTTCGTCGATATTGAGAAACGCCACCAGCAAACCTTCCAGAATATGCAGGCGCTTGAGGACTTTCTCCAGACGATAGTTCAGGCGGCGGCGCACGGTATCGCGACGGAACGCCAGCCATTCGGTCAGGATCTCCAGCAGGTTTTTCACCGCCGGGCGACCGTCCAGACCGATCATGTTCAGGTTGATGCGGTAGCTCTTTTCCAGGTCCGTGGTCGCAAACAGGTGGTTCATCACCTGCTCCATATCCACGCGGTTGGAACGCGGCACGATCACCAGACGGGTCGGATTTTCGTGATCGGACTCGTCGCGCAGATCGTCAACCATCGGCAGCTTTTTGTTCCGCATCTGGGCGGCGATCTGCTCCAGTACGCGAGCGCCGGACACCTGGTGCGGCAGCGCGGTAATCACCACCGCGCCATCTTCTTTTTTCCATACCGCGCGCATACGCACGGAGCCGCGACCATTTTCGTAAATCTTACGGATTTCCGCACGGGAGGTGATGATTTCCGCTTCGGTCGGGTAGTCCGGCCCCTGCACGATATCCAGCACCTGCTCAAGCGTTGTTTTCGGCTGCTCAATCAGGGTGATCGCGGCTTTCGCCACTTCGCGCAGGTTATGCGGCGGAATGTCTGTCGCCATCCCAACGGCGATGCCGGTGGTGCCATTGAGCAGAATATTGGGCAGACGCGCAGGCAGCATCTTCGGCTCTTGCAGGGTACCGTCAAAGTTCGGCACCCAGTCCGCCGTCCCCTGACCGAGTTCGCTCAGCAGGACTTCCGCGTATTTCGACAGACGGGATTCGGTATAACGCATCGCCGCGAAGGATTTCGGATCGTCCGGCGCGCCCCAGTTCCCCTGCCCGTCAACCAGTGGGTAACGGTAAGAGAACGGCTGCGCCATCAGCACCATCGCTTCATAACAGGCGCTGTCGCCGTGCGGATGGTATTTACCCAGCACGTCGCCGACGGTACGGGCGGATTTTTTAAATTTGGCGCTGGCGTTCAGCCCCAGTTCAGACATCGCGTACACGATGCGACGCTGAACCGGCTTCAGTCCGTCACCAATAAACGGCAACGCCCTGTCCATGATGACGTACATGGAGTAGTTCAGATAGGCGTTTTCCGTGAATTCATGCAGCGCAAGGCGCTCTGCCATATCGCTCATTAATCGTGGTTCCTCAACTGTTAGCCTGAACAATAACCCAGTATCCGTCAGGCAATATTGCCGCAGATACTACCTTATCTGGCGCGTTGAGTCACAAAGAAAAAGGGCCGCGAGTGCGGCCCTGATGGGGTTTATTTGGCGACTTTGGTGATTTGCTTCACGTCGATTTCAACGGAATTCCAGTCTTTATCCACTTCGCCCTGGATTTCAACCAGGTCCTGCGGCGTTACGGTAACGCCGTTCCAGCGTTTGTGGTCGATATCGACATTCACCGTCCCGGTGGCGTCCTTGAACAGATACAGATCGTCGGAGATACGCTCAACGATGTTACCGCGCAGGGTGACCCAGGCGTCATCACGCATTGATTTCGCGCTTTCTACGGTCGTATTACTCCCGTTCGGACCAACAAACCCACCGCCCTGACTTTGCGTCGCCGTCGGGCCAGAAAATCCACCTTGCTGAGCCGCCAGAACCGGAGCGGAACACAACGCCATTACGGCAACCATTGCAGCCAATTTTTTCATGACTCTCTCTCCCTTTTTACGCTGTTTCGTCTCAATTAAATAAGGTAATCCTTAACAACTTCTTAAGGCAAAAAAAGATACTTTTTTTTCTGTACAACGCGCGCCACGACAGGGTTTACTGGCGAGAGAAAGAGTCACCGCAGGGATGAACATATGCGTATTTTACTGGTAGAAGATGACGCGCTGATTGGCGACGGCATCAAGGCGGGTTTAAGCAAAATGGGATTCAGCGTCGACTGGTTCACCGAAGGTCGTCAGGGTAAAGAAGCGCTCTACAGCGCGCCTTATGATGCGGTGATCCTCGACCTTACGCTACCGGGGATGGACGGACGGGATATCCTGCGCGAATGGCGTGAACAGGGAAAACGCGAACCCGTACTGATTCTGACGGCGCGCGATGCGCTGGCGGAACGCGTGGAGGGGCTGCGTCTGGGAGCGGACGACTATCTGTGCAAACCTTTCGCGCTGATTGAAGTCGCCGCCCGCCTGGAAGCGCTGTTACGCCGCGCTAACGGCCAGGTGAGCAACGAACTGCGCCACGGCCAGGTTACGCTCAATCCCGGTAATCTGGTCGCGACGCTGGCAGGTGAGCCGCTGCCCCTGAAGCCGAAAGAGTTTGCCCTGCTGGAGCTGCTGATGCGCAACGTCGGGCGCGTGTTGCCGCGTAAGCTCATCGAAGAGAAGCTGTATACCTGGGACGAAGATGTCTCCAGCAATACCATTGAGGTACATGTTCATCACTTACGCCGTAAGCTGGGCAGTGATTTTATCCGCACCGTACACGGGATCGGCTACACCCTGGGCAACCCATGAAACTCACACAACGTCTCAGCCTGCGCGTCAGGCTCACGCTTATTTTTCTGATCCTGGCCGCCATCACCTGGGTGGCCTCCAGCTTCGTGGCCTGGAAACAGACGACCGACAACGTCGACGAGCTGTTTGATACCCAGCTCATGCTGTTTGCGAAGCGCCTTATTACTCTGGATGTCAACGAAATCTCGGCGCCTGAACGGATGGCACAGACGCCGAAAAAATTGAAGCATGGTCATGTCGATGACGATGTGCTGGCCTTTGCGGTGTATACCGCCGACGGCAGAATGGTGCTGAACGATGGCGATAATGGCCGGGATATTCCCTACAGCTATCGTCGGGAAGGTTTTGATGACGGATACCTGAATGGCGATGATGATAAATGGCGTTTTGTCTGGCTGACCTCTGCGGATGGCAAGTACCGTATCGTCGTCGCTCAGGAGCTGGAGTACCGCGAGGATATGGCGCTGGCGATTGTCACCGCGCAACTAACGCCGTGGCTGATCGCGCTTCCGCTGATGCTGCTCATCCTGATTGTGCTGCTTAGCCGGGAGCTCAGGCCGCTGAAAAAGCTCGCCCAGGCGCTGCGTTTGCGCTCCCCGGAATCGGAAGAGCCGCTTGACGATAAGGGTGTGCCAAGTGAGGTTCGTCCGTTAGTCGGCGCGCTCAACCAGTTATTTGCCCGTACGCATTCGATGATGGTGCGCGAGCGGCAATTCACGTCGGACGCGGCGCAT
This sequence comes from Citrobacter sp. CK188, assembly GCF_030333525.1. Taxonomy (NCBI): domain Bacteria; kingdom Pseudomonadati; phylum Pseudomonadota; class Gammaproteobacteria; order Enterobacterales; family Enterobacteriaceae; genus Citrobacter; species Citrobacter sp. CK188. Next base: position 213,181 of record NZ_JAOWFU010000034.1, read on the forward strand.
GAGTTACGCAGCCCGCTCACTGCGCTGAAAGTACAAACCGAGGTGGCGCAGCTCTCGGACGACGACCCGCAGGCGCGTCAAAAAGCGCTCATGCAACTGCATACGGGGATTGAGCGCGCCACGCGCCTGGTGGATCAGCTCTTAACCCTTTCACGGCTCGACTCGCTCGATAACCTGCAAGATGTCGCGGAAGTCTCGCTGGAGGCGCTACTGCAATCCGCCGTAATGGATATCTGGCAACCGGCACAGCAGGCGCATATTGACGTGCGTCTGCACGTTAACGCCCACAACGTCACGCGCACGGGCCAACCGCTGCTGCTCAGCCTGCTGGTGCGCAATTTGCTGGATAACGCCATTCGTTACAGCCCACAGGGCAGTGTGGTGAACGTGACGCTGAATGCCCGGTATTTTACCGTCCGGGATAATGGCCCCGGCGTTTCGCCGGCGGTGCTGGCGCGTATCGGCGAACGATTCTATCGCCCGCCAGGTCAGAGCGTCACCGGCAGTGGTCTGGGTTTGTCGATTGTCCGCCGCATCGCCTCGCTGCATGGGATGAGCGTCTCGTTTGGCAATGCGCCGGAAGGAGGCTTTGAAGCCGTAGTAACCTGGTGATCGCAAGATTATTGCGCAATGAGCAAAAGACTTTGCACATTTTGCTCATTTCACCGGGCCGCTCATCTGCGTAAAATCTGTTTCAAACGCATTCCTGAGAGGACAAATAATGAGCAACATTCTGATTATCAACGGGGCGAAAAAATTTGCGCACTCCAATGGTCAGTTGAACGACACCCTGACCGAAGTGGCGGATGGCCTTCTGCGCGACCTCGGGCATGATGTCAAAATCGTCCGCGCTGAAAGTGATTACGATGTCAAAGCCGAAGTACAGCACTTCGTCTGGGCTGACGTGGTTATCTGGCAGATGCCCGGCTGGTGGATGGGCGCACCGTGGACCGTGAAAAAATACATGGATGACGTCTTTACCGAAGGCCACGGTACGCTGTACGCCAGCGATGGCCGCACCCGTTCGGACGCGTCAAAAAAATACGGCTCCGGCGGTCTGATTCAGGGGAAAAAATACATGCTCTCTCTGACCTGGAACGCACCGATGGGGGCCTTCACCGACAACGATCAGTTCTTCCACGGCGTTGGCGTGGATGGCGTATACCTGCCGTTCCACAAGGCCAATCAGTTCCTCGGAATGGAAGCGCTGCCAACCTTTATCACCAATGACGTCATCAAAATGCCGGATGTTCCGCGTTATATCGCAGAATATCGCAAGCATCTGAGCGAGATTTTTGGTTAACTAGTAGCCTGGAATTAGAAGGAGTTAACCATGCTTACTGTCATTGCTGAAATCCGTACCCGTCCAGGTCAACATCACCGTCAGGCGGTACTGGATCAGTTTGCCAAAATCATTCCGACCGTGCTGAAAGAAGAGGGTTGCCACGGCTACGCGCCGATGGTCGATCATGCTGCGGGCGTGGCCTTTCAGACGACCGCACCTGACTCAATCGTGATGGTTGAACAGTGGGAAAGCGTTGCGCATCTCGAAGCGCATTTGCAAACCCCGCATATGAAAGCCTACGCCGAAGCCGTTAAAGGCGACGTGCTGGAAACAAGTATCCGTATTCTGGAGTCAGGCGTTTAAGTTTTGCGCTAAATGCCGGATGGCGCTTCGCTTATCCGGCCTACAGCACGACACTAACGCCGGATGGCGCTCCGCTTATCCGGCCTACAGCGCATTCCCCGAATGTAGGCCCGGTAAACGCAGTGCCACCGGGCAATTCCAGGCAATTCCGGGCAATATGGTTACCAGTACAGCTTCCAGCACTGGGTAAACCGCGTTAACGCTTCCACGTAGAAATAATCCCCCCAGCTAGCACACTCATCGACCCCTTTGTTGCTCGAAAGGTGGTACACCGAATGTTTCAACAGCCCGTTCCCCTTCTCATTTTTCGCCATCAGATAGCGCTTCGTTAGCGATGACATGATTCCCATCGCCCACTGCTGATAACGCTCACGATCCGGATCGGTCACGGGCAGGTGTTTGATCAACTCCAGCAGGCCACACACGGCAATCGCCGCCGACGAGGCGTCACGCAGCGCGTCTGTCCCCACCAGCGCCAGATCCCAATGGCAGACCGCGTCTTCCGGCAGGCGATTAAGGAAATAGTTCGCCAGCTTTTTCGACAGCGCCACCATCTCTTTGTCGCCCGTATAGATATAGCTCAGCAGGAAGCCATAAATCCCCCACGCCTGACCGCGCGACCAACATGAATCATCCGCATAACCCTGCTGGGTGTTGCCGTAACGCGGCGCGCCGGTTTTCACATCCATGTAGTAAGTATGGAAAGTGGATGCATCTTCACGAATCAGGTATTTCGCGGCCTGCGCCACATGGGCTTTTGCCGCCTCGGCAAAACGCGGATCGCCCGTCTGCTCGCTCGCCCAGTACAGCAGCGGCAGGTTCATGTTGCAGTCGATGATCATCCGCCCGGCCTGTTCGGGATCGTTAAGATCGCCCCACGCCTGGATAATCTGCGCCTTTTCATGGAAACGCTCCAGTAGCGCTTCTGCCGCCATCAGCGAAAAACCACGCGCATCGCGGTTGCCCGTCAGTCGCCAGGCTGCGACGCAGGACAGGGTATAAAGGAACCCCAGATCGTGGGTGTTGGTGTCGTGGCGTCCGGCAATACGCAGGCCAAAAGAACGCACATGTTTTTCCGCCAGTTCACGATATTTCGCCTCGCCGCTCATCTCCCACGCCAGCCACAGTTGCCCGGTCCAGAAGCTGGTGGTCCACTCAACGTTGTCAGTTAACGGGTAATAACCGTTAACGCAGGTTTCGGCAGGAAATTTTTCACCGAATTCCGTTAAATGACGGCTAATCAGCTCGAGGACGTGTTCACGCGCGCCGATCATTTCATCCTGAAAAGTTCCGGCGTCAACCGGGCTGCCAGGAAATGCGCGCAACGTTTCCTCAACGATATGATTTAACATATTTCGGTTCCTTCTAAATTAAACCCAATGAAATTTAATGCGCCGTATTATTTTCGGCGATCTCAATAGCAGTACGATGGCGGGATTTACTCTGACATGCCGATAAGGTAAATGCCGAAATAAGCGTAAAGGTCAGCGCAATCATCCCCATGATGATATACGTTTTCTCAAAACCAATTCGGTCATACATTAATCCGGCAGGTGAAGAGATCACCACATTGCCGACATACAGCATCGCCTGATAGCCCAATAAATACATGGTCGCATTGACGCGTTTATCAAAGTGTTCAGCAATGTATTTAAAGACCGAAACCAACAGCAGACAGATTTCCAGACCATACAGCGGCTTCAGTACGGAGATGAGCAGGTGTGAATCACACAGCCCGGAAATAATCAGACGCGCGCCAACCAGCGCCCCCACAATCAACAAACCGCGTTTAGCGCCGATCGCGTTAACAAATAATGGAACCACCATATACATGACAAATTCCATTCCCGACTGCACGGTTCCCAGATAGCCAAACACCGCGTTGCCTTCATGAACGTCAGAGAAGAAGGTGACAAAGTAGCGGGAGAACTGCTGCTCTGCGATAAACATCATCCACGCCACGCCGGCGACATACAGACAGAACGCCCAGAACTTACGGCTGCGCAACAGAGCGTAGACATCCGCCGGGACGATTTTCTCTTTTGTCAGCACGTCCGCTGCGTTTGCCGCATTCACATTCACTTTCAGACTCAGCAGTACCACCAGCATCACCACCGACGCCACGCTGCCCATAATGAAGTTATACGCCGGAGAGAGGTTAAACAGCAGGCCGGAAAACGACGACGCCACCGCCCACCCCAGCGAGCCCCACATGCGTATTTGGCCAAACTCCATGCCGTTAAGACGGCTGAAGCGGTCAGAGTAGGATTCACAAGCCGCCACGCCAGCATACCAGGCAAAGCTCAGGTAAATCGCGCCGATAACAATGCCCAGCATGGTGTTTGAAAGTAATAATGGCTGATAAACATAAATAAAGAATGGCGCCATTAGTGCCGATATCATCACAACAAAATAGAGCAGGTATTTGCTCATGCCGATTTTATCGAGAATGTAGCCATAAATGGGCTTCAGAATGACCGCAAAAATACCGTTTACCGCAAACACCGTACCAATAACCGTGCCGCTTAGCTGTGCTTTCTGCCCCAGCCAGATGGCCAGTAAACCAATACTGGCAGACCAGGTAAAGAAATAGAGGAATATAAAGCTACTGATTTTATAATATTCAGTTCTGTTATTTGTTGAACAATTTTTCATACCATCCTCGCCAACGTGTAGGGGCCAGAGTTTTATAAAAAGAACGATAACTGGCGTGCGCTTTCTGGTTCGCGAATAACCACCTGGTTATCGTTTATTTGCAGTTGCGGAATTGCCGTATATTTTTTCTGTTGCCCGGAAGCAGAAACCGCGCAACACAGCCAGCTTTCGCCCTGTGCAATTTCTGCGGTAAGCAGTGGAATCGCGGCGCATTGTGCAAACATAATGCTGCTGTTCGGCGGCGTAATAATGCTGTCCGGTTGGCGGGCCAGCGCGGGCGACAGATCGACGATCGTGCTGCATCCGTTTTCCGCCGCCAGGTAGCATCCGCGCTCACTGAGCTGATGCGCCGTTTTCATCACCGCAAAGCCGCCCTCCACGGTTTGCAACGTTCGCGCGCTGTGGATGCGGTGCAGGCGGAGATGCCACTCGCCGAAGGGCGCCAGCCAGGTCTCGACAGTGACGTCATGCCACGGAGACCAGCGGGAAAAAATAAAATTCTCATCGACCCGCACTTCGTCGCAGCGACGGCGGCCACGGAAATAGTTGTCGCCATCCGCCAGCAGCAGCATGGAGTCGCACGACGCATGTTTAAGGCCATAGCGTCCGCGTTCAATGGTGAAACCAAAACGGCTGGAGTAGGCAAACTTCGTGTATTTCGCTTCAGTGTTAACGTAGTTATTCAGTTCAAGCTGGCCCGAAGTCAGCATCGTGACATGGTCTGAATTCTCACTGTGCTGCAAAATTTGTGCGGCATGGGGAATAACGTGTTTTTCTGCGCATTGCGGCAGCGGGAGTTCTTCGGCCTGCCAGAAGGCGTGATCGTCCGGCAAGGCGAGGATCAAAAAAACCTTCAGCGCCCAGTAAGGGGAGCCCGGCGAGTTGTAATCTTCACACATCGCCAGATTCGGATAAGCAAACCCCAGCGTCAGAATGCCGTCACGATCGACGATCGGCTGCTGCTGCCACCAGCGCAGATGCCGCAGGATCACCCCTTTAATCACGCCCGGCGAGAAGACATCCAGCTCAGCAAACGCCGCCGCGCTCCAGAACGCGACCATCGCAAAGCGATAGGTCAGACTGCGGCCAAACGGTACGGATGCGCCATCTGCTGCCGACATGTAGATAAAATCAGCGGCAAACAGGCGAGCGCGTTCGCGCAGGGTGGCGACACGGGCAGCATCTTCCGGGTTCAGCGTGGCGTACAGCAGCCCGTAAAAATGGAAAGCCATCGAGATGTAGTAATCTTTTGGGCGACCGGGGCCATCGGCATACCAGCCGTCACCCAGGTAGTACGCTTCCATCATCGTAAAACGGCGGTCGATCGCCGCCTGATCGAACGGCAGCCCGGCACGTTTGAAACCCAACTGGACGATAATCGCAAAGTAGTTCCAGTTGCTGTCCGGCATTTGCGCGTCGGTGATCTGGTTTAGCCAGCGATGAAGATTCGCCAGTTCCGTTTCGCTGAACTTGTCGGTTAAACGCGTTTGCAGCAACGCCAGGCCGAGGCCATAGGCGGCCATCTCAACCAGGCGCTGATCGTAAGGGTCGGTATCGCCCCAGTAGTGCGGACTGAGTGGATTGGTGCCGAGTTTAATCGCCTGAATATACTTATCAGCAAACGGCACCTCAGCGCCGCCAGCCATCAGAGGAAACAGACCCCATAACGCTCTGGAGAGCCCTTCCATGCAGGCGATATCCACACTGTAGTGCGCGCAGGTGTCACCCAGTGAAAACTGCGCCGCCCCTGCGGGAAACTGTTTATCCAGCGCGCTCAGCATCGTTGTGACGGCGCTGATTACGTCTTCACGGAATGACAATGGATTTGATTTTTCTTCAGTTGCCGACCACATACTCTGCCCCTCTGAATTAAGTGGCTAAAGGATAGTGAATCGCCGACAAGCGGAAATGTTATCTCAATCACACCAATAGAATTAAAATAAAACAGTGATTGAAAAAATTTAAAAACAAGGTTTATAAACCAGAATTCAGCGGCAAAAATTTAAATCTATTGCACTATGAATGCACCCTCATCTCAGGAACATCTGGAACTGATCGCGCTCAATGACGCCATTGCGTCATTTAGTCGATTATTTGCTAACTCGGTTCGCTATCACCACTGGCATCAGTGTCTGGAGGTGCTGTATGTGGAGGAAGGATTTGGCGTGGTGATCGTCGATCACCAGCAATACACCATGCGACCAGGTCGATTGTTCTTTTTCCCGCCCTTTACCCTGCATAAAATCATGGTGGATGAGCAGGCGCAAGACCACTACCGCCGAACCATTATTCACCTCGATCAGCATGCGGTACTGAAAGTGCTGCGCGATTTTCCGCTTAATCAACAGCGTCTGCAAAGTCTGACCGTACGTGGCGGCGAGGCCAGAGTATTCGATGTGGCGGATATTCACCCGCACGTTGATTTTCTCTTCAGCCGTTACGAGAAAATGGCAGCGCTCAAGCCGCTTAACGCCGAACAGATTTCCTGCCTGTTATTGAGTTTATTTAGCCTGTTGCCCGAAGATAACGTCAATATGACGGAGATTGGCACCGGAATAGCAAGCCAGGTGATGTTCTGGCTGGATGAAAATTACACCCGTAAATTCAGCCTCAGCAAGCTGGCAGAAGAGTCAGGAAAATCAAAAAGCTACATTTCCCGGCGCTTTCATTTTGAAACCGGTGAAAGCATCCTCAATTATCTCAATACCCTTCGGTTACGCAAAGCCTGCGAAGCGTTGTTACACAGCGAGGAGAGTGTGCGGGAGATTGCCCGACAGGTGGGGTTTTCAGACGTGACGTACTTTATTAGTGCCTTTGGCAAAGGGATTGGCGAAACGCCGTTACAGTATCGCAAGCGGCATAGACAGTAACGCCGGATGACGCTTCGCTTATCCGGCCTACGGGCACAATGCGAGCGTAGGCCGGATAAGGCATTCAATGGTCGATTACGCGTCGAGATCCGCCATATCGCCTTTTTCCTGCAACCAGTTGCGGCGGTCTTCGGAGCGTTTCTTCGCCAGCAGCATATCCATCATGGCGTTGGTACGCTGATCGTCTTCGTCGCTGATAGTGAGCTGCACCAGGCGACGGGTGTTCGGATCGAGCGTGGTTTCGCGCAGTTGCATCGGGTTCATTTCACCCAGACCTTTAAAGCGCTGCACGTTCGGCTTGCCTTTCTTACGCTTCAACTGTTCCAGCACGCCCGCTTTCTCTTCTTCCGTCAGCGCATAGTAAACCTCTTTGCCGAGATCGATACGGTACAACGGTGGCAGCGCAACGTAGACGTGCCCGTGCTTCACCAGCGTGCGAAAGTGCTTCACAAACAGGGCGCAGAGCAGCGTGGCGATGTGCAGACCATCGGAGTCCGCATCCGCCAGGATACAGATCTTGCCGTAACGCAGCTGGCTCAGATCGTCGCTGTCTGGATCGATGCCGATCGCCACAGAAATATCGTGTACTTCCTGCGATGCCAGCACTTCATCGGAAGAGACCTCCCAGGTGTTGAGGATCTTACCTTTCAGCGGCATGATCGCCTGATATTCACGATCGCGCGCCTGCTTGGCGGAACCGCCCGCCGAGTCCCCTTCCACGAGGAACAGTTCGGTACGATTGAGATCCTGCGCGGTACAGTCCGCCAGTTTACCCGGCAGCGCCGGGCCGCTGGTCAGCTTTTTGCGCACCACTTTCTTCGCCGCGCGCAGTCGACGCTGGGCGCTGGAAATGGCCATCTCCGCCAGCAGCTCCGCAGACTGAACGTTCTGATTCAGCCACAGGCTGAAGGCGTCTTTCACCACGCCCGACACAAACGCCGCACACTGGCGCGAAGAGAGACGCTCTTTGGTCTGCCCGGCGAACTGCGGGTCCTGCATCTTCACCGAGAGCACGTAAGCGCAGCGATCCCAGATATCTTCCGCAGACAGCTTCACGCCGCGCGGCAGAATATTGCGGTATTCGCAGAATTCACGCATCGCGTCCAGCAGACCCTGGCGCAGCCCGTTTACATGGGTACCGCCCTGCATCGTCGGAATCAGGTTAACGTAGCTTTCGGTCAGCAGCTCGCCGCCTTCCGGCAGCCACAGCAGCGCCCAGTCTACGGCTTCCGTATCACCGGCAAAATTACCGATAAACGGTTTTTCAGGAAGGGTCGGCAGGCCGTTAACCGCTTCGCCCAGATAGTCGTTCAGGCCATCCTGATAGCACCAGCGCTGCTCGCTATTGTTGACCTCATCTTTAAAGGTGATTTCAACGCCAGGGCACAGCACCGCTTTCGCTTTCAGGATATGGGTTAAGCGAGAGACGGAAAAACGCGGGCTGTCGAAAAAAGTTTCATCCGGCCAGAAGTGAACGCTGGTGCCGGTATTACGTTTACCGCATGTCCCGACAACCTGAAGATCCTGCACTTTCTCGCCGTTTTCAAAGGCGATGCTATAGACCTGAGCATCACGACGCACGGTGACTTCCACGCGTTTTGACAAGGCGTTGACGACGGAAATCCCCACCCCGTGCAGACCGCCGGAGAACTGGTAGTTCTTGTTGGAGAACTTACCGCCCGCATGCAGTCGGCAGAGGATCAGTTCAACCGCCGGAACGCCCTCTTCCGGGTGGATATCCACCGGCATCCCACGGCCATCATCAATCACTTCCAGTGACTGATCGGCATGTAAAATCACATCCACGCGTTTTGCGTGACCCGCCAGTGCTTCATCCACACTGTTATCAATCACTTCCTGCCCAAGATGGTTCGGGCGGGTTGTATCGGTGTACATCCCCGGGCGGCGGCGTACCGGCTCTAGCCCAGTGAGTACCTCAATGGCATCAGCGTTATAAGTTTGCGTCATGATTTAAATTAGCAATTCGAATTGATTGTCAGAAACTGTGCAGTCCAAGGAAATCGACAATCTGGTTGAAATAATCTTCGAAGCCCGTGAATGCATGGTTTCCGCCCTCGATAACGGTCTGGCGGCAGGAGGCGTAATACGCCACCGCCTGGCGGTAGTCCAACACTTCATCCCCCGTCTGTTGCAGCAACCAGATCAAATCCGGCGCTTCCAGCGGGTCAATCTGCATGACTTTAAGATCGTAAATATGGCGAGACTCTAGCACATATTGCTGCCCGGTGTAGGGGTTCTCGTTCTGACCGAGGTAGTCGGTCAGCAGTTCAAACGGCCGCACCGCCGGGTTCACCACCACCGCAGGCAACATAAAACACTGCGACAGCCAGGTGGTGTAATAGCCGCCCAGCGACGATCCAACGACGCCGAGCGGCGCTCCACCGTGTTCAAGCACGATAGATTCCAGCAACTCTGCCGCATCAGCAGGATACGGCGGCAGTTGCGGCACGATCATCTCAACATGAGGGTGGCGCTCCGCCAGCCAGCTTTTAAGCTGACATGCCTTTGCCGAACGCGGAGAGCTATTAAACCCATGCAGATAAAGAAGCGTAGACATCAGTATCCTTCCGAAGCGGTATCGGGTCGGAATTGAGTCCCCGGCAGACGATGCACTTGCGTTTCCAGAGAACCCTCGGCGTACAGTTCCAGCGTCCGCCAGCCTGGCCCTATCGTGTCCAGCGTGAAGTTCGCGCAGTGTGGCTTGAACTGGACGCAGGTGGACGGCGTCGCCAGCAGGCGGCGGCCATTCCAGTCAAGATCCAGCTCCTGATGAATATGACCGCACAGCAGGTATTTGACGCGTGGATAGTTCGCCAGCACGCTGTCCAGTTCGGCCGCGTTACGCAGGCTGTGCTGATCCAGCCAGCTGCATCCCGAAGGCAATGGATGGTGATGCAGAAGCAGCAAGGTGTGGCGCTCCGGCGCATCGGCAAGTTTACGCTCCAGCCATTCAAGCTGAAAGTCGCTCAATTCACCATGCGGTACGCCAAAAACCTGGCTATCCAGCAGCAAGATTTGCCATTGATCGCCGATAAACACGCGTTTGGCCGGGGAGATCCCCGCTTCCTGCAACGCGCTGTACATCGCGGGCTGAAAGTCATGGTTACCCGGCAACCAAACGCAAGGCGCGCGAAAGCTTGCGATACCTTCAGCAAAGTGCTGATAGGCCGCAGCCGTTTGATCCTGCGCTAAATCACCTGTCGCCACGATCAGATCGTATTCGTGCTGCCCGGCATGAATCGCATCCAGCACCGCCTGGTAACTTTCCCAGGTATTCACGCCCAGCAGCGTTTCATGTTTTTCGGCAAACAGGTGAGTATCGGTAATTTGTAAGATCCTGACTCTGGCCTCACCAGCCAGAGGAAGGGTTAACAGGCTTTCCAAATGGTGTCCTTAGGTTTCACGACGCTAATAAACCGGAATCGCCATCGCTCCATGTGCTAAACAGTAACGCAGCCAGTCGGCCAGAAACTGATTAATTTGATGCTTTTCGTCGCGTTGATGCAACTTTTTATTTGGATAATCATACCGCGCTTTGAAGCGAAAGATCTGCTGACTTGAACACACTTCGGCCACCATCGCGTCATGGTACAGGCGCACCGTAAGTGACGGCAGGCTCCAGTACGTAATGGCTGGCGCCGTCTGCTCGATCGCAACAAGCGTAGTGTATCGGGTCGATTCAACGATCGTTAACCGATATTGCGCGTTGGCCACCTGATAGCTTACTGTTTCGCCGGGTGCGTCATTGCGCGGCAACAGGCGGCGCAATTGCGAAAAATTAGTTTCGCACAGGCGCATCATTTCAGGGAAGTCAGGTGTGTAACGCTTCATTTTTTCCACTCGTGTTTTAACTCTTGATAGTGCAGTTGCAGCCATTGCAAAGCGATGACAGAAGCCGCGTTGTCGATTTTCCCCTCTTCTACCCACTGGTAAGCCTGCTCCCGACTTACCACATGAACACGAATATCTTCGTTTTCATCGGCCAGACCATGAATCCCGTTCGCGGTCGTGGCATCCACTTCACCCACTAAAATAGAAAGACGCTCGCTGGTGCCGCCGGGGCTTGCCAGGTAACTCATGACTGGTTTCGTCCGTTTGACCTCAAGTCCGGCCTCTTCCATTGCTTCGCGACGAGCGACCTCCTCAACGGTTTCGCCCTCTTCGATCATCCCGGCGACCATTTCCAGCAACCACGGCGTTTCGCTGGTGTCATACGCCGCGATACGAATCTGTTCGACCAGTACAATTTCGTCGCGCTCAGGGTCAAAGGGTAGCAACACTGCGGCGTGGCCGCGCTCAAAAATTTCGCGTTTCACTTCACCGCTCATTTCACCGTTGAACAGGCGGTGGCGGAAACGATAGAGATCCAGTGAAAAAAAACCGCGATATAGCGTTTCTCGTGCAATAATTTCTACATCGTTTTTGGAGAAAGTCATTGGCGAGTTGTCTGGTTTATGCATTGTGCTGTCCTGGTACCAATAGTGATTAAAATGTGAATTTCAAGGGCGTTTGACTGCCGTTTCAGCGACCTTGTGATAAATTGGTGCAAATTAACGCCGGATGGCACGTAACGCCAACTTTTTGCAGTGGCGGATTCTGCTAGAATCAGCAATTATTTTTACAATTTGATCAGCGCTAAATACTGCTTCACAACAAGGAATGCAAATGAAGAAATTGCTCCCCATCCTTATCGGCCTGAGCCTGACGGGGTTCAGCACACTGAGCCAGGCAGAGAACCTGATGCAAGTTTATCAGCAAGCACGCCTGAGCAACCCGGAATTGCGTAAATCCGCCGCCGATCGCGATGCTGCATTCGAAAAAATTAACGAAGCGCGTAGTCCTTTACTGCCGCAACTGGGTTTAGGTGCCGATTACACCTACAGCAACGGCTATCGTGATGCGAATGGCATCAACTCCAACGCCACCAGCGCCTCTCTGCAATTAACCCAGACCCTTTTTGATATGTCAAAATGGCGCGCGCTGACGTTGCAGGAAAAATCCGCAGGTATCCAGGACGTCACGTTCCAGACCGATCAGCAAACGCTGATCCTCAATACGGCGAGCGCCTACTTTAAAGTCCTGAACGCCATTGACGTTCTCTCTTATACGCAGGCGCAGAAAGAAGCCGTTTATCGTCAGTTAGATCAAACCACCCAGCGTTTTAACGTCGGCCTGGTCGCTATCACTGACGTGCAAAACGCCCGTGCACAATACGATACCGTGCTGGCGAACGAAGTCACCGCCCGCAACAATCTGGATAACGCCGTAGAAGAATTGCGCCAGGTCACTGGTAACTACTACCCGGAACTGGCTTCGCTGAATGTCACGAACTTTAAAACCGATAAGCCGCAGGCCGTTAACGCTCTGCTGAAAGAGGCCGAAAACCGTAACCTGACGCTGTTGCAGGCGCGTCTGAGCCAGGATCTGGCGCGCGAGCAAATCCGCCAGGCGCAGGACGGTCATCTGCCAACGCTGGATTTAACCGCTTCTACCGGCGTGTCTGACACCTCTTATAGCGGCTCTAAAACCCATAACAGCACGCAGTATGACGACAGCAATATGGGCCAGAACAAAATCGGTCTGAGCTTCTCGCTGCCGCTGTATCAGGGTGGGATGGTCAACTCTCAGGTGAAACAGGCGCAGTACAACTTTGTTGGCGCGAGCGAACAGCTGGAAAGCGCGCACCGCAGCGTCGTGCAGACTGTGCGCTCTTCCTTCAACAACATTAATGCTTCTATCAGCAGCATTAACGCTTACAAACAGGCCGTTGTTTCCGCGCAAAGCTCTTTGGATGCAAACGAAGCCGGTTATTCCGTGGGTACGCGTACCATTGTTGACGTGCTGGATGCCACCACCGCGCTGTATGAAGCGAAGCAACAACTGGCGAATGCGCGTTATAACTATCTGATTAACCAGCTGAACATCAAGAATGCTCTCGGTACGTTGAACGAGCAGGATCTGGTGGCGCTGAACAATGCGCTGGGTAAACCGATCTCGACATCCCCGGACAACGTCGCGCCGGAAACCCCGCAACAGGATGCAGCAGCGGATGGCTATAATGCCAGTACGGTTCAGCCTGCTTCAGCACGTTCCACCAGCAGCAACGGTAACAACCCGTTCCGTAACTGATGAATTGCCCGATGGCGCTTCGCTTATTGAGCCTACCTGATCGCAGGCAGGGTAAGCGTCGCGCCACCGGGCGCTAAACCTTGTCTGAACGTAAGGCAACGTAAAGATCCCGCCATTCTGCCGCATTCTCGCCTCTTCTCGCTTCAATTTCGACCAGCCATCCACTATCCTGAGCATTATTTATTGTGTTTACCACTGGGTCCTGGAAGACAAAAATGAAACGGACAAAATCTATACATCACGCCTCGTTCCGCAAAAGCTGGAGCGCACGTCATCTTACTCCGGTTGCTCTGGCGGTTACCGCTGTCTTTATGCTGGCCGGTTGTGAAAAAAGCGACGAAACGGTTTCGCTGTATCAAAACGCCGACGACTGCTCGGCAGCGAACCCGGGCAAAAACGCTGAATGTACGACCGCATTCAACAATGCCCTGAAAGAAGCGGAACGTACCGCGCCGAAATACGCGACGCGTGAAGACTGCGTGGCTGAATTCGGCGAAGGCCAGTGCCAGCAGGCGCCGGCTCAGGCTGGCATGGCGCCGGAAAATCAGGCGCAGGCGCAATCCAGCGGCAGCTTCTGGATGCCGCTGATGGCGGGCTACATGATGGGCCGAATGATGGGCGGCGGCGCGGGCTTTGCTCAGCAACCACTGTTCAGTTCAAAAAACCCGGCCAGCCCGGCCTACGGTAAATACACCGACGCCAGCGGCAAGAACTACGGCGCCGCACAGCCTGGCCGTACCATGACTGTACCGAAAACCGCGATGGCGCCGAAACCCGCTACAACCACAACCGTTACCCGTGGTGGTTTTGGCGAGTCAGTGGCAAAACAAAGCACAATGCAGCGTAGCGCCACCGGCACCTCGAATCGTTCGATGGGCGGCTAAGACGCATGGAAAGAATCAGTATTACTGAGCGCCCGGACTGGCGCGAGAAAGCCACCGAATACGGTTTTAATTTTCACACGATGTACGGGGAACCGTACTGGTGTGAAGACGCGTACTACAAGCTGACGCTCGACCAGGTTGAGAAGCTGGAAGACGTCACCGCTGAACTGCACCAGATGTGCCTTAAGGTCGTGGAGAAAGTGATCGCCAGCGACGAGCTGATGACGAAATTTCGCATTCCTAAGCATACCTGGGGCTTTGTACGTCAGTCCTGGCAAACGCAGCAGCCGTCACTCTATTCCCGCCTCGATCTGGCGTGGGATGGCACGGGTGAGCCTAAACTTTTAGAAAATAATGCCGATACGCCGACCTCACTGTATGAGGCCGCGTTTTTCCAGTGGATCTGGCTGGAAGACCAGCTCAATGCGGGCAACCTGCCGGAAGGCAGCGATCAGTTTAACAGCCTGCAAGAAAAGCTGATCGAACGCTTCGCCGAGCTACATGAGCAGTATGGCTTCCAACTGCTGCACCTCACCTGCTGTCGCGACACCGTGGAAGATCGCGGGACGATCCAGTATCTACAGGACTGCGCCGCCGAAGCTGAAATCGCCACCGAGTTCCTCTACATTGAAGATATCGGCCTGGGTGAAAAAGGTCAGTTTTCGGACTTGCAGGATCAGGTGATTGCCAACCTGTTTAAGCTCTATCCGTGGGAATTTATGCTGCGTGAAATGTTCTCCACCAAGCTGGAAGATGCTGGCGTTCGCTGGCTGGAACCGGCCTGGAAGAGCATTATCTCCAATAAAGCGCTGCTCCCAATGTTATGGGAAATGTTCCCGGATCACCCTAACCTGCTGCCGGCTTATTTTGCGGAAGATGACTATCCGCAAATGGAAAAATTCGTCGTCAAACCGATCTTCTCGCGTGAAGGCGCTAACGTCTCCATCATTGAAAACGGGAAAACGATCGAAGCGGTGGAAGGCCCTTACGGCGAAGAAGGCATGATTGTGCAGCAGTTCTGCCCGCTGCCGAAGTTTGGCGACAGCTATATGCTGATTGGCAGCTGGTTGATCAACGATCAACCAGCCGGGATCGGTATTCGCGAAGACAGAGCGTTGATCACCCAGGATCTGTCCCGCTTCTACCCGCATATCTTTGTCGAATAGTCTCTTGTGCCGGGTGGCGGCTCCGCCTTACCCGGCCTACAATTCGTGCCGTAGGCCCGACAAGCGTAGCGCCATCGGGCATTAATCATCCCACCTGTACCGACAGCATACTCAGGCTGCCCATCTCGATGCCGTCAACCGGGATCGTCACCGGCTCTTTGCCATCCCATGCGCCTAACACATACAGCAGCGGCAGATAGTGATCCGGCGTTGGGTTCGACAGCGATCCTCCTTCATGATCGAGGTAATTAACCAGCGGATGCTGTTCTACCGGCCCCTGCCATGTCAGATTCGCTTTCACATACTCATTGAATGACGTTGCCCACGGGTAGGGCGTATTCTCGCCATGCCAGCGCGCCGTGCGCAGGTTATGCACCACGTTGCCACTGGCGACCAGCATAATGCCTTCGTCCCGCAACGCCGCCAGTTTGCGCCCTGTTTCAAAATGCCAGGCCGCCGGTTTGGTGCTGTCGATGCTCAACTGCACCATCGGGATATCCGCATTCGGGTACATCTTGATCAACACGCCCCAGGAGCCGTGATCAAAGCCCCACGCCTCTTTATCCAGCGCGACCGGCGTCGGCGACAGCAACTCAACCAGATGTTGCGCCAGTTCCGGCGAACCGGGCGCAGGATAGTGCGTGTCATACAATGCCTGAGGAAAGCCGCCAAAATCATGGATCGTCTTTGGCGCTTCCATCGCCGTCACGCCCGTCCCTCGCGTGAACCAGTGCGCCGAGACAACGACAATCGCTTTTGGACGCGGCAATGTATCCCCCAGATGCCGCCAGGCGCGGGTATACACATTATCTTCCAGAACGTTCATCGGGCTACCGTGACCTAAAAACAATGCTGGCATACGTGTTGAAGACATGATGATATCCTTACTGAGGGAGTCATTTTGATATCATCACAATACGCTTTTTCGATGGATGAAGAACTCAGATAACCATGATGAAGATCATCAGTTATTTTGAAGGTCAGGTTCGGACAGTTGAATCATAAGGAGTTGTCGATGTCAGTACCTTTAATTCTGACCTTACTGGCGGGCGCTGCCACCTTTATTGGCGCGTTTCTTGGCGTGCTGGGGCAAAAACCGTCCAACCGCGTGCTGGCGTTTTCACTGGGATTCGCCGCAGGCATTATGCTGTTGATCTCGCTGATGGAGATGCTGCCAGCCGCGCTGGCGGC
Organism: Citrobacter sp. CK188; assembly: GCF_030333525.1. NCBI lineage: Bacteria > Pseudomonadati > Pseudomonadota > Gammaproteobacteria > Enterobacterales > Enterobacteriaceae > Citrobacter > Citrobacter sp. CK188. Next base: position 229,745 of record NZ_JAOWFU010000034.1, read on the forward strand.
GGATGGCATGTCTCCGGTGCTGGGTTACGGCATGTTTATTATCGGCTTGCTGGGTTATTTCGGTCTCGACAGGCTGCTTCCCCACGCCCATCCACAAGATTTAGTGCAAAAAACCGCGCGTCCTCTCTCCGGCTCGATAAAACGCACCGCCATCCTGCTGACGCTGGGCATCAGCCTGCACAACTTCCCGGAAGGTATCGCCACCTTCGTCACCGCCAGCAGCAACCTCGAATTGGGTTTTGGCATTGCCCTGGCGGTCGCCTTGCACAATATTCCTGAAGGATTAGCGGTCGCCGGGCCAGTCTACGCCGCAACCGGTTCAAAACGGACAGCAATTTTCTGGGCCGGTATCTCCGGGATGGCGGAAATTCTTGGCGGTGTAATGGCGTGGCTTATTCTGGGCAGCCTGATCTCACCGGTCGTTATGGCGTCCATCATGGCCGCCGTCGCGGGAATTATGGTGGCATTATCCGTTGATGAGCTGATGCCGCTGGCAAAAGAGATCGACCCTAATAATAATCCCAGCTACGGCGTACTGTGTGGAATGTCGGTGATGGGGTTGAGTCTTGTCGTGCTTCAGGCGATGGGAATCGGATAACAGAGGCAGCAGGAAGCGCTTATTCCTGCTCTTTGGTCATAACGCGTTCTTCATCATCGCGACGAAGTAATTTATTGCGGATTTCCAGCAGCGCATCTCTGTCCTGCCGAAACGCCTTACAATAGCGTTTCATATGGCAAAAATACCCTACGATCACCAGAAAAATTAAGACGAGCCAATACCAGGCGATAAACATCCTTTTACCCTTAAAATCTAATATTACCAAACAATTAGCGTTAAAACCTTTTCTACCTATATTGAGGTAGCCCTATATACTGGCACAGTATGAAATCGAGAATATGATTTTGATCATAGAGAAAAAGGTTGGGCTTTTATTAACAGATGGGATGTTTAAAAAAGCAAAATATAAGGGATAAACGGCGGGATTAATGACCTCTGTAAACACAAAAAACCGAAGCCTGCGAATCGGCTTCGGTTTTTATTATCATCTCATCGCCTGATGGCGCTTCGCTTATCAGGCCTACAGAATTAGCTGGCTTTACGCTCGTGCGCCTGGCGGTAAGCCACCAGATCTTCGATCGTCACTACTGCCATGTTGTGTTTACCGGCAAACGCGATGCATTCCGGCGCGCGCGCCATTGTGCCATCGTCATTCGTCAGCTCGCACAGTACGCCAGCAGGTTTGAACCCGGCCAGCGTCACCAGATCGATGGTGGCTTCAGTATGACCGCCACGGGTCAGAACGCCGCCCGGCTGCGCGCGCAGCGGGAAAACGTGACCTGGACGGTGCAGATCGGCAGGTTTCGCGCCATCGGCAATGGCTGCGCGAACGGTCGTTACGCGGTCTGCGGCAGAAACGCCGGTAGTCACGCCTTTTGCGGCTTCAATGGTCACGGTAAAACCGGTGCCGTAGGCGCTGGTATTGTTCTCCACCATCATCGGCAGATCGAGCTGCTTGCGACGATCTTCAGTGATGCACAGACAAACAATGCCGCTGCCGTGGCGAATGGTCAGCGCCATCTGCTCAACGGTCATGGTTTCGGCCGGGAAAATCATATCGCCTTCGTTTTCGCGATCTTCATCATCAAGCACCATCACACCGCGTCCTTCACGCAGCGCGGATAGCGCATGTTCCACACGTTCAAAAGGCGTACCAAAAGAGGAAAGTAGCGTCTGATTCATGGTAAAAAAACCTCATTAAAATTATGGTTACCAGAATCAGGGCAGTCTTAGGAGTACCGACAAGCGGCAAAAAAATAACGTGAGCGGGCCCATGCCCGACTAGATCGTTACTCTCTCCCATCCGGACTTTAACCGTCGGCCCCGGAATTACACCGGATCTGCTGACCTTCAGATTTGCACCTGAAGCGCTCGCGGGCTTTCAACCTGTCCTTCATCTTTCACGCCGCTGCTGCATTGCCGCAACGCGAAATCTTTTGGACATACGCTGATTTACCGCCGGTGGGGAATTTCGCCCCGCCCTGAGAATAAGCGAGTTAACTATAACGCTATTGATTACCTTCATCAACGCCTTTACTCCGCTAAGCGACACACAATTCTGGTTTATGACGCCTGCATATCGCACTACAATGTGTTCTGACACTTACCAGTTCAGGGAAACCACAATGATTGACCCGAAAAAAATTGAGCAACTCGCTCGTCAGGTTCACGAGTCGATGCCGAAAGGGGTTCGGGAGTTCGGGGAAGATATCGAGAAGAAAATCCGTCAGACGCTGCAATCGCAGCTGACGCGTCTCGATCTGGTGAGCCGTGAAGAGTTTGACGTGCAGACTCAGGTCTTACTGCGCACCCGCGAAAAGCTGGCGCTGCTGGAGCAACGCCTCAGCGAGCTGGAAGCGCGTGAGAAACCTGTAGATGTTAAACCTGCGCCCGCCATCCCGCCTGTCGATCCGCAAGAGTAAAAACCACAACGGGCCGTAAGGCCCGTTGATATTTTCAGTGTTCGAGTTCTAGCTTCTTAGCCTGTGTCGCCTGTTGGCAGTAAAGCGCATAGCGTTTGCAAAACCAGCTGCGGTGCGCCTCATCCATATTTCCGGTAACGGCCTGGATATCAACAGGATGGCCCTCAGCCTGCATCCTGGCGAAACTGCGCGCCAGAAAATCAAAATTGTTTAACGAATATACGTTCTTGTCGTTCATCAGCATACCCTCCAGTTATCAAATATCTGTTAAGGCCATATGCTTTTTCTAATTTCAGTATTCTCTTATATGTGTTGAACGGTTGTGCAAAAAGTGCGCATATCAGTTGCCTGACATCACACTTTGGAAACAAGCCAGATGCCCGATGGCGCTGTGCGTATCGGGCCGTCTGTTCAGCGGTTATTTATCGCTGTCTTTCTGGATTTTCTTGATGATATTGGTGGTCGAACAACCGTCTTCGAAGTTAAGCACCAGCACTTCGCCGCCGTTGGCCCAGACTTCTTCGCTACCGGCAATCTCTTCTGGCTTATAGTCACCGCCTTTCACCAGCAGATCCGGCAGCACGCCAGCAATCAGCCGCTGCGGGGTGTCCTCGTCGAAAGAAACCACCCAGTCAACGGACTCCAGCGCACCCAGCACGATCATTCGCTGTTCCAGCGGATTCACAGGGCGAGTTTCGCCTTTCAGACGTTTGGTGGAGGCATCGCTGTTCACCGCGACGATCAGGCGATCGCCCAGCTTGCGGGCGTTCGCCAGGTAAGACACATGTCCGGCATGCAGAATGTCAAAAACGCCGTTGGTCATGACCACTTTCTCGCCGCGTTTACGCGCGCTGGCCACGGCCTGTTTCAGTTCGGCTTCCGTCATCACGCCGAAGCCGGTATCCGCACGACCGCGCACCGCATTTTCCAGTTCGATTGGCGAAACGGTTGATGTTCCCAGTTTACCGACGACAACGCCTGCTGCCGCGTTCGCGAAATAGCAGGCCTCTTCCAGGGAGTTCCCCGCCGCTAATGTGGCCGCCAGTACGCCGATCACCGTATCCCCGGCACCGGTAACGTCATACACTTCCTGCGCCTGGGTCGGCATATGCAGCGGCGCTTTACCCGGTTGCAGCAGCGTCATTCCCTGCTCGGAACGGGTCACCAGCAGCGCAGAAAATTCGAAATCGGCAATCAGCTTCATGCCGCGTTCGACAATCTCTTCTTCACTTTTACATTTACCCGCCACCGCTTCGAACTCAGACAGGTTCGGCGTCAACAGCGTGGCGCCGCGATAACGTTCGAAATCGGTGCCTTTCGGGTCGATCAGCACCGGGACGCCCGCTTTACGCGCAAGCTGAATCATCTGCTGAACGCTGGCCAACGCGCCTTTGGCGTAATCAGACAACACCAGCGCGCCAATTGAGCCCAGCGCCTGGTTAATACGCTCGTGCAATGGCAGCGGATCGACGCCTTCAAAGCCTTCTTCAAAATCCAGGCGAATCAGCTGCTGGTTACGGGAAAGTACACGCAGTTTGGTAATCGTCGGATGCGTAGGCACAGAAACGAAGTCGCATTTTACGTTCACATCCGCCAGCGTTTTGCTCAGCGCGCGCGCCGCATCGTCAATACCGGTCAGACCCACCAGACGCGAATTTGCGCCCAGAGAAGCGATGTTCATCGCCACGTTCGCCGCGCCGCCCGGACGTTCTTCAATGGTGTCCACTTTGACAACGGGCACCGGCGCTTCGGGGGAAATACGGCTGGTCGGCCCGTACCAGTAGCGATCCAGCATCACATCACCAACAACCATGACTCCTGCACGTTCAAACTCTGGCAGCGTTACTTTCATTCCTGTCTCCTGAGAGATTCTCTGAGGGTCTTAAAATTTGCGCGCGATAATAGCACACTTCACCCGGCAACCAGCCACTTCTGCCAGCTTGCCCGTACCAGCGCGCGTTCCTTGCTGAAGCACTCTTGCGCCACATGCCCCGGAAGCTCCTGTAGCGCAAGGTGATGAAGCTCATCGCGCAGCGTGGTATAGGCCTGCGTCAGCGCCTGCGCTTCTTGTTCATCCATAATGTCGTTTTGCGCCAGCAGTTCCAGAATGCGCACGTTATCGGACCAGCGCGTCAGCTTCGGCTTTTCATGCGCATAGCGCAGCACCAGATATTGGGTAATAAACTCAATATCGGTGATCCCGCCTTCATCGGCTTTGATATCAAAACGATCGCGATGCTTGTTGCCCAGATGCGCGCGCATTTTCTCGCGCATTTCGCGCACCTCGGTCTGCAACGTTTTGCCTTCGCGGGCGAGGGTCATGATATCGCGACGCACGGCGTCAAACTGCGAGGTCAGTTGCGGGTCGCCATAAACCACACGGGCGCGCACCAGCGCCTGATGCTCCCATGTCCAGGCTTCGTTTTTCTGATAATCGGCAAAGGCTTCCGCCGACGTGACCAGCATTCCCGCCGCGCCGGACGGGCGCAGCCGCGCGTCCACTTCATACAAGATACCGGAAGAGGTGCGAGTGCTGAACAGGTGCATAATGCGCTGCGCCAGGCGTAAGTAGAACTGGCGGCCGTCGATTTCACGCTCGCCGTCGGTCATCACATCCATTGGGCAATCGTGCAAAAAGATCAGATCAAGATCGGAGCTGTAGCCCAGCTCCCAGCCGCCCAGCTTGCCATAACCCACCACCGCAAACCCGCGTCCGGTGCGCTCAGCAAGGTGCGTCGGCTGCCCATAGCGCGCCACCATTTGCCCCCACGCCTGCTGGACAACGGCGTCGATAATGGCCTCAGCCAGCCAGGTCAGATGATCGCTGACCTTCATCACCGGCAGCGTACCGGCGATATCCGCCGCCGCAATGCGCAACAGTTGCGTTTGTTTAAACTGGCGCAGCGCTTCCAGCTGCTGCTCTTCGTCATCTTCCGGCACACGCAGCAAATACTGGCGTAACTCATCGCGATAAGCGTCGGTCGCCGTTGGCTGATACAGCGTATTCGGATCCAGTAGTTCATCGAGCAACAGTGGATAACGCGCCAGCTGGCTCGCCACCATCGGCGAAGCGGCGCACAGCGAAATCAGGTGCTTCAGCGCACCGGGAAATTCGCTCAGTAATTCAAGGTAGGTGGTACGCGTAACGATCCCCACCAGCAGAGGCGTAATACGCGACAGCGGCACAGAGGCATCTTCGCGCGAGCACACGTCGCTAAGCAGATGCGGCATCAGATGGTCGAGCACCTGCCGCCCGCGCGGGCCAATGGTGCGCTTATCCAGCTCTTTACGGAAGTCGGCGATTAACGCCAGCACGCGTCCGCGATCGTCGTCGGACAGATGCGCCAGCACCGGCGTGGTATCATCTTCCTGTAGCGCATCCTGCCACAGCTCGCGCCAGTGTTCCGACAGCGTATCTTCCTGAGTATCGGTTTCGTCATCGCCAATCAGTTCGTTAAATACCCGACGCACGTTAGCCATGTGCGCCGCCAGAATGTCGGTGAGCTGCGACCAGTCATCCGTGCGCATTCCCCAGGCCAGGCGCGCCCGGTTCAGTTCATCGCCCGGCAGCGTCTGGGTCTGCTCATCATTGATGCTTTGCAGCAGGTTTTCCAGACGGCGCAGGAAGAGATAGGCCGCGCGTAACTGTCCGGCGTCATTTTCTGGCAACAGGTGCAGCGCATCAATCGCGCTCAGCGTCGGCAGCAACGAGCGCGATTGCAGCGAGGGTTCCCGTCCGCCGCGAATCAACTGGAACACCTGCACGATAAACTCAATTTCACGAATACCGCCGGCGCCAAGCTTAATATTGTCTTTCAGACCGCGACGACGCACTTCACGGGCAATCATCCCTTTCATATTACGCAGGGACTGGATCACGCTGAAATCGATATAGCGGCGGAACACGAAAGGTCGCAACATGGCGCGTAGTTCATCGACATACGCACTGTCGGCAGCGCCCATAATGCGCGCTTTGACCATCGCATAACGCTCCCAGTCGCGCCCTTGTTCCTGGTAATAATCTTCCAGCGCGGCAAAACTCAGCACCAGCGGGCCACTGTCGCCAAACGGGCGCAAGCGCATATCCACCCGGTACACAAAGCCGTCCATCGTCGGCTGGTCCAGCACTTTGATCAAACGCTGCCCCATGCGGGTAAAGAACTGCGCGTTATCCAGCTCGCGCCGACCTCCCCGGGTGGAACCGTGCTCCGGCCAGGCGAAGATCAGATCGATATCCGAGGAGAAATTCAGCTCGCCGCCGCCCAGTTTTCCCATCCCCAGAATCAGCAACGGTTGAGGTACGCCATCATGGTTGCAGGGCGTACCCCATTCGCGACAGCAGGCGTCATACAACCAGTCGCGCGCGGCGACGATCAACGTTTCCGCCAGTTGGCTTAGCTGTTGCAGAATGTTTTCTTCTTCCACCAGCGACAGCGCCTGCGCCCAGGCGATACGTACCATGATGCGGCGACGGAATACGCGAAGCTCACGCATCAGCGCCGCTTCATCAGTCACCTGCGCCAACGCGTCCTGTAGCCACGCGGCATAATGCCGCCACTCATCGGCCTGCGGCGGCGCGCTTTCCAGCTCAGTCAGCCATTCGGGATGCGCAATCACGCTGTCCTGCACAAAGTCACTAAATGTAAGTACTGACTTCGCCTGAACGCTAAGCGTGGCTTCAGCCAGGATTTCTGGTAACCGCTCAACCACGGTCTGCCAGTGCTGCTGTAACGGTGAAGAAAGCGGCTTCATTTAAGGTGTGTCCTCAGATGGCTAACTAATCCCGATGAGTGTTGCCGGATGGCGGCGCAACGCCTTATCCGACCTACAAAACCTGTGCGTCGTAGGCCTGATAAGATGCGCAGCATCGCCATCAGGCGTTACTGGTTATCGTTTTCCGCTATGCAGCCAGAACGGCTCCTGGAAGATCGCCTCATTGCGGAAGTGTTCAACTTCAATGCGCTGCCCTGTCACAATCGCGTGGCGCAGGCCCTGCCAGTTCTCCAGCCAGGCCTGTACCGCATTCGCGTCGTAATAACCTGCCAGCAGCAAAATGCTGTCAATATCGCGGGTCAGGCGCGGAAGCTGATCGCGATACCGATCGCCCAACGGCTGCCCGAAAGTCGCTTTCAGCTCCGCCGCGTGGCGCGACAGGTGAATATCGGCAAAGCGTTTGAAAGAATCGGCCATTTTCGCCTGCGCTTTGGCGTCGAGGAACGGTTGCCAGGCTTTGGTGACCAGCCATTCGGTCAGCGCCAGTTTAGCCATCGCTGTTTGCGTGCTATAGATAGCCGTAATGGCTGAAACCTCAGAGACAAGGGTCGCTTCCGACTGCGTCAGCAAATCGCGTAAGTGAGCGCTTGCTTTACGCGGTACAATGCCGCCAAACAGCATCAGCGCATGGCGAACCAGCCCCATCGCCGCCAGTACATCCGCTTTGGCGGCGTCATTTCCACGCACCCACAGCTCTTCATGGTACTGCCATTGCGACAATGCCAGCTCCAGCGCCGCTTCCAGCCCCTGCTCAATGCTGGCTTTGGCTGGCGCTTTCAGCACCGCAGTAGGTCTGATCTCACGCGGAGCATTCCCCTGCGCCAGATGATATCCCCGTGCGGCTTTGCTCAGGCTGCCCTGACGCAGACCCGCTTGCGACACCAGTTGGTTTGCCAGTTTCAACACCGCACGGGTCTCGCCGCTTAACAGTTCCAGCTCCAGCTCGCAAATTGGCTCGGCACATTCTCCGGCCTTCACTTCGCCAAGATCGAGCGCGATTTCAATACGGCTGCCGTCAACGTCCACCAGCCATTTCTCACGGTAAAAATCGGTGCTGAACAGCGGCTGCACGCGTGAAGCGAGATCCGCGGGCAGCTCGCCGTTCGGCCAGACCTCCTGCGGGAGCAGTGCGAGATCCAACGTCGGCTCGCTCAGCGCAACATTGTATTCCGGCCGTTGATGCAGACCCCCCGTAACCCGACCGCCGATTTTCATAGTCATTTCATAACGACCATTCTCGCCACGGATGCGCAGACCCATATCATGGCCACGCAACCACTTGTCCGGCGTTTCGTAGTAAATGTTCTGTAACTGGCTGGGCGCATGGTGCTCGCCGCCGAGTGTTTGCAGATGGTCACGCAACGCGTCTACAGCGTCGTGATTAACGATAAACTTTAATTCGATTTCCTGAGCCATTGCCTTGTACTTATGGGTTATGTCACATATGGGAAGAATGACGGCGAACTTAACGCGTTCTTTTTTGTCAGTAGATAGTATTTTGCGCCAAATTGCCATGCAACGAGCAATTTGACGGGCGTAAAAGTTTAAAACAGTGGCAAAGATGACACAGATGATTCCGATTGATGTCGAATGCTTTGCGTAGAGACACTGATGCCACTACTATCGTTCCACTTTTTATGACAAAAACGACAGCCTGATGCCAAAATTACGCCTGATTGGATTAACTTTACTTGCACTTAGCGCCACTGCCGTCTCCCACGCAGAAGAGAAGCGCTATGTCTCTGACGAACTGAATACCTGGGTCCGCAGCGGTCCGGGAGATAATTATCGCCTCGTGGGTACGGTGAATGCCGGCGAGGAAGTGACATTATTACAGACTGACGCCAACACGAATTACGCTCAGGTGAAAGACAGTACAGGTCGTACTGCCTGGATCCCGATGAAAGAGCTGAACAGCTCGCCCAGCCTGCGTATCCGCGTACCGGATCTGGAAAATCAGGTTAAGACGCTGACCGATAAGCTGAACAATATTGATACCACCTGGAATCAGCGCACGGCCGACATGCAGCAAAAAGTGTCGCAGAGCGACAGCGTGATTAACGGGTTGAAAGAAGAAAACCAGAAGCTGAAAAACGAGCTGATCGTGGCGCAGAAGAAAGTCAGCGCCGCCAATCTGCAACTTGATGACAAGCAGCGCACCATTATTATGCAGTGGTTCATGTATGGCGGCGGCGTGCTGGGACTCGGCCTGCTGCTCGGCCTGGTTCTCCCGCACATGATCCCAAGCCGTAAACGCAAAGACCGCTGGATGAACTAAATCGCCTTCTCTGCCGCACTGACATATGATTAAGGGATGATTTTTTTCAGGAAGGGAAAGTGGCGTGAAGATTTATCTGGTCGGTGGTGCTGTTCGGGATGCGTTGTTAGGGCTACCGGTCAAAGATAAAGATTGGGTGGTGGTTGGCGCCACGCCGCAGGAGATGCTTGACGCGGGCTACCAGCAGGTAGGCCGCGATTTTCCCGTGTTTCTTCATCCGCAAACGCGTGAAGAGTATGCGCTGGCGCGCACCGAGCGTAAATCCGGTTCAGGCTATACCGGCTTTACCTGCTATGCCGCGCCGGACGTGACGCTGGAAGAAGACCTGCAACGTCGCGACCTCACCATTAATGCCCTCGCGCAGGATGACGACGGCCATATCGTCGACCCCTATCAGGGGCGTCGCGATCTGGACAATCGCCTGCTGCGCCATGTTTCCCCCGCCTTTAGCGAAGATCCGCTGCGCGTGTTGCGCGTGGCGCGTTTTGCCGCCCGCTACGCGCACCTCAGTTTCCGCATCGCTGATGAAACCCTGGCGTTGATGCGCGACATGACCGCCGCAGGCGAACTGGAACACCTCACGCCGGAGCGCGTATGGAAGGAGACCGAGAACGCCTTAACCACGCGCAATCCGCAGGTTTTCTTTCAGGTGCTGCGCGACTGCGGCGCGCTACGCGTTCTGTTCCCGGAAGTGGACGCGCTGTTTGGCGTTCCGGCTCCGGCAAAGTGGCACCCGGAAATCGATACCGGCATCCACACATTAATGACGTTATCAATGGCCGCCATGCTCAGCCCGAACGTTGATGTGCGTTTCGCCACGCTCTGTCACGACCTTGGCAAAGGCTTGACGCCCAAAGCGCTCTGGCCGCGCCATCATGGTCACGGCCCGGCAGGCGTAAAGCTGGTCGAGCAGTTATGCCAGCGTCTGCGTGTGCCGAATGAGATTCGGGATTTAGCCAAACTGGTGGCGGAATTCCACGATCTCATCCATACCTTCCCGATTTTGCAGCCGAAAACGATCGTGAAGCTGTTCGATTCGATTGACGCCTGGCGTAAGCCGCAGCGCGTAGAGCAAATCGCCCTGACCAGCGAGGCCGACGTGCGCGGTCGTACCGGTTTTGAGGCGTCTGACTATCCGCAAGGCCGCTGGCTGCGCGAAGCGTGGCTGGTCGCGCAGGCGGTGCCGACAAAAGAGGTGGTGGAGGCAGGCTTTAAAGGCGCGGAGATCCGCGAAGAACTCACCAGACGGCGAATTGCAGCGGTGGCTAACTGGAAGGAACGGCGTTGCCCGAAACCCGAGGCGTAAGCTCACCGTTTTGTTGCCGGATGGCGCTCCGCTTATCCGGCCTACAAAATCGAACCGTAGGCCGGATAAGGCGTAAACGCCGCCATCCGGCATCAAGCGTTATCAGAAGAAAACAACGTAGACCGCAGCAGCCACGACAAAGCGGTAAATCGCAAACGGAATGAACGAGATGCGCTTAATCAATTGCAGGAAGGTTTTGATGGCGATCAGCGCCACAATGAACGCAGTCACAAATCCCACGGCGAACATGGGGATATCTTCCACCGTCAGGAACGACCAGCTCTTGTAGAGATCCAACGCCGTCGCGCCCATCATCATCGGAACAGCCAGCAGGAATGAGAATTCCGATGCGGCATAGCGACTCACCCCCATCAACATCCCACCGGAAATGGTCGCGCCGGAACGGGAAAAGCCCGGCCACAGCGCCAGACACTGGAAGCAGCCAATCATAAACGCCTGACGATACGTCATATCGTCCAGGCCCGGCGCGCGCGGCTCTTTCGGCTTCAGGCATTCCGCGGCAATCAGCAGCAGACCGCCCACGACCAGCGCATACATCACGTTAACGGGATTAAACAAAGACTTAATGGTGTCATGGAACACCAGGCCCAGCACCACGGCCGGGATCATCCCCAGCACAATATGCCCTAACGTCAGGCGTCCTTTTCCGGTGCCTTCATGTGGTTGTTTGCCAAAGTGAATGCCGATCAGGCCGAACAAACGCCGCCAGAACATCACCACCACCGCCAGGATCGATCCCAGCTGAATTACCACCTCAAACGTCTCTGCCGTATCGCCTTCAAAACCCAACAGGTGACCGACAATGATCATATGGCCCGTGCTGGAGACGGGCAAAAACTCCGTCAATCCTTCGACCACACCCAAAATTGCCGCCACCAGCAGCGAGTGTATATCGCTCATCAATAAACCCCTAAATCAAAAAAAACGAACAGCAGTTATGACTCCAGCTTTAAGACCCATATATCGCCGTTTGGTTTAAAAACTATGAAGTTAATTATTTTCTTTCAGATTATTGCCACGCTCAATGATAACGCCAACATTCGCCGCACGCGCTACGGCGCCGGGCTTGCTGAGCTTGATGCGCACCCACGGAGAGTTAAAGCGGCTGAGCAGCAGATCCGCCACCTCTTCCGCTACGCGTTCGACTAACGCAAAACGGCCGCCCTCCACATGGCTGACTACCGTATCGGCAATGTCGGCGTAGCTCAGACAATCCGCAACGTCGTCGCTTCTGGCTGACTTACGGTTGTCCCACGCCATTTCGATATCGAACACCAGTTTCTGTTCGATAGTTTGCTCCCAGTCGTAAACACCGATAGTGGTGATTACCGAAAGTTGCTCTATAAATACAATATCCATCACGACCTGCCTGCTTTTTGGCTAACCCGGATACCACTTCCGGCGAAATATGCGTATTATCCACAGAAGTAGCGTTTAACACGACATTTTCAAAACGGAACAGCTTATGAGTGCAATCGCGCCTGGAATGATCCTCTTCGCGTACCTCTGCGGCTCAATTTCCAGTGCCATTCTGGTCTGCCGCATTGCAGGTTTACCCGACCCGCGTCAGAGTGGCTCCGGTAACCCTGGCGCGACCAATGTGTTACGCATAGGGGGCAAGGGAGCAGCCGTAGCGGTACTGATTTTCGACGTCCTCAAAGGCATGCTGCCCGTCTGGGGCGCTTATGCATTAGGCGTAACCCCTTTCTGGCTGGGCCTGATTGCCATCGCCGCCTGTCTGGGGCACATCTGGCCGGTCTTTTTTGGCTTCAAAGGCGGAAAAGGCGTCGCGACCGCATTCGGCGCGATCGCGCCCATCGGCTGGGACTTAACTGGCGTGATGGCGGGCACCTGGCTGCTGACCGTCTTACTGAGCGGTTACTCGTCATTGGGCGCGATCGTCAGCGCGCTGATTGCGCCATTCTACGTGTGGTGGTTTAAACCCCAGTTCACCTTCCCGGTCTCTATGCTGTCTTGCCTGATTTTGCTGCGCCACCATGACAACATCCAGCGCCTGTGGCGTCGTCAGGAGACGAAGATCTGGACGAAACTCAAGAAGAAGCGCGAGAAAGATCCGCAGTAGCTTTTTACACCACGCCGTAGGCCAGGTAAGGCGAAGCCGCCATCAGGCACATACGCATCGCCGGATGGCGACGCAAAGCGTCTTATCCGGCCTACAGATTGGTTCACCACGCCACCTGATATCCCTCGTCTGGCTTGCCGAGTCGCTTCTGGCACCATGCCGCCAGAAACTCCACACATACCCGTAACTTTACGCTGCGATACAGCGGTTCCTGATAGACCGCCCAGATATTGGCGCTCTGCGCATACTCCGGCAATACCCTCACCAGTTTACCGCTCGCCAGAAACGGCTGCACATCCCACTCTGAACGCAGCATGATCCCTTTGCCCTCCAGCGCCCACTGCAAAACAATTTCACCGCTATTGGAAGAGAGGTGTCCGGTTACTTTCACTGATTTTTTCTCTTGCCCGTTCCCCAGTTCCCATATGCCGTGGGTCATATCGCGTTCTTTTGTCACCAGACAATCATGACCGCTTAATTCTTGTAAGGTTTTTGGCTCAGGATATTTCTGGAGATATGCGGGAGACGCGCATAATATTCTTTTATTCTTTGTTAACAAATGCGCAATATAATAATCAGGAATTTCATCGTTAATCCGAATATCCAGATCAATATTATCCTGTACCAAATCAATTTGCCGATCGAAGAGTTCAAAGTGAACCTGTAATTCAGGATAACTGCGCATCAGGTCGGTAATGGCAGGTGCAATATAACTGCGGCCAAAACCAAAACTACAGCCAATGCGAATCATTCCCTCCGGGCGCGTTTTAATTTGCGTCACCTCATCCACCAGCCGCTGATAGTGCGTGAGGAGCTTCAGCGCATGTTCATAGCAGCGTTGCCCGCTTTCCGTCAGCGCAACACCTCTTGCCGAGCGGTTCAGCAGCGTGGTGGCAAGGGTTGTCTCAAGAATCTGAATCCGTTTCGTCACGAACGCGGGCGTTTGCCCCAGCGCCGCCGCTGCCGCGCTAAAGCTTCCCGTATGGACAATTTCAACCAAAACCTGTAGGTCTTTGGCTAAGGGATAGTTGTTCAGCATCTGTCGGTTATCCGTGATGTTAATACGCGCAGTGTAAATCTCTTAACGTCGTTAAACCCTGCCTTTGCTCAATTTTCATCACCTTTCTGTAGTGTGATTCACGAACTGTTAATTGCATATACACAGTGACAAAAAATATAAAACCACACCTTTAGTGGTAGTTTACTCCAGAGAATTTATTTCCAGATTAATAAAAGAACTGGAGTTGATATGATGAGCAATCAAAATAACCAAAATGCGGTTACTACGTTGACGGATATTGTCGCTAATTTTACCGCCATGATCTCCACCCGAATGCCCGACGACGTCGTCGATAAATTAAAACAGCTGCGTGATGCCGAAACCTCATCGATGGGAAACATTATCTACCACACGATGTTCGATAACATGCAGAAAGCAATCGACCTGAACCGCCCGGCCTGCCAGGACACGGGTGAAATTATGTTCTTCGTGAAGGTCGGTTCCCGCTTCCCGCTGCTGGGCGAGCTGCAAAGTATTCTTAAGCAGGCCGTGGAAGACGCCACCGTAAAAGCGCCGCTACGCCATAACGCGGTCGAAATTTTCGACGAAGTGAATACCGGCAAAAACACCGGCAGCGGCGTGCCGTGGGTCACCTGGGAGATTATTCCCGATGGCGACGATGCGGAAATTGAAGTTTATATGGCGGGCGGCGGTTGCACGCTGCCGGGGCGTTCCAAAGTGCTGATGCCTTCCGAAGGCTACGAAGGCGTGGTGAAATTCGTCTTTGAAAACATCTCCACGCTGGCGGTCAATGCCTGTCCGCCGGTACTGGTCGGCGTGGGCATCGCAACCTCCGTCGAAACCGCCGCCGTGCTTTCCCGCAAAGCGATTCTGCGCCCGATAGGCACCCGTCATCCGAATCCAAAGGCAGCAGAGCTTGAGCTGCGGCTGGAAGAAGGACTAAACCGCCTGGGAATCGGCCCACAAGGGCTGACCGGCAACAGCTCGGTGATGGGCGTACACATCGAATCCGCCGCACGCCATCCATCAACCATTGGCGTGGCTGTCTCCACCGGCTGCTGGGCGCACCGTCGCGGTACGCTGCTGGTTCATTCTGACCTCTCCTTCGAAAACCTGTCCCACACCCGGAGCGCGTTATGAAAAAGATCCTCACTACCCCGATCAAAGCCGAAGACCTGGAAGATATCCGCATTGGCGATGTGATCTACCTGACCGGAACGCTGGTGACCTGTCGCGACGTTTGTCACCGCCGTCTGATCGAACTCAAGCGCCCCATTCCTTACGATCTCAACGGCAAAGCGATTTTCCACGCCGGGCCGATTGTGCGTAAAAACGGTGATAAATGGGAGATGGTCTCCGTCGGCCCGACCACCAGCATGCGTATGGAAGCCTTTGAAAAAGAGTTCATTGAGCAGACCGGCGTGAAGCTGGTGGTCGGAAAAGGCGGGATGGGGCCGCTGACCGAAGAAGGCTGCCAGAAATTCAAAGCGCTGCACGTCATCTTCCCGGCTGGCTGCGCGGTGCTGGCGGCGACCCAGGTCGAAGAGATAGAAGAGGTGCACTGGACGGAACTCGGCATGCCGGAATCGCTGTGGGTTTGCCGGGTGAAAGAGTTCGGGCCGCTGATTGTTTCTATCGATACCCACGGCAACAACCTGATCGCCGACAACAAAAAACAGTTCGCCGAGCGTCGCGGTCCCATCGTTGACGAGATCTGCGAGTACGTGCACTACATCAAATAACCCTTCAGGAGAGGCGCTGCGCCTCTCCCTTTTCTCAGGGATACGACAATGGCACCTTTATCTGGTTGGTGGCGATACCTGGCTCCACTGGTGGTCATCGCCATTATTGCTGTTTTGCCCGTCCCCACCGGTCTTGAGAGCCACACCTGGCTCTATTTTGCGGTCTTTACCGGCGTCATTGTGGGACTCATTCTGGAACCTGTGCCGGGCGCGGTCGTGGCGATGATCGGGATTTCGATCATTGCCGTTCTGTCGCCGTGGCTGCTGTTCAGCCCCGATCAGCTCGCGCAGGAAGGTTTTAAATTTACCGCCAAAGCCCTCTCGTGGGCGGTGTCTGGTTTTTCTAACTCGGTTATCTGGCTGATTTTCGCCGCCTTTATGTTTGGCACCGGCTATGAAAAAACCGGTCTCGGTCGGCGAATTGCGCTGATGCTGGTAAAAAAGATGGGCCATCGCACGCTGTTTCTTGGCTATGCGGTGATGTTTTCCGAGCTGATCCTCGCCCCGGTCACGCCGTCTAACTCCGCGCGCGGCGCCGGGATCATCTACCCGATTATCCGCAACCTGCCGCCGCTCTATAACTCGCAGCCTAACGACGCCAGTTCCCGCTCCATTGGCTCGTATATTATGTGGATGGGCATCACCGCCGACTGCGTTACCAGCGCCATTTTCCTGACGGCGATGGCGCCTAACCTGTTGCTGATTGGCCTGATGAAAAGCGCATCCCATACGGCGCTAAGCTGGGGCGACTGGTTCTCAGGAATGCTGCCGCTAAGCATTCTGCTGGTCTTGCTGGTTCCGTGGCTGGCCTACGTGCTGTATCCGCCGGTGCTGAAGTCGGGCGACCAGGTGCCGCGCTGGGCGGAAGCTGAGCTAAAGGAGATGGGCCCGCTCTGCTCGCGCGAGAAAAAGATGCTGGTGCTGATGGTCGGCGCGCTGGTGCTGTGGATCTTCGGCGGCGATTACATTGATGCCGCAATGGTCGGTTACAGCGTGGTGGCATTGATGCTGGTATTACGCATCATCTCCTGGGATGACATCGTCAGCAATAAAGCGGCATGGAACGTTTTCTTCTGGCTGGCTTCGCTGATTACGCTCGCCACCGGACTGAACAATACCGGCTTTATCACCTGGTTTGGCAAACTGCTGGCAAACGGGCTAAGCGGCTATTCGCCGATGATGGTGATGGTCGCGCTCATCGTGGTGTTTTATCTGTTACGCTACTTTTTTGCCAGCGCTACCGCTTATACCTCCGCGCTGGCGCCGATGATGATTGCCGCCGCGCTGGCGATGCCGGACATCCCCTTACCGGTGTTTTGCCTGATGGTCGGCGCCGCCATTGGTCTGGGCAGCATTCTCACCCCCTATGCGACCGGCCCAAGCCCCATCTATTACGGTAGCGGTTATCTGCCGACGGTGGATTACTGGCGGCTGGGCGCTATTTTTGGCCTGATCTTCCTGGTTCTGCTGGTAATAACCGGCCTTATCTGGATGCCTCTCGTTTTGCTGTAAACCTCGTTGGGGCGGCATGACGTCGCCTCTTTTTTCCATAAGCTTCTCGTATGACCGTTTTCCCGATGCGCTGAGGCATACTTTTTTGTATGCACTCCCCTCACGCTGATAAGGGAAACGCTCTGGACACCGTTGCGCACAAGACTCTCACACGGGGCTGGCAGGCCGAACTGGATCTGCGGTTTACCCGCGCCGCGCATAAAACAGTGCTCACTTCGGCGCGACACGTCGGCCCGCTGACGGTACAGCGTCCGTTTTACCCGGAAGACGACGTTTGCCACCTCTATTTGCTTCATCCGCCGGGCGGCATTGTCGGGGGCGATGAACTCACGATTTCCGCCACGCTTGCAACAGACAGCCATGCGTTAATCACCCAGCCTGGCGCAGGGAAGTTTTACCGCAGTCGCGGCCCTCAGGCGCAGCTGCGGCAGGATTTTTATCTCGCCCCGCAGGCCACGCTGGAGTGGCTGCCGCAGGATACGATCCTTTTTCCCGGCGCGAACGCTAACATCCAGTCGGTCTTTCATCTGGCGCAAGAGAGCCGGCTGCTGGCCTGGGATCTGCTCTGTCTGGGGCGACCGGTGATGCAGGAGACCTTCAGCCACGGCACACTGCGCAACCGCCTGGAAGTATGGCGGGACGGTACGCCGCTATTAATAGAAAGGCTGCATCTTGAGGGAGGAAACCTGCACACCGTCGCCAGACATCCCTGGAGCGGTACGCTGCTCTGTTATCCCGCCACGGAAAAGATGCTGGACGGCATACGCGAGCAAATTGCCCCCCTCGGCGACTACGCTGGCGCGACGCTGATTGATTCACTGCTGGCCCTGCGCTTTCTCGGGCACGACAACCTGCTTATCCAGCGCGTTATGCGCGCCGTCTGGCAATCCTTACGACCACAACTGACCCAAAAACCGCCACTCCTGCCCCGTATCTGGCAGACATAAGAGAATCACTATGGAACTGACTCCCAGAGAAAAAGACAAGCTGTTGCTCTTTACCGCCGCGCTGGTGGCGGAGCGTCGTCTGGCGCGTGGACTGAAGCTGAACTACCCGGAATCGGTGGCGCTGATCAGCGCTTTCATTATGGAAGGCGCCCGCGACGGCAAAAGCGTGGCGTCACTGATGGAAGACGGTCGCCATGTGTTGACCCGCGATCAGGTGATGGAGGGCGTGCCGGAAATGATCCCGGATATTCAGGTTGAAGCCACCTTTCCAGACGGCTCGAAACTGGTCACCGTTCATAACCCGATCGTATAAAGGAGGAACCATGATTCCAGGCGAATACAGGATCTCCACGGGAAACATCGCGATCAATACAGGCAGAGAAACCTGCACGATCGTGGTTGAGAATCATGGCGATCGCCCGGTTCAGGTCGGATCGCACTATCACTTTTACGAGGTCAACCCCGCATTACGCTTTGACAGGCAAGCCGCACGCGGTTTTCGCCTGAACATCCCCGCAGGCACGGCAGTGCGTTTTGAGCCGGGGCAAAAACGCGAGGTCGAACTGGTGCGCGTCGCCGGGGCACAGCGTATTTTTGGTTTTCGCGGCGAGGTAATGGGCTCTCTGGAGGCAGACAATGACTGAGATTTCCCGGCAGGCTTATGCCGACATGTTTGGCCCGACGACCGGTGACCGGGTGCGTCTGGCGGATACCGAACTGTGGATCGAAGTCGAAAACGATCTCACGGCCTACGGCGAAGAGGTGAAATTCGGCGGCGGTAAAGTGATCCGCGACGGTATGGGCCAGGGGCAAATGCGTGCTCGCGCGTGTGTGGATCTGGTGATCACCAACGCGCTGATCGTCGATCACTGGGGGATCGTCAAAGCGGACATCGGCATCAAAGATGGCAGGATCTTCGCCATCGGCAAAGCCGGTAACCCGGATATTCAGCCCAACGTGACGATCCCGATTGGCGTCGGCACGGAGGCGATCGCCGGTGAAGGAAAGATCGTTACCGCAGGCGGCGTGGACACGCATATTCACTGGATCTGCCCGCAGCAGGCGGAAGAGGCGCTGGTCTCTGGCGTGACGACCATGATTGGCGGCGGCACCGGCCCGGCGGCGGGCACCAATGCCACTACCTGTACGCCTGGCCCGTGGTACATCGCCCGTATGTTGCAGGCGGCGGACAGCCTGCCGGTGAATATCGGTTTTCTCGGCAAAGGGAATGGCTCGAACCAGGACGCGCTGCGTGAGCAGATTGCCGCCGGCGCGATCGGCCTGAAGATCCACGAGGACTGGGGCGCGACGCCCGCGGCGATCGACTGTGCGCTGACCGTAGCTGAAGAGATGGATATTCAGGTCGCGCTGCACAGCGACACGTTAAACGAGTCCGGTTTCGTCGAGGACACGCTGGCGGCAATTGGCGATCGCACGATCCATACCTTTCATACCGAAGGGGCGGGCGGCGGTCACGCCCCGGATATTATCACCGCCTGCGCGCATCCCCATATTCTCCCCTCCTCCACCAACCCGACGCTGCCTTATACCGTCAACACCATTGACGAGCATCTCGATATGCTGATGGTCTGCCACCATCTCGACCCGGATATCGCCGAAGATGTGGCGTTTGCCGAGTCGCGTATTCGTCGGGAAACCATCGCCGCCGAAGATGTGCTGCACGATCTCGGCGCCTTTTCCCTGACCTCGTCGGATTCCCAGGCGATGGGACGGGTGGGCGAAGTCATTCTGCGAACCTGGCAGGTGGCGCACCGGATGAAAGTACAACGCGGCCCGTTAGCGGAGGAGACGGGCGATAACGACAACCAGCGCGTAAAACGCTACATCGCCAAGTACACGATAAACCCGGCGCTAACCCACGGCATCGCCCATGAGGTCGGTTCTGTTGAGGCCGGAAAGCTGGCGGATCTGGTGCTCTGGTCTCCGGCCTTTTTTGGCGTAAAACCCACAACACTCATCAAAGGCGGGATGATTGTCTGCGCGCCGATGGGTGATATCAACGCCTCGATTCCCACACCGCAACCGGTGCATTACCGGCCGATGTTTGGCGCGCTTGGCGCGGCGCGTCATCACTGTCGCCTGACCTTTCTTTCTCAGGCTGCGGTTGAAAACGGCATTGCGCAGCAGCTCAACTTACGCAGCGCCACCGCCGTCGTGAAAGGCTGCCGGACGGTAAAAAAAGCCGACATGATCCACAACAGCCTGCAACCCAACATCACCGTTGACGCCCAGACTTACGAGGTGCGCATTGACGGTAAGCCGATCACCAGCGAACCGGCAGACGTGTTGCCGATGGCCCAGCGTTATTTTTTATTCTGAGGAGACGACATGCTGTATCTGACGCAACGTATTGAAACGCCCGCCACCGTCACGGCAACGCTGACGCTCCCCATTGATGTCCGCGTCAAAAGCCGGGCGAAGGTAGTGCTGGGCGACGGACGCGAAGCCGGTTTACTGCTGCCGCGCGGTTTGCTGTTACGCGGCGGCGATCGCCTGAGTACGGAAGATGGTGCAGAGGTGGTGGAGATCATCGCCGCAAACGAAGCCGTTTCGGTCGTGCGCTGCGCCGATCCGTTCCTGCTCGCCAAAGCCTGCTACCACCTGGGCAACCGCCACGTTCCGCTGCAAATTCTGCCTGACGAGCTGCGCTATCACCACGATCACGTACTCGACGACATGCTGCGCCAGCTCAGCTTAGAGGTGACTTTCGCGCATCTGCCCTTTGAACCGGAGGCGGGAGCATATGCCAGCGAATCTCACGGCCATCACCACGGCCACGCCCACTGATGACTGACGCCAGACAACGGCTGCGCCTGATGCAGCTCGCCAGCAGCAGTTTACCGGTGGGATCGTTTACCTGGTCTCAGGGGCTGGAGTGGGCGGTGGAGATCGGCTGGGTGAAAAACGCGGAAGACTTTGCGCACTGGCAAACGCAACAGCTGGAGCAGAACTTTTTTACCGTCGACCTGCCGATTTTCGCCCGGTTGTACCACGCCTGTGAACGGAATGACGTTACCGCCGCTCGCCGCTGGAGCGCATATCTGCTGGCCTGCCGGGAAACCCGGGAACTGCGCGAAGAAGAGCGCAGCCGGGGGGCGGCGTTTACACGCCTGGTGGTGGACTGGGTGCCGGACTGCCCGCAGACGTGGCGTCCGCTTTTTGCCGACAGCCAGCTCTGCGGTATGGCGTGGCTGGGCGTGCGCTGGCGCATCCCGCTGACGGATCTGGCGTTAAGCCTCGGCTACAGCTGGTTAGAAAGCGCGGTGATGGCGGGGGTGAAGCTGGTGCCCTTCGGACAACAGGCGGCGCAGCAGCTCATTCTTTCGCTTTGCGACCATTACGCGCAGGGTATGGCGCAGGCGCTGGCTCGCCCGGATGCGGATCTGGGCTCATCCACGCCGCTGGCCGCCATCGCTTCTGCCCGTCACGAAACACAATATTGCCGATTATTTCGCTCCTGAGGAGACACGATGAACGACTATAAACATCCCCTGCGCGTCGGCGTGGGCGGTCCGGTGGGTTCCGGTAAAACCGCCCTGCTGGAAGCGTTATGCAAAGCGATGCGCGATACGTATCAACTGGCGGTGGTGACTAACGATATTTATACCAAAGAGGATCAGCGCATTCTTACCGAAGCGGGCGCGCTGGCGCCGGAAAGGATTGTCGGCGTGGAAACCGGCGGTTGTCCGCATACCGCCATTCGCGAAGACGCCTCAATGAACCTGGCGGCGGTGGAAGCATTAAGCGAGACATTCGGCAACCTGGATCTGATCTTTGTCGAGAGCGGCGGCGATAACCTGAGCGCCACCTTCAGCCCGGAGCTGGCCGATCTGACGATCTATGTGATCGACGTGGCCGAAGGCGAGAAGATCCCGCGTAAAGGCGGGCCGGGGATTACCAAATCCGATTTTCTGGTGATCAACAAAACGGATCTGGCGCCGTATGTGGGCGCGTCGCTGGAGGTGATGGCGCGCGATACAATGCGTATGCGCGGAGATCGGCCGTGGGCGTTTACCAACCTGAAAATCGGTGACGGCCTGGCGACGATTATTGCGTTTCTGGAAGATAAAGGGATGTTGCGGGTGTAGCGTTTTTTATCGCCGGGCGGCGGCTTCGACTGAGCCAGCCTACGGTATTGTAAGCCCGGTAAGCGAAGCCGCCACCGGGCAAAAAATCACGCCGCAGGCAGCTCCGCCAGCGGCCAGCGAGGACGCACGCTCACGCCTAAATCCGCCGTTGCGCCCGCTTTGAAGCGCACCATACCGGCGTAGGCGATCATCGCGCCGTTATCGGTGCAAAACTCTGGCCGCGCGTAGAACACTTCGCCACGCCGTTTTTGCATCATTTCCGCCAGCTTCGCACGCAGCGTGCGGTTGGCGCTCACCCCGCCCGCCATCACCAGACGCTTAAAGCCGGTCTGATCCAGCGCTCGCTTACACTTGATCATCAGCGTATCCACCACCGCATCTTCAAACGCACGGGCAATATCGGCGCGGGTCTGTTCATCATCACCGTTGCTGCGGATCGTGTTTGCGGCGAACGTTTTCAGCCCGGAGAAGCTGAAATCCAGCCCAGGACGGTCGGTCATCGGACGCGGAAAGACAAAACGCCCTGCGGTGCCCTGCGCCGCCATTTTCGACAGCATCGGGCCGCCAGGGTAATCCAGTCCCAGCAGTTTGGCGGTTTTATCAAACGCTTCACCGGCCGCATCGTCAATGGATTCGCCTAACAGCGCATACTGACCAATCCCGGTCACGCTGATAAGTTGGGTATGACCGCCGGAGACCAGCAGCGCCACGAACGGAAATTCCGGCGGATTGTCTTCCAGCATCGGCGCCAGCAGGTGCCCTTCCATATGGTGTACCGGAATCGCCGGAACATTCCAGGCAAACGCCAGCGAACGGCCAACGGTCGCGCCGACCAGCAGCGCCCCCACCAGACCCGGCCCTGCGGTATAGGCCACGGCATCAATCTCTTTCGCCGTCAGACCCGACTCTTTCAACGCCGCCTGGATCAGCGGCACGGTCTTGCGTACGTGGTCGCGCGAGGCCAGTTCAGGCACTACGCCGCCGTAGTCAGCGTGCAATTTCACCTGACTATACAATTGGTTGGCTAACAGACCTTTTTCGTCGTCGTAAATAGCGATGCCGGTTTCATCGCAGGATGTCTCAATACCCAGTACACGCATGACTTGTTTTACCTCACTCTGATACCGCGCAGTGTAGGGCCAATGCGGGTTGATGTAAAACTTTGTTCGCCCCTGGCGACAGCCTCGTGTATACTCCTCACCCTTATAAAAGTCCCTTTCAAAAAAGGCGTCGGTGCTTTACAAAGCAGCAGCAATTGCAGTAAAATTCCGCACCATTTTGAAATAAGCTGGCGCTGATGCCAGCGGCAAACCGATTTAATCAAAGGTGAGAGGCACATGCCGGTAATTAAAGTACGTGAAAACGAGCCGTTCGACGTAGCTCTGCGTCGCTTCAAGCGTTCCTGTGAAAAAGCAGGTGTTCTGGCGGAAGTTCGTCGTCGTGAGTTCTATGAAAAACCGACTACCGAACGTAAGCGCGCTAAAGCTTCAGCAGTGAAACGTCACGCGAAGAAACTGGCTCGCGAAAACGCACGCCGCACTCGTCTGTACTAATGCGTTGAGGGCGTAAGCTCTCGATTCAGACCGAGTTGTAGTTGTAAGGCCGTGCTTCCGAAAGGAATGCGCGGCTTATTTTCGTTTATGCATTGGCATATATACAAAATCATTCAGGATGCGGCAAAGCGGCGCCTGAAGGATGAAGTGTATAAAAGGGGCATATGGCTGGACGAATCCCACGCGTATTTATCAATGACCTGCTGGCACGCACCGACATCATCGATCTGATCGATGCGCGGGTGAAGCTGAAAAAGCAGGGCAAGAATTTTCACGCGTGCTGTCCGTTCCATAACGAAAAAACCCCCTCTTTCACCGTGAACGGTGAAAAACAGTTTTACCACTGCTTTGGCTGCGGCGCGCACGGCAACGCGATCGATTTCCTCATGAACTACGACAAGCTCGATTTCGTGGAAACCGTCGAAGAACTGGCTGCAATGCACAACCTGGAAATTCCCTACGAAGCAGGGACAGGTCTTAGCCAGATAGAGCGCCATCAACGGCAAAACCTCTATCAGTTAATGGACGGGCTGAATGCGTTTTATCAACAGTCG
Source organism: Citrobacter sp. CK188 (assembly GCF_030333525.1). NCBI lineage: Bacteria > Pseudomonadati > Pseudomonadota > Gammaproteobacteria > Enterobacterales > Enterobacteriaceae > Citrobacter > Citrobacter sp. CK188. The sequence continues at coordinate 254,125 of NZ_JAOWFU010000034.1, forward strand.
CTCGCCCACCCCACAGCAGAGCCTGCGCGCCAATATTTGCAAAAACGCGGCCTTAGCGCTGAAATCGTTCAACGCTTCGCGATTGGTTTCGCTCCGCCAGGCTGGGATAATGCATTAAAACGTTTCGGTAATAATAGCGACAACAGAGCGCTGTTACTGGATGCCGGAATGCTGGTCAACAATGACCAGGGCAGAACCTACGATCGTTTCCGTAATCGGGTGATGTTCCCGATTCGCGATAAACGAGGACGGGTGATTGGTTTTGGTGGTCGCGTACTCGGTAACGATACGCCGAAATACCTGAACTCCCCGGAAACCGATATTTTCCATAAAGGTCGACAGCTGTATGGCCTTTATGAAGCTCAGCAACATAACGCTGAACCGCAGCGACTGCTTGTTGTTGAAGGCTATATGGACGTTGTCGCGCTGGCGCAGTACGACATTAACTACGCCGTGGCATCGTTGGGGACATCGACAACAGCCGACCATATCCACATGTTATTCCGGGCGACTAACAATGTGATTTGCTGTTATGACGGCGATCGGGCCGGACGCGATGCGGCATGGCGAGCGCTTGAAACGGCAATGCCCTATATCACCGACGGACGGCAGTTGCGCTTTATGTTCCTGCCTGATGGCGAAGACCCGGATACGCTGGTGCGTAAAGAGGGCAAAGAAGCATTCGAAGCACGGATGGAGCAGGCTCTGCCGCTCTCTCTGTTTCTCTTCAATAGCCTCTTGCCGCAGGTTGATTTGAGTACGCCGGATGGAAGTACGCAGCTTGCCGCGCTGGCGCTGCCGCTGATTAACCAGGTTCCCGGAGATACGCACAGGATCCAGCTACGACAGATGCTGGGGCTGAAATTAGGCATCTTTGACGATAGCCAGCTTGACCGCTTAATGCCAAAACAGGCAGAAAGTGGCACGGTACGCCCTGCTCCGCAGCTAAAACGCACGACCATGCGTATACTTATAGGGTTACTGGTACAAAACCCGGATTTGGCGCCGTTAGTACCACCGCTAGGCGGTCTGGATCAAAAAAAGCTGCCCGGGCTTGGCTTATTTGAAGAACTGGTCAACACTTGTTTGTCTCAACCAGGTCTGACCACCGGCCAACTTTTAGAACATTATCGCGGCACAAATAGTGCTGCGACCCTTGAAAAATTGTCGATGTGGGACGATATAGCTGATAAGGACATTGCTGAAAAAACCTTCACCGACTCACTCAACCATATGTTTGATTCGATGCTTAAGCTGCGCCAGGAAGAGTTGATTGCTCGCGATCGCACACACGGTTTAAGCAACGAAGAACGCCGGGAACTCTGGACGCTGAACCAGGAACTGGCCAAAAAATGAATTGATAGACAAAATCGTTCAAGTTGTATTAAGGCAGCAAGAGAACGCAGCTAACGCAGAGACAACTTGAAGGATAACGTATTTAACGGCTTAAGTGCCGAATAGCGATCGGGAAGCCCCCGACAGCCGCACTGAGAGGCAGCGGCAAAAATATAAGTACGCCCTCGCTTTAAAGGTTGGCAGATACACCGCCGACACCAATCAAACGAAATAAGTGTGGATACCGTCTTATGGAGCAAAACCCGCAGTCACAGCTGAAGCTTCTTGTCACCCGTGGTAAGGAGCAAGGCTATCTGACCTATGCCGAGGTCAATGACCATCTGCCGGAAGATATCGTCGATTCAGATCAAATCGAAGACATCATCCAAATGATCAACGACATGGGTATTCAGGTGATGGAAGAAGCACCGGATGCCGATGATCTGCTGCTTGCTGAAAACACCAACAACACCGACGAAGACGCGGAAGAAGCTGCTGCTCAAGTTTTATCCAGTGTTGAATCTGAAATCGGTCGTACCACTGACCCGGTACGCATGTACATGCGTGAGATGGGTACGGTTGAACTGTTAACCCGTGAAGGCGAAATCGACATCGCTAAACGTATTGAAGACGGGATCAACCAGGTTCAATGCTCCGTTGCCGAATACCCGGAAGCGATTACTTATCTGCTTGAACAGTACGATCGCGTTGAAGCCGAAGAAGCTCGCCTGTCAGATCTGATCACCGGCTTTGTTGACCCGAACGCTGAAGAAGATATGGCGCCTACCGCCACGCACGTCGGTTCTGAACTCTCTCAGGAAGAGATGGACGACGACGATGATGAAGACGAAGAAGAAGACGACGACAGCAGCGATGACGACAACAGCATCGACCCGGAACTGGCGCGCGAAAAATTCGCAGAGCTGCGTACGCAGTACGAAGTCACCCGTGACACCATCAAAGCGAAAGGTCGCAGCCACGCCGATGCGCAGACCGAAATTCTGAAGCTGTCTGAAGTGTTTAAGCAGTTCCGCCTGGTGCCGAAGCAGTTCGACTACCTGGTGAACAGCATGCGCGTCATGATGGATCGCGTTCGCACGCAAGAACGCCTGATCATGAAGCTCTGCGTTGAGCAGTGCAAAATGCCGAAGAAAAACTTCATCACCCTGTTCACCGGCAACGAAACCAGCGAAACCTGGTTCAATGCCGCCATTGCAATGAACAAGCCGTGGTCCGAAAAGCTGCACGATGTCACTGAAGACGTTCAGCGCAGCCTGCAAAAACTGCAACAGATTGAAGAAGAAACCGGCCTGACCATCGAGCAGGTAAAAGACATCAACCGTCGCATGTCCATCGGCGAAGCGAAAGCCCGCCGTGCGAAGAAAGAGATGGTTGAAGCGAACTTGCGTCTGGTTATCTCTATCGCCAAAAAATACACCAACCGTGGTCTGCAATTCCTGGATCTGATTCAGGAAGGCAACATCGGTCTGATGAAAGCGGTAGACAAGTTCGAATACCGTCGTGGTTACAAATTCTCCACTTATGCCACCTGGTGGATTCGTCAGGCGATCACCCGCTCTATCGCGGATCAGGCGCGCACCATCCGTATTCCGGTGCATATGATTGAGACCATCAACAAACTCAACCGTATCTCCCGCCAGATGCTGCAAGAAATGGGTCGCGAGCCGACGCCAGAAGAGCTGGCCGAGCGCATGCTGATGCCGGAAGACAAGATCCGTAAAGTGCTGAAGATCGCCAAAGAGCCTATCTCCATGGAAACGCCGATCGGCGACGATGAAGATTCGCATCTGGGAGATTTCATCGAGGATACCACCCTCGAGCTGCCGCTGGACTCTGCCACCACCGAGAGCCTGCGTGCTGCAACGCATGACGTGCTGGCTGGCCTGACGGCGCGTGAAGCAAAAGTGCTGCGTATGCGTTTCGGTATCGATATGAACACCGACCATACGCTGGAAGAAGTGGGTAAACAGTTTGACGTTACCCGCGAACGTATCCGTCAGATCGAAGCGAAGGCGCTGCGTAAACTGCGTCACCCGAGCCGTTCTGAAGTGCTGCGTAGCTTCCTGGACGATTAGTCTCGCCGCATAAGCATCAACGCCACCGCAAGGTGGCGTTTTTTTTTACCGCTTACAGTCCATCAACCACCAGCGATTCATCAAGTTCCCGATACGCCTCCACCAGCTTTTCCGTCCTGATGCGATTTAAGCCGCTGGGATTCGGCAACACCCAGACCTGCGTATCGCCAATGGTCATCGTCTGTTTTCCCCACTGCGCGCCGCGCTGGCTAAATCCCTGCTCAAACGCCTGCTTGCCCAGAATCGCCAACGCCGCAGGTTGATAGTGCTCAATCTTCTCAATGAGCTTATGGCCGCCGCTACGCATCTCCTGAAGCTTAACTTCGTTCGCCTGTACGGTAGGTCTGTCGACAAATTTGGTAACGCCACAGCGGAAATCCAGCAGATGCTGCGCCTCTTCCGGTTTCAGTTGACGCCCGGTAAATCCGGCAAGGTGGATTACCTTCCAGAAACGGTTGGCAGGATGCGCGAACGGGAACCCTGTCCCCGCAGAAGAGAGGCCGGGATTGATGCCGCAAAATACCACTCTCAGCTCCCGCGCCAGTATGTCCTTAACCATATTAACTCCTGAACGATACATCAGGCTGAAAGTATAACGGATTGAAAATACGTTGTTTATAAAAACAGCATCCGTACGGTTATGGCTGGATTGCAACACGGAGTTACTTTATAATCCACCGCCACGGCCCCTTAGCTCAGTGGTTAGAGCAGGCGACTCATAATCGCTTGGTCGCTGGTTCAAGTCCAGCAGGGGCCACCAAATTTCAAGGACTTGCGAGAAATCGCAGGTCCTTTTTTTCTGGGAGGCCGGAATAAATGCTCCCGTATTGAAGGCGAGAGCATCGGGGCAGATAGATCTTTTTGCGCGCGCTCAGCTTATACCAGTGCCCGAAGCTGCTCTCGCATATATAAAGAAAAATATTCAGGGTTTTTAATAAGCACCCGCTCTCCTGACGCAATTTTTTCAGCCCACCCGACCAATTTTTCCGTAAACCCGGCATTCCACCCTTCCCGATCGCCTCGGGCTGCCACATCTGCTGCTCTCGCCGGAACCCCCAACTCGTTCAAATATTTAAAAATCCCCTTGGCTGTACTTTCATCCATTGGGTGTGGAACTGAAGCGGATGTATTCATACCGTTAATGAAATCTAAGGCTTTATCAATGACTGCTGGCATACTTTTATCCTTAAAATTAACCATCTGAAAAACACCTCTCTAATATGCCCCTGGATTGAACTTAATATCAAAGAAATCATTAAATTTATCCTTTTCTTTCAACCAGGTTTCGAGGTGAGTCACAACACCATCCGTCTTCCGCTCCACAGATCAACCAGATAGCCCGCAAGGCAGGAGACAACAAGCGCAGCAAGTGTGGGGGATTAGACGCCTGGTGAGGGGCGGTCAGTGCCGGGTTCACCGAGAGAAAAAACAAAATTAATTACGCTCCAGTTTGATACGCCTCTAAAAATATGAGTTTCAGTATGAAACACAAATAATGGTCTGTAGAGAAAAGTGTGATCATGTCGAATGACATTAATCAAAAAATACGTTCGGAAGATAATTACGTTATCAATTGAGCAATTTTTATCCTGTTGACTTAATACCTGAGAGCGACAAAATAAAGAACACGAAATAAAACATTTACCGCCGCGCGATAATTCATCGCGGCCTCAGCCCTGTACGTCGTAGCAGGATATGTTATTGGCAGAAACTGCGTTGCGCTGTTTCTCTGAATGCTCATCCGAACCCGGGAAGGTCTTATTATGAGCTATCGTATGTTTGATTATCTGGTGCCAAATGTGAACTTTTTCGGCCCAATGCCATTTCGGTTGTGGGCGAACGCTGCAAACTATTGGGCGGGCTGTAACCCGGAAAAATTTGCGGATATCGCCGGGAGCCCCCGGCGAAAGCCGGTCTAGTCGTGATGCTTGCGCTTGAACTGGCTGGCGTCGATGTCGTACTGCTTCATCTTACGCCACAGCGTAGTGCGGCCAATGTTCAGCAAATGAGACATTTCCTGCACCCGTCCGCTGGTGACGCGGGCGGCATGGATAATCGCCTCTTTCTCGATAGCCGTAAACGTCAGGCTGGCGGGTAGCAGCGATGATGTCGTATCCACGCCGGGGCGTTCAGAAAACAGATATTCCGGCAGATTACTCAGGCGGATGTGGCCGTTATCGCTGCTGATAGCAATGTTTTCGATGACGCTGTTCAGCTCGAAGTCATTGCCCGGCCAGGAATAGGCCACCAGTTGCGCCAGCGCATCATCATCCACCTTCAGGCTGGTTGAAAAGCGTTTTTTCAGGCCGTTCAGCCGGTTATAGACCAGCGAAGGGATGCTGTTACGCCGCGCGCGCAGCGGAGGAATAATAATTTCAAACGAATGCAGGGCATAGTAAAGCTGACGGCTAAAGCGGTTCTGCTCAACCAGATTCGCCAGATCAACCGTGGTCGTCGCGATCACTTTCACATCCACCGGGATCAGACGTCGCGCGTCAAGGCGGGTTAACACGCCCTGCTTGATCACTTGCAGCAGCGCGGACTGCAACTCCGGCGCCAGATATTCAATTTTTTCCAGAAACAGCGTGCCACCGCTCGCCAGTTCAAGGCGACTCAGACGACCATTTTCATCATCGGTCGGCGCACTGCCCATAAAATCCTGCCCCAGCACGCTATTGGCATAGAGCTGGCAGTTTACGGCGATATAAGGCCCGCTCGCGCGTTCGCTTTCGTTGTGGATAGCCTGGCTGAGAAGCTCTTTGCCCACCCCTTCTTCACCACACAGCAGAACCGGGAAGCTCCCCCTCGCCGCCTGGCGGCCAAAGTGAATCAACCGGCGCGTTTCTGGATCGTCCGTCGACATCTGCTCAAAGGTATGGCTCACTTTCCCCAGTTGACTGGTCATCAACTGGCGCATTTGCTCCACCGGGTGCAGCAGCAGAATAAAGCTGTTGCCCTGCTCCTCAACAATCGGTTTCAGGGTAATGACGGCATCAACAAACTGATGCTGACTTTCAAAAGTCACTTCGACATGGCTCAACCCGCGGACGTGTTTAATGGCGCGACGCAGCAAGGCAGGCAAATTGACCAGATCATGGATGTTTTTCCCCTGGCTGGCCTGCGTATCCAGATGCAGCATCGTGGCCGCCCGTGCGTTGAGAAACTGCAACACGCCCTGCTCGTTCCACGCCATAACGCCATCGTCCATGCTTTCCAGCAGCCCGTACATCTGATTCAGATGACGGTTAGACTCGGCCAACAGGCTATCGGTTAACAGTGAATTTCCCACTTCACGGGCGATCGCCAGCGTCAGCGATAAATCAGAGACTGACTGGTGCTCCACCAGACAGCAGAGCGAAATGGAGCCAAACAGGCGGCCGTGATTATCAAATACCGGGGTTGAGCAGAATGACCACGGGTGCAGCGCCTGTTTAAAATGCTGCTCTCCGGCCGTTTTGGTTGGCTGCCCCGGCATGGTCGCCAGCGACAACGCACAGCTGCCGATGATGCTTTCCGCACAGTAGCTGCCGTCGAGAAAGCCCAGTTCCGCCAGTTTCTCCAGCGTCCCGGGATCGCCGCAGCGGTTTAAGATACAGGCGGATTCATCCAGGATAAACAGCGCGCAAGGTCGTCCATCCATGAACTCCCAGGCATCTTCCAGCGCAGCCTGGCCTATCGTCAGCAACGCCGTTTTGCGTCGGCAAATCGATTCAAAGGTCAGCCCTTGCGCCTGGTGCGGCGTCTGCCAGGTTTCTCGCTGCATAAACTTGCTGCAACGATGCCATGACTGAGCGATGACGGAAGATACTTCCTTCCCGATGTCCTGCGTCTGAGCCGTCATATCCTTTTCCGCTGTTTTACCATAGACAACCCCTCCGGCCGGAACGGTCAGAGGGGAGGAGAAACTGCCTTTTCATCTCGGGAAGAGAACGTAACTAAAGGCGGATTAACGCGCCAGCCACTGCTGGCCTAACAGATCCGCCGTCAGAATCGCGGCATAAACGCTGTCCGGCGTCACCTCAAACGGCATATTGTGGATGGTTTCGCCTTCCGCGCAGGTCGCTTTCGCCACCGCCTGAATTTTCCCTTCAATGCCGTCTTTCACGCCCATCTGCGCGAGGGTAATCGGCAGCCCCACTTTCTCGCAGAATCCCAGAACGGTTTCGATCTCTTCCATCGGGCTGTTCTGTAATACCAGTTGCGCCAGCGTGCCAAACGCGACTTTTTCGCCGTGATACAAATGGTGGCACTCTTCCAGAATAGTGAAACCGTTGTGAATCGCATGCGCCCCGGCCAGACCGCTGCTCTCAAAGCCAATGCCGCTGAGATAGGTGTTGGCTTCAACGATACGCTCCAGCGCATCAGTCACAACGCCAGCCTGAGCCGCCAGACGCGCTTTTTCACCTTCTGCGAGCAATGTATCATAACACAGGCGCGCCAGGCTCAAGGCCGCCGCCGTAGACTGCCCGCCCGCCATGCTGGTCGCTCTGGCGTCATAGCAGGCTTTCGCTTCAAACCAGGTGGAAAGCGCATCCCCCATCCCGGACACCAGTAAACGCACCGGCGCTTTGGCGATGATTGCCGTGTCCATCACCACCATATCCGGGTTTTTCGGGTAGATCAGATACTCTTCAAACTCGCCCGCTTCGGTATAGATAACCGACAATGCGCTGGTCGGGGCATCGGTGGACGCAATAGTCGGAATAATAACGACCGGCAGTTTCTGGTAGTAACCAATGGCTTTTGCCGTATCAAGCGTTTTCCCGCCGCCGATCCCCACCACGCCACGGCAGCCTTTTTGTTTCAAAATGGCCATCAGACGGTTGATTTCAACATGGCTGCATTCGCCATTGAAACGTTCTGCGTGGCAACGGATTTCGTGGCTATTCAGGCCATTCAGCACCTTCTCTCCCGCCAGCTTCATGACGAAGTCATCTGCAATCACGAAAAAGCTGTCCGCCAGGTCTTTGGCATATTGACCGAATAAGACAGAAGCATCAGGTCCCTGGAGATATTTGGCTGGAGATTGAATAACTTTTAGCATTCCTGTCATCCTCAAATAAGTGCATGTATTTACATGGTGAGCCCTGGCGTTATTCTGTTTGGCCCTGTGTTAATGGCGAAAACGGAGCGATACCGGAGCGATGCAATCACTGTAGGACGAGGCATCGCCAAAAAAATCTTTCCTCTTTTTGTTCTGAAATGGAACACAGAAAAATTCATCACGTTTCATAGTGGAACAATAAACCCTAAAAAACGGCAGGATTGCGATCTCGATCCGTTCAGCCTTCTCATAATGCATCTGAAAAAAGGGGAATCATGCGTGGTTTTCGCCGTCGATTGTCGACAAGACAGGAAAATATTTTTCTGTCCGGCCAACTTTTCTGCGTGAATGAGCGGGAAAAAGGCGCGCTCCGGCTCGCATTTTGGCTTTTTTCCATCAAAAAACGTTTCATTAAGGAACGTAAAAGAATAATTTCGTTTCGTAATGAAACTCCTTTTCTTCAAATTTTTTTCTTCATGAACTCAGCCAGAATCTCCTCATCGCCGACCTGCCCCGCAGCGTCCCGATGATGAGCGCCTCCGCAACCATAATGTGCAGCCGGGGGTCTGTTTTTCCCACTCTCCAGGAACCGTTATGACTCAATTCTTTTTTAACCAGCGACCCCATCTCGTCAACGACGTCATTGAAGGAACGATTATCTCCAGCCCGTGGAACAATCTGGTGCGCCTGGAGAGCGATCCGGCGATTCGTGTCGTGGTTCGCCGCGATCTGAACCGTAACAACGTCGCGGTGATTTCCGGCGGCGGCTCCGGGCACGAACCTGCCCACGTTGGCTTCATCGGGAAAGGCATGTTAACCGCTGCCGTCTGCGGCGATCTGTTTGCCTCCCCCAGCGTCGATGCAGTGCTGACCGCTATCCAGGCAGTCACTGGCGACGCCGGCTGCCTGTTAATCGTAAAAAACTATACCGGCGATCGTCTGAACTTCGGCCTTGCGGCAGAGAAAGCGCGCCGTCTGGGCTACAACGTTGAAATGCTGATTGTCGGGGATGACATTTCGCTGCCAGACAATAAGCACCCGCGTGGTATCGCGGGCACCATTCTGGTTCATAAAGTCGCCGGCTATTTTGCCGAACGCGGCTACAACCTGGCGACCGTCTTGCGTGAAGCGCAGTACGCCGCCAACAATACCGTGAGTCTTGGCGTTGCGATTTCCAGTTGCCATCTGCCGCAGGAGACGGAGAACGCACCACGCCATCATCCTAATCAGTCTGAGCTGGGCATGGGGATCCACGGTGAACCCGGCGCATCAGTCATTGATACCCAAAACAGCGCGCAGATTGTGAGCCTGATGGCCGACAAACTCCTCTCCGCTCTGCCTGAGACCGGTCGGCTGGCGGTGATGGTCAATAACCTTGGCGGCGTCTCCGTCGCGGAAATGGCCATCATCACGCGTGAACTGGCGCGCAGCACGCTACATAAACGCATCGACTGGCTTATCGGCCCGGCTTCGCTAGTGACTGCGCTGGACATGAAAGGTTTTTCACTGACGGCAATGGTGCTGGAAGAAAGTATCGAAAAAGCGTTGCTCTCCGGGGTGGAAACCAGCAGTTGGCAAACGCCGGTGCCGCCGCGTGAGATAACCATTATGCCATCCTCATTGCAAAGCGCGCGGGTAGAGTTTCAGCCTTCAGAGAACGCGTTAGTTGCCGGGATTGTTGAGCAGGTCACCCGCACGCTGTCCGATCTGGAAATGGATCTTAACGCGCTGGATGCCAAAGTCGGCGACGGCGATACCGGCTCAACTTTTGCGGCAGGCGCGCGTGAAATCGCGGGCCTGCTACACCGCCAGCAGTTGCCGCTCGACCATCTCGCCACGCTGTTCGCACTCATTGGCGAACGCCTGACCGTCGTCATGGGCGGCTCCAGCGGTGTGCTGATGTCCATTTTCTTTACCGCCGCAGGGCAGAAACTGGAGCAAGGCGCCAGTGTGGCGGAAGCGCTGAATACCGGTCTGGCGCAGATGAAGTATTACGGTGGCGCGGATGAAGGCGATCGTACCATGATCGACGCTTTACAGCCGGCCCTGACATCGTTGCTTGCGCAGCCACAGGATCTGCACGCGGCCTTTTCCGCCGCGCAAAATGGCGCAGAACGTACCTGTCAGTCCAGCAAAGCCAACGCCGGACGCGCATCCTACCTCAGCAGCGAAAGCCTGCTTGGCAATATGGACCCTGGCGCACACGCCGTGGCAATGGTGTTTAAAGCGCTGGCGGAAAGTCACAACGCCTGATAGTCAGCAGAAAACCGGGCCCGCAGTGGCCCGGTTAAGTTTCCACCTATAAGGAATGATTAAGCCGGCTTACGATGCCAGTATGCTGCGGCGCGCACCCGTTGCGGATCAAACTGTTCCGTCTCAAAGCGACGGCTCAGATGCTTAACCACTTTCCCTTCACCCGTGATCCAGATGAAATAATCCGCTTCCGGCACCGTTAATTGCGCCAGTCGCTCATCAATCGCCTGCTCATCGTGTCCGACCACCCATTCAATGGCAAAGCCATCAAGATGCGCCAGATAATCCTGATATGCGGCATCCTGTACGCTGACCAGCGCCGTAACATGCGGGCGAACGGACAAGCGATCGAGCGCTTCCAGGCGGCGGCGCAGCGCTGGCATCCCTGACTCATCGCAGACATAAACCTGATATGCATAGTCTTCCGGCACCACCAGCGATCCACGCGGCCCACCGATGGTGAGCGTGTCGCCTTCGCGAGCGTTTACTGCCCATGTGCTCGCCACGCCGCCGTCGTGAATAAAGAAATCCAGCGCCAGCTCGTGCCGCTCTTCATCATATAAGGGCGTGTAATCGCGGGAAGCAGGACGTACGCCCTCTCCCCAGACAATCCCTTCGTCCGTTACCGTCGGAGGAACGAACAGGCTGCCCGGTTCAGGGAAAAACACTTTGGTGTGATCGTCAAAGCCGCGCGAGCTAAAGCCTTCCAGCGCTTCACCGCCAAGAACAATGCGCTGAAAACCGGCGCTAATACGCTCGACGCGCAGAACGGTAAGTTCACGAAAACGCAGTTCGTTACGAACGCGCTGTGGGTAGCGTGAGGATGTATTTATCATTTTTTCGCCTTCATGCAGATAATACGATATATCTAAATTAAATTTTAAATGATAATGATTGTTAGTTATGAAGATTGCAAGCACTTTTTTGATACAGTAACTTTCGATATACCTCACAATACAAAATAATTTTAATCACTTTAAAATCAATAAATTAAACAAAATAAAAATCGACAGACTTGCAAGATTACAAGTTTTAGATATAAATTAGATATATCTAAATAAAACAGGAGTACATCATGCGACATCATCATGAAGGTTGCGAGAGAGAGCATCACCACGGCCATGAACATGGCTGCGAGCACCGTCATGGCCGGGGCGCTGGCGGCGGACGTCGCCAGCGCTTTTTTGGCCACGGCGAACTACGCCTGGTGATTCTGGAAATTTTGACCCGCGAGGCCAGCCACGGTTACGAATTGATTAAAGCCATCGAGAACCTGACGCTGGGCAACTACACCCCAAGCCCAGGCGTGATTTACCCAACGCTGGATTTTCTTCAGGATCAGGAATTTATCACTATCAAAGAAGAGGACGGCGGGCGTAAGCAGATCACCATTACAGAGCAGGGGCAACGGTGGCTGGAAGAGAACCGTGAACACCTGGAGCACATCCACGAACGCGTGAAAGCGCGCTGCGTCGGCTTTGAACTGCGTAAGAACCCGCAGATGAAACGGGCGCTGGACAACTTCAAAGCCGTGTTGGATCTGCGGGTGAATCAGGGCGGGATCAGCGACGCGCAGCTTAAGCAGATCATTGGCGTTATCGATCGCGCGGCGCTGGAAATCAGCCAACTGGATTAAGCAGGCGGTACGTCCTCCGCACGGATGCGGAACACTTTCACGATCTCTTTTAAGTGCTGGGCCTGCTCATTCAGCGACGCCGCTGCCGCAACGGACTCCTCAACCAGACACGAGTTCTGTTGCGTGGTGGCGTCAATCAGCCCAATCGCGCTGTTGATTTGCGAAATCCCATCGGTTTGTTCGCGACTGGCCTGGCCGATTTCACGCAGAATCACATCCATCTCTTCAACGTTATCCACCATACCATTAATCAACGCACTGGCTTTTTCCACCAGTTGCATCCCCTCTTGCGTCTGGCTGGTAGAGTCTTCGATCAGGTGGCGGATCTCACTGGCCGACGACGCGCTTTTTTGCGCCAGTTGACGAACTTCCCCCGCCACGACCGCGAAGCCACGCCCGTGTTCCCCGGCGCGAGCGGCTTCCACGGCGGCGTTAAGCGCCAGAATGTTGGTCTGGAAGGCAATAGAATCAATCAGGTTGATAATGTCGGACATGCGGTTAGAGGTCTCATTTATCACGCGCATTTTTTGCGTGACCTGACGCATCATCTCACCGTTATTTTTCACCACGCTGGCCGCATCGGCAGAAAGATGGGTCGCTTCGCTGGTGTGGTCCGCCGTATTTTTGACGGTGGCGGTAATCTGCTCCATAGAGGCCGCCGTTTGCTCAACAGAACTGGCCTGTTCTTCAGTACGCGCCGCCAGATCCTGGTTGCCCGCGACAATTTGCGCCGCCGCGCTGGAGATATTTTCAGAGCCGTTCTGAACTTCCTGCACGATCACCAGCAGACGGTTTTTCATCTCCATCAACGCCTGCAACAGCACGCCGGTTTCATCCTTTTGCGCGATATGAATCGTGCGGGTCAAATCCCCCTCCGCAATCGCCCCGGCAAACTGCACGGCGTCATTAAGCGGTCGGGTAATGGAACGTACGATGTACCATCCCATTATCACTCCGGCGGCAATGCTGATAAGCGCCAGGAGAATCAGCTGTGCCCGGTTGGTGCGAAAATCCTGGTCAACCGACGCGCCCGCGTTGCGCATCAGCGTATCTTCAATAGCGATCAGCTCCTGTACTTTGGCTTTATACGCCTGCTGTATGTTGACGGTGGTCGTCATCATTTCCTGTATCGCCGCCGGACGATTATGGTTCTGAATTTCCTGCAAAATACGGAACCGGGAGGCCAGATACTGCTGACGCACATCGCGAATTCCGGCGATAATAGCCTTTGAGGCCTCGTCCTGACGGCTGGCGGACAGTTCATCGAGCAATACCGTAATGCGCTGGCTAATCGCATCCAGATACTTTTGCGACTCCTGGCTCCAGCGTCCTTCTTCATCCAGCAGCATCAGTTGCTGCGTGCTAACGAAATCCTGAAAATTATCGATCAGCAGGTTGGCTTTCACCGTCGTGGGATAATCGTGAGTAATGATGTTCTGCATACTGGTATTCGTTCGATCCAGGCTGAACAACGAAAGGCCAGAACTCACGATCATCAGTACAATAAACAAACCAAACGCAATAAATAATTTCGAGCGGATCTTCATGTTATGCAAAAGCATATTTCCCCCTGGAGATTGTTTTTCCTCTATACAGGGTTCGTTATCGGTTACGGTTGCGCTAACTTTATGATATTGATCGTTTTTTATTTCAAGTTATTACGATAAATAGTTTTCAACGATGAATATCGGCAGACCGATCGTTATACAATTCATTTTTCAGGTTCAGAAAAATGAAGAATCACACAAAATAACGCAGCGGGTCTAAATAAGGAAATAGCTCGAAATGGTAAATATTTAATATGTGCTTAACATTGTTAGCCCAATATTATGACAAAACGCTTATCGGCTTCGATAAGCGTTTGTCGGCAGAAATAAAGGGAATTTGATTTAATGCAGAACCGTTACCGCGTCTTCCAGACGGCTGGCGCGATGTTTAACCATCGCTGAAACCTGAGCGCTCTCCTCCACCAGCTCGGCATTTTTCTGCGTGATATGGTTTAACTCATCCACGGCGCGGGTCAGGCTGGAGAGTCCGTCCGCCTGTTCCAGCGTCGAGTGGCTGATTTGCGCAATAAGCTGAGTGACGTTTTGCACCTGGGCCACAATATCATCCATCGTGCGTCCTGCCGCATGCACCTGTTCGGAACCAGACTGTACCCGGCTTGCGCTGGCGTCAATGAGCTTACGAATATCATTCGCCGCGCTGGCGCTTCGGCTGGCAAGATGGCGAACCTCCCCGGCGACAACGGCAAATCCTTTACCCTGCTCGCCCGCTCGCGCCGCTTCAACCGCCGCGTTCAGCGCCAGGATATTCGTCTGGAAAGCAATATCGTTAATCAGCGTAGTGATTGTGCCAATCTGCTGCGTGCTGTCAGCGATGTCATCCATCGTTTTAATGACGGTTTCCATCGCCTCTCCGCCCTGCGTCGCCGCACTGCTGGCCGCGCTGGATAATTTATCGGCGGCGGACGCGGTGGTGGAATTTTTCTTCACGGACTCCGCCATCTGGTTCATAGTCGTCACCGTCTGCTGCACATTCTCCACCGTCTGGCGGGTGTGTTTATTCAGATCGTCATTGCCTTTCGCTAACGTCTCGCTGCCGTTTCTGACGCTGGAAACCTGGCTTGAGACGTCATTAATCAGCCAGCGGCACATAAGCCCAAGCTGGCCTACCGCGCGCAACATCAGCCCCAGTTCGTCACTACGGTTAAGATGCGATACGCTGTTACGCTCGCCCGTTGCGACTTTCAACGCCTGCCGGGTGACATTTTCGATCGGACGCACAATCTGCCATTCAAACACCGCCGTTCCCGCCAGCATCAGCAGGGCGTTCACGAATAGCGCTGGCCACGCAACGCCCATTTGCGCCATCGCCGCCATCAGCACCACGCCCGTTAGCGCCATAACGCTGCGTACACGCCAGCGAATGGGGATTGCCGGCAGTTTCCCCAGCCAGCCTTTACGCACCACCAGTCCTTTATGGATACGTTTGTTGCTGCGGCCTTCATTCAGCGCCTTATACAAAGGCTCAACGGCAGCAATCTCTTCATCTGTCGCGCGGGTACGAATCGACATATAGCCGGTCACGCGCCCTTCCCGCACCATCGGCACCGCATTCGCCCGCACCCAGTAGTGATCGCCATTCTTCCGTCGGTTTTTCACGATGCCGCTCCACGGCTCACCCTGCCTGAGGGTGTACCACATATCCGCAAACGCGGCTTTCGGCATGTCCGGGTGGCGTACCAGATTATGCGGTTGCGTAAGCAGTTCATTCAGCGTAAAGCCGCTTACCTGAACGAAGGTATCATTTGCATGGGTGATATAGCTTTGCAGGTCAGTTGTGGACATCAGGGTTGTATCATCATCCAGCGGATAATTATGCTGGCTGACGTAGGGATGAGAAGACATGGTTGCGTCCTGTGCAGGTTACTTGAATGTTAACTTTTCTGTCAGATGTTATTTCGGCGATAATTTGTTTATCTTTAGTTGTTAAATTTGATTTAGATCGCAATTTGCGTTTAAACCGTAATATTTGTATGTTTTCTAATTCATTGATTTAAAATACTTTCGTTAAGTAACTATTCAGTTCCACTATAACTTCCGCCCCATATACGCACACCGCCCGCACCGTTCTGGTGCGACTGCCCGCTCGTCAGCCCCCGCTTCCCTGCACACGCACTGCGCAAAACATCACCAATTGTTAATGAATGAGATTAAATATTGCACACTTGATATTTTCCCTGGTGTTTATCCCGATTTTCATGATCCGCGCCGATATGGCGCAATCCCTGCAATACTTAACTCAGTATCATGTGATACGCGAGTTCCGGGAGCATATTTTGAACAGGTTACCTTCCAGCGCATCGGCCCTGGCCTGTAGCGCACACGCACTGAATCTCATTGAAAAGCGAACGCTTGATCATGAGGAAATGAAAGCACTGAACCGAGAGGTGATTGATTACTTCAAAGAGCATGTTAATCCGGGGTTTTTAGAGTATCGAAAATCTGTGACCGCTGGCGGGGATTACGGAGCCGTAGAGTGGCAAGCGGGAAGTCTGAATACGCTTGTCGACACCCAGGGACAGGAGTTTATTGATTGCCTGGGTGGTTTTGGCATTTTCAACGTGGGGCACCGTAATCCAGTTGTCGTATCCGCCGTACAGAATCAACTCGCAAAACAACCTCTGCACAGCCAGGAGTTACTGGACCCGCTCCGGGCCATGTTGGCTAAAACGCTCGCAGCGCTTACGCCTGGAAAACTGAAGTACAGTTTTTTCAGCAACAGCGGCACCGAATCGGTAGAAGCGGCGCTGAAACTGGCGAAGGCGTATCAGTCGCCGCGCGGTAAGTTTACCTTTATCGCTACCAGCGGCGCGTTTCACGGTAAATCGCTGGGGTCGCTTTCCGCCACGGCGAAATCCACGTTCCGCAAGCCGTTTATGCCGCTGCTGCCGGGTTTTCGCCATGTACCGTTTGGCAACATTGAGGCCATGCGTACTGCGCTTAGCGAGTGTAAAAAAACCGGCGACGATGTGGCAGCCGTCATTCTGGAACCAATTCAGGGCGAGGGCGGCGTGATCCTGCCGCCGCAGGGCTATCTGACCGCCGTGCGTAAACTCTGCGATGAGTTTGGCGCCCTGATGATTCTGGATGAAGTCCAGACCGGCATGGGGCGCACCGGTAAGATGTTCGCCTGCGAACATGAAAACGTGCAGCCTGACATTTTATGTCTGGCAAAAGCGTTGGGCGGCGGCGTGATGCCGGTTGGGGCAACCATCGCCACCGAAGAGGTGTTCTCCGTTCTGTTCGATAATCCGTTCCTGCACACCACAACCTTTGGCGGCAACCCGCTGGCCTGTGCGGCAGCATTAGCGACCATTAACGTGTTGCTGGAGCAGAATCTACCGGCACAGGCGGAGCAGAAAGGCGATATGTTGCTGGACGGCTTCCTCCAGCTTGCCAGGGAATACCCTGACCTGGTGCAGGACGCTCGCGGAAAAGGGATGTTGATGGCGATTGAGTTTGTTGACAACGAAATCGGCTACAACTTCGCCAGCGAGATGTTCCGCCAGCGGGTACTGGTTGCCGGGACGCTCAACAACTCGAAAACGATTCGCATCGAACCACCGCTGACATTAACAATTGAGCAGTGTGAACAGGTATTAAAGGCGACCCGCAAGGCTCTGGCGGCGTTACGGGTGAGCGTGGAGGAAACATAACACATCGCCGGATGGCGCTACGCTTATCCGGCCTACAGGAATCCGATCCGTAGGCCGGATAAGATGCGCCAGCATCGCCATCCGGCAAGTTCACACAACCCGCACACCCGCCTGTAGGCCGGATAAGGCGCGCCTGCGTCGCCATCCGGCAAGTTCACACAACCCGCACACCCGCCTGTAGGCCAGGTAAGACGCGCCTGCATCGCCATCCGGCAATGTTCACACAACCCGCACACCCGCCTGTAGGCCGGATAAGATGCGCCAGCATCGCCATCCGGCAATGTTCACACAACCCGCACGCCCGCCTGTAGGCCGGATAAGATGCGCCAGCATCGCCATCCGGCAATGTTCACACAACCCGCACGCCCGCAGGCATTACGCGTTCCGGCGTCAGCAATACGCTTTCACTGCCGTCATCGGTTTCGGCGCACAGCAACATGCACTCTGACGTTTCACCACGCATTTTGGCTTTTTGCAGATTGCACAGTACCACCACCGTTTTCCCCATCAGCGCATCCTCACGGTAATAAGGTACGAGGCTGGTTACCGTTTGCAGCGTACGCTCGCCCACATCCACCTGCACAATGTAAAGCTTATCGGCATTATCATGACGCTTTACCTGTACAATCTTTCCAACACGCAGCTCCAGTCGGGCAAAATCCGCAAAGGCCACCGTCTCCATCTTTTTCTCCCTTTGGTAAAAATTTACTAAATCATAGCAATAATTTTTCCAGGCGCTGTTCTTAAAAAAGGGGAAATGCTGCGTTTATCACACTCTTTAAGCTGAAATTTACCCCTGGCACGTCAAATAAACGCGCTTTATTTACTGAAAACAGATGCATAGATAAGCACTTCCTTTACAATGAAAAGGCTACTCAGGGGAAAGTCGAAAAAGGTAATCATGGCAACACTTAAAGATATCGCAATTGAAGCTGGCGTATCCCTGGCGACAGTGTCGCGGGTCTTAAACGACGACCCCACGCTGAATGTCAAAGAAGAGACCAAACACCGCATTCTGGAAATCGCGGAAAAGCTGGAGTACAAAACCAGCAGCGCCCGTAAGAGCCAGAATAGTACGGTCAGCCTGCAACACATCCTTGCCATCTACAGTTATCAGCAAGAGCTGGAAATTAACGATCCCTACTATCTGGCAATCCGCCACGGGATTGAGACACAGTGTGAAAAACTGGGGATTGAACTGACCAACTGCTACGAACACAGCGGGTTGCCGGATCTTAAAAACATCACCGGCATTCTCATTGTCGGCAAGCCTTCAGCCGCCTTACGCGACGCCGCCGCCGCGCTGACTGACAATATCTGCTTTATCGACTTTCACGAATCAGGCAGTGAATACGATGCCGTCGATATCGATTTGTCCCGCATCAGCAAAGAGATCATCGACTTTTTCATTGCTCAGGGCGCAACCCGTATCGGTTTTATTGGCGGGGAGGATGAGCCCGGCAAAGCCGATATCCGCGAAGCCGCGTTTGTCGAATATGGCCGCCTGAAGCAGGTCGTGCGTGAAGATGATATCTGGCGCGGTGGTTTTTCCAGTTCATCAGGTTACGAACTGGCGAAACAAATGCTGGCTAAAGCGGATTATCCGCGCGCGCTGTTTGTCGCCTCCGACTCGATAGCCATTGGCGTGTTACGCGCAATCCATGAGCATGGCCTTGAGATCCCGCGCGACATCTCCCTGATAAGCGTGAATGACATTCCGACGGCGCGATTCACCTTCCCACCGCTTTCCACGGTGCGCATTCATTCCGAAATGATGGGCAGCCAGGGCGTAAATCTGGTGTACGAAAAAGCCCGTGACGGGCGTGCACTGCCGCTGCTGGTCTTCGTTCCCAGTAAACTTAAACTGCGCGGCACCAGCCGCTAACTCCCCTTTTCCACCGCCCGGTTTTCCTGATAGCCGGGCGCATTCCGCTTTTCGCCGTTTTTCTTCTCACTGCTTATTTTCGTGATCCAGTTAAAGTAAATCATTTTACCCACTACATTTTAGTAAATATTTTACTAAAATCATTTCCCATAACGCACACTTACCATCGCCTTGAAGGGTTCCGACTTCGCTCCACAGGGAGGCATTATGAATCGCTGGGAAAACATTCAGCTGACCCACGAAAACAGACTGGCGCCACGCGCCTACTTTTTTTCTTATGACTCAATAGCTCAGGCTCGCACATTCGCCCGCGAAACTAGCAGCTATTTTTTGCCGCTAAGCGGTCAGTGGAACTTTCAGTTCTTCGACCACCCGCTTCAGGTGCCGGAAGCCTTTACCTCAGAGTATATGCGTGACTGGGGAACAATTACCGTTCCGGGGATGTGGCAAATGGAAGGCCACGGCAAGCTGCAATATACCGACGAAGGCTTCCCGTTCCCAATCGATGTGCCGTACGTCCCCAGCGATAACCCCACCGGCGCTTATCAACGCATTTTCACGCTGAGCGAAGGCTGGCAAGGAAAGCAAACGCTGATTAAATTCGACGGCGTCGAAACGTATTTCGAAGTTTATGTGAACGGCCATTATGTGGGATTCAGCAAAGGCAGCCGCCTGACGGCAGAGTTCGACATCAGCGCGGTCGCGAAGACGGGCGACAACCTGTTATGCGTCCGCGTGATGCAGTGGGCAGATTCCACCTATGTTGAAGACCAGGATATGTGGTGGTCGGCGGGCATCTTCCGCGACGTTTATCTGGTTGGTAAACACACCGTCCACATTCAGGACTTCACCGTTCGCACCGATTTTGACGACGATTATCGCAATGCCACCCTCTCCTGCCAGCTGGTTCTGGAAAACCTGACCGCCGACCCGGCAATCGCTTCTCTGGAGTATGCGCTGTTTGACGGTGAGGATGTTGTACACGCAGGCACCATCAACGCACTGACCATTGACCAGCGCATCAGCACCGACTTTGCTGTTGGCGTTCGCACTCCGCACCAGTGGTCCTCTGAGTCGCCGTATCTCTACCATCTGGTGATGACCCTGAAAGACGCCAACGGCAATACTCTTGAAGTAGTGCCGCAACGCGTGGGCTTTCGCGATATTCAGGTTCGCGACGGGCTGTTTTACATCAACAACCGCTACGTGATGCTGCACGGCGTCAACCGCCACGATAACGATCATCTTAAAGGTCGGGCTGTCGGCATGGATCGCGTTGAAAAAGATCTGCGGTTAATGAAACAGCACAACATCAACTCGGTACGAACCGCGCACTACCCTAACGATCCACGTTTCTACGAGCTTTGCGATATCTACGGCCTGTTTGTGATGGCGGAAACCGACGTCGAGTCACACGGATTCGCTAACATCGGCGATATCAGCCGCATCACCGACGACCCGGCGTGGGAAACGGTCTACGTCGAGCGCATCGTGCGCCATATCCATGCGCAGAAAAACCACCCTTCTATCATCATCTGGTCGCTGGGCAACGAATCCGGGTACGGCTGTAATATTCGCGCGATGTACCACGCCGCCAAAGCGCTGGATGACACGCGCCTGATTCACTACGAAGAAGACCGCGACGCAGAAGTGGTGGATATCATCTCCACCATGTATACCCGCGTGCCGCTAATGAACGAGTTTGGTGAGTACCCGCATCCGAAGCCGCGCATCATCTGCGAATACGCCCACGCGATGGGCAATGGCCCCGGTGGGCTAACCGAATATCAAAATGTCTTTTACCAGCACGACTGCATTCAGGGGCACTATGTCTGGGAATGGTGCGATCACGGTATTCAGGCGAAAGACGACGATGGCAACGTGTGGTACAAATTTGGCGGCGATTACGGCGACTACCCGAATAACTACAACTTCTGCCTTGATGGTCTGATTTACCCTGACCAGACGCCGGGCCCGGGTCTGAAGGAGTACAAGCAGGTCATTGCACCTGTAAAAATCCACGCACAGGATCTGGAACGTGGCGAACTGAAAGTAGAAAACAAGCTGTGGTTCACCTCCCTTGACGACTATACCCTGCATATTGACGTTCGTGCCGAAGGGGAGACGCTCTCCACGCAACAGATCAAACTGCGCGACGTCGCGCCGAATAGCGAGGCGTTACTGCACTGCACGTTGCCAGCGCTGGATGGGCGAGAAACGTTTCTTAACGTCACCGTGACCAAAGACTCCCCCACACTTTACAGCGACGCAGGGCATCATATCGCCACCTGTCAGTTCCCGCTGAAGGCCAGAACGGCGCCTCCTGTACCGTTTAGCCAGCCAAACGCGCGCGCGTTGACGCTGGAAGACGATCGTCTGAGCTGCACCGTGCGCGGCTACAACTTCCATCTGACGTTCTCAAAACTGAACGGGAAGCCAACCGCCTGGAACGTTAATGGTGAAGCGCTGCTGACCCGCGCGCCAAAAATCAATTTCTTTAAGCCGACAATTGATAACCACAAGCAGGAGTTCGACGGGCTCTGGCAACCAAACCATCTGCACATCATGCAGGAGCATCTGCGGGCGTTTACCGTCGAGCAAACGGAAGATGCGGTGCTGATTACCAGCCACACCCTTGTTGCTCCGCCGGTATTTGATTTCGGCATGCTCTGTACGTATCGCTGGCGCATTGCGATGGATGGTCAGGTAAACGTCGCGCTTTCCGGCGAACCCTACGGCGAATATCCGCACATTATTCCGTGCATTGGCTTCACGATGGGAATCAATGGCGCCTTCGATCAGGTTGCCTGGTATGGTCGCGGTCCGGGAGAAAACTATGCCGACAGTCAGCAGGCCAACATTATCGACATCTGGCGCTCCACCGTGGATGACATGTTTGAGAATTACCCGTTCCCGCAGAACAACGGTAACCGCCAGCATGTACGCTGGGCGACGCTAACCAACCGCCACGGCAACGGTCTGCTGGTGGTGCCGCAACGCCCCATCAACTTCAGCGCCTGGCATTACACGCCAGAAAACCTCTTTGCCGCACAGCACTGCAATGAGTTGCAGCGCTGCGACGACATCACTCTGAATCTGGATCATCAGTTGCTTGGGCTGGGTTCCAACTCCTGGGGAAGCGAAGTGCTCGATTCCTGGCGCGTCTGGTTCCGGTCATTCCGTTATGGCTTTACGTTGCTGCCGGTGTCCGGCGGCGAAGCGACCGCCCAGGCTATCGCCGGCCATGCCTTCGGCACGGACTTCTTTTCCACAAATTTGCATAGCGAGAATGAAAAATGAGGCTCCTCGATAACTTAGAACAGTTCCGGCAGGTCTACGCCTCTGGTCGAAAATGGCAGCGCTGCATTGAAGCGATTGAAAATATCGACAACATTCAGCCCGGCGTCGCTCACTCCATCGGGGATTCTCTGACGTATCGCGTGGAAACCGACTCTGCCGCTGATGCGCTGTTTACCGGGCATCGCCGTTACGTTGAAGTGCATTACTACCTGCAAGGGCGACAAAAAATTGAATATGCCGCCAAAGATACGTTGCAGGTCGTTGAATATTATCGCGATGAAACCGATCGCGAATATCTGAAAGGTTGCGGAAACACCGTGGAGGTTCACGAAGGACAGATGGTGATTTGCGACAACCATGAAGCCTACCGTTTTATCTGTAATCACGCTGTAAAAAAAGTCGTACTCAAAGTGACCATTGAAGATGGTTATTTTCATAACAAATAAAAATAACGGGCGGCACCTGTGATGTGCCGCTAACTACCCTACAAAAATCAGGAATCGGAGATGTGTTATGTCTGATACCAAACGTAATACAATCGGCAAATTCGGCTTACTCTCGCTTACCTTTGCCGCCGTTTACAGTTTTAATAACGTTATCAATAATAATATTGAGCTGGGACTGGCATCGGCACCGATGTTTTTCCTGGCAACAATTTTCTACTTTATCCCCTTCTGTTTAATTATTGCAGAATTCGTTTCATTAAATAAAAACTCTGAAGCGGGCGTTTATGCTTGGGTAAAAAGCTCCCTCGGCGGACGCTGGGCATTTATTACCGCCTACACCTATTGGTTCGTTAACTTGTTCTTTTTCACCTCGCTGCTCCCGCGCGTAATTGCCTATGCCTCTTATGCGTTCCTGGGCTACGAATATATTCTGACGCCGGTCGCAACAACCGTATTGAGTATGGTGCTGTTCGCCTTCTCAACCTGGGTTTCCACCAACGGGGCGAAAATGCTGGGGCCAATCACCTCCGTCACCTCCACACTGATGCTCCTGTTGACGCTTTCCTATATTTTACTGGCCGGTACGGCGCTGGTGGGCGGCGTTCAGCCTGCCGATCCGATCACCATGGAGGCGATGATCCCGAACGTTAACTGGGCATTCCTCGGTATTACGACCTGGATCTTTATGGCCGCAGGCGGCGCGGAATCCGTTGCGGTGTATGTTAACGACGTAAAAGGCGGATCAAAATCATTTGTAAAAGTGATCATCCTGGCCGGGATTTTCATCGGCGTACTTTATTCCATTTCGTCGGTACTGATCAACGTATTCGTGAGCAGTAAAGAGCTGAAATTTACCGGCGGTTCAGTACAGGTCTTCCACGGTCTGGCAGCCTGGTTTGGTCTGCCCGAACTGTTGATAAACCGCTTTGTCGGTCTGGTTTCTTTTACTGCGATGTTCGGCTCTCTGCTGATGTGGACTGCAACGCCGGTTAAAATTTTCTTCTCCGAAATTCCCGCAGGGATTTTTGGCAAAAAAACCGTCGAACTGAATGAAAACGGCGTCCCCGCTCGCGCCGCCTGGATTCAGTTCCTGATTGTCATTCCGTTGATGATTATCCCGATGCTCGGCTCGAATACCGTTCAGGAATTAATGAACACCATCATTAATATGACCGCAGCGGCCTCCATGCTGCCTCCACTGTTTATTATGCTGGCCTACCTGAATCTGCGGGCAAAACTGGAGCACTTACCGCGAGACTTCCGTATGGGATCGCAAAGAACCGGTATTATCGTCGTGTCGATGTTAATTGTTATATTTACCATCGGATTTATTGCCTCCACTTTCCCAACCGGCGGCAATATTATGACCATTGTTTTCTATAACGTGGGCGGTATTGTTATTTTCCTCGGATTCGCCTGGTGGAAATACAGCCGATACATTAAAGGACTCACAAAAGAAGAACAGGATATTGAAGCCGCACCCGCATCAAACATTAATTAACAGATTGATTTTATAACTATAAGAACCATTTTCACATTGGCTATAACAATAAAAAATATTTATTTTGGCTTAGGACAGAAGCATGAAAATGATGAAAAATATTCGCAGGGCAATGATTGCCCTGCCCTTCCTCTGTGTTTTTCCCCTGGCTGCGGAAGACGTTCATCCGGCAGAACATGACGACACAAAAACGCCAGCCATCACCTCTCCCTCCTTTCGTTTTTACGGCGAGATGGGGCTGGGGGGATATATGGATTTAGAAGGACAGGATAAACATAAATACAGTGACGGCACCTATATTGAAGGCGGCCTGGAGATGAAATACGGCTCATGGTTTGGCCTGATTTACGGCGAAGGCTGGACGGTGCAGGCCGACCATCAGGGTAACGCCTGGGTTCCCGATCATAGCTGGGGCGGGTTCGAAGGCGGAATCAACCGTTTTTATGGCGGTTATCGTACTGATGACGGCACGGAACTGATGCTGAGCCTGCGTCAGGATTCCTCGCTGGATGACCTGCAATGGTGGGGCGATTTTACGCCTGATCTGGGCTACGTCATCCCCAATACCCGTGACATCATGACCGCGATTAAGGTGCAGAATCTGAGCGGCACCTTCCGTTATAGCGCCACCGCCACGCCAGCCGGGCATCACGATGAGGGGAAAGCCTGGCTGCATTTCGGCAAATACGATCGCTATGACGATAAATACACCTATCCGGCGATGATCAACGGTTATATCCAGTACGATCTTGTCGAAGGCGTCACCTGGATGAACGGTCTGGAAGTTACCGACGGCACCGGGCAACTGTTTCTGACCGGCGTTCTCTCTCCCAACCTGGCCGCCCGCGCCTGGCACCACACTGGTCGCGCCGACGGTCTGGACGTGCCGGGCAGCGAAACCGGCTTTATGGTCAGCGCCATGTACGAAGCGCTAAAAGGCGTTTATCTCTCTACGGCCTACAGCTATGCCAGGCACCGGCCAGATCATGCCGCAGACGAAACCACCTCTTTTATGCAGTTTGGCGTCTGGTACGAATACGGCGGCGGGCGTTTCGCCACCGCCTTCGACAGCCGGTTCTATATGCAAAACGCATCTGGCGATCCCAGCGACCAGATTTTCCTGATGCAATATTTCTACTGGTAATAAGGACATGAACACCATGAAAATCACGACGGCCCTGACGCCGCTGACCTGCGCTTTACTGATAAGCCTCTCCGCACATGCCGCCACTGCGGACGATTATAAAAATGTCATTAACCGCACCGGCGCGCCGGGCTATATGCATGATTACGATTACGATGATCACCAGCGTTTTAATCCGTTTTTCGATCTTGGCGCGTGGCATGGATACCTGCTGCCAGACAGCAAGGCCACGATGGGCGGCTTTCCCGGCGTCGCACTGCTGACGGAAGAGTACATCAACTTTATGTCCACCCATTTTGACCGTCTGTTGGTGTATCAAAACGGCCAACAGGTTGACTTTGCGCTTGAGGCTTACAGCATTCCCGGCGCGCTGATCCAAAAATTATCCTCAAAGGACGTGCAGGTTGAGATGACGCTGCGCTTCGCCAGTTCGCGCACGGCCCTGCTGGAAACGAAAATCACCAGCAAGACGCCGCTGGATCTGGTGTGGGACGGCGAGTTACTGGAAAAACTGGAAGCGAAAGAGGGAAAAGCGCTCTCCGATAAAACCATTGATGGAGAATACCCGGGCTATCAGCGAAAAATCATCGCCACCCGTGATGGTCTGAAAGTCACCTTCGGCAAAGTGCGTTCCACCTGGGATCTGCTCACTTCCGGCGAATCTGAATATCAGATACATAAATCCCTGCCAACAGACACGAAGGTCAACGGCCACCGCTTTACCAGCAAGGCGCACATCAACGGTTCCACCACGTTTTATACCACCTGGTCGCATCTGCTCACCGCGCAGGAAGTGGATAACGAGCAGGCGCAGATCCGCGACATTCTGGCTCGCCCGACTGACTATCTCAGCGCATCACAAAAACGCTGGGAGGGCTATCTGCAAAAAGGCTTAACCAACCCGGACGCCACGCCAGAACAGACGCGGGTTGCGGTTAAAGCCATTGAAACGCTGAACGGCAACTGGCGCTCGCCAGGCGGCGCGATCAAACACCATACCGTGACGCCATCGGTCACTGGCCGCTGGTTTTCCGGTAATCAGACCTGGCCGTGGGACACCTGGAAGCAGGCCTTTGCGATGGCGCATTTCAACCCGGAAATCGCCAAAGAGAATATTCGCGCCGTCTTCTCCTGGCAGATTCAACCCGACGATCCGCTTCGCCCACAGGATGCGGGCTTCGTTCCCGATCTGATCGCCTGGAACCTCAGCCCGGAACGCGGCGGCGATGGCGGCAACTGGAACGAGCGCAACACCAAGCCAAGCCTTGCGGCATGGTCAGTGATGGAGGTCTACAACGTCACCAAAGACAAAGCCTGGCTTGAAGAGATGTACCCGAAACTGGTGGCATACCATGACTGGTGGCTGCGTAACCGCGATCACAACGGCAATGGCGTCCCGGAATATGGCGCAACCCGCGATAAAGCCCACAATACCGACACCGGCGAAATGCTGTTTACGGTAAAACAGGGCGACAAGGAAGAGACGTTATCCGGGCTGAGAAACTATGCCCGCATCATCAGCGAAGGCCAGTACGACAGCCTGGAAATTCCAGCACAGGTCGCCGCCTCCTGGGAGTCCGGGCGTGATGACGCCGCAGTATTCGGTTTTATTGATAAAGCGCAGCTGGATAAATATGTCGCAAACGGCGGCAAACGCAGCGACTGGACGGTGAAATTTGCGGAAAACCGTCGCCAGGACGGCACGCTGCTGGGCTATTCGCTACGACAGGAGTCGGTCGATCAGGCGAGCTATATGTACAGCGACAACCACTATCTGGCGGAAATGGCGACTCTCCTCAATAAGCCGAACGAGGCGCAGCACTATCGACAGTTGGCGCAAAAGCTCGCGGATTACATCAACACCTGCATGTTCGATCCGACAACACACTTCTTCTATGACCTGCGGATTGAAGAAAAGCCGCTGGCAAACGGCTGTGCGGGGAAACCGATCGTTGAGCGTGGCAAGGGGCCGGAAGGCTGGTCGCCGTTGTTTAACGGCGCTGCGACGCAGGCTCACGCCGATGCGGTTGTGAAGGTGATGTTTGACCCGAAAGAGTTCAACACTTTCGTACCGCTCGGCACCGCCGCGCTGACCAATCCGGCGTTCGGCGCGGATATTTACTGGCGTGGACGCGTGTGGGTGGATCAGTTCTGGTTCGGATTAAAAGGCATGGCGCGTTACGGCTATCGTGATGATGCGCTGAAGCTGGCGGATACTTTCTTCAGGCATGCGAAAGGGCTGACCGCCGACGGGCCGATTCAGGAAAACTACAACCCGTTGACCGGCGCACAGCAGGGCGCGCCGAACTTCTCCTGGAGCGCCGCGCACCTGTATATGCTGTATAACGACTTCTTCAGGAAACTGTAATCTGAAATGCGTGCCGGATGGCGCTACGCTTATCCGGCCTACAGGAATCCGATCCGTAGGCCGGGTAAGACGCGCCAGCATCGCCATCCGGCAAATTCGTTCTCTGGCCCCGCTCCTTTTTTGAATCCCATCACAATCATCGCATTCCCCTTTTCCCTTTTACGCCGCGACGGCTAAATTATTAACTCATCCGACCACATAACAATAATTTTACATACTGGACACACTTATGAGCTATCCGTCGCTTTTCGCCCCGCTCGATCTGGGCTTTACCCGGCTTAAAAACCGTGTGCTAATGGGTTCGATGCATACCGGGCTGGAGGAATACCCCGATGGCGCCGAACGGCTGGCGGCTTTCTACGCCGAACGTGCGCGGCATGGCGTCGCGCTGATCGTCACCGGGGGGATTGCCCCTGTACTGTCCGGGGTGGGAATAGAAGGCGGCGCCACGTTAAATGACGCCAGCCAGCTGCCGCACCACCGCGTGATCACGGACGCCGTTCATGAAGAAGGCGGGAAAATTGCGTTGCAGATCCTGCATACCGGACGCTATAGCTATCAGCCGCATCTGGTCGCCCCTTCGGCGATCCAGGCGCCCATCAACCGTTTTACGCCGCACGAACTCACGCACGATGAAATCCTGCAACTGATTGACGATTTCGCCCACTGCGCCCAGCTGGCGCGGGAAGCGGGTTACGACGGCGTCGAGGTGATGGGTTCGGAAGGCTATCTGATCAACGAATTTCTTACCGTGCGCACGAACCAGCGCGATGATGAATGGGGCGGCGATTACGCCAGGCGTATGCGTTTCGCGGTGGAAGTGGTACGGGCGGTACGCCAGCGCGTGGGCAGCGATTTTATCATTATCTACCGTCTGTCGATGCTCGACCTGGTGGAAAACGGCGGGACGTTCGACGAAACCGTACAGCTGGCGCAGGCCATTGAAGCGGCTGGCGCGACGATCATCAACACCGGTATTGGCTGGCACGAAGCGCGTATCCCGACGATCGCCACGCCGGTTCCGCGCGGCGCCTTTAGCTGGGTAACGCGCAAACTGAAAGGCCACGTCACCGTTCCGCTGGTCACGACCAACCGGATCAACGATCCGCAAGTAGCGGACGATATTCTGGCGCGCGGCGATGCGGATATGGTGTCGATGGCGCGCCCGTTCCTGGCGGATGCCGAGCTGCTGTCGAAAGCGCAATCAGGGCGGGCGGATGAGATCAACACCTGTATCGGCTGCAACCAGGCCTGTCTGGATCAGATCTTCGTGGGTAAAGTCACCTCTTGCCTAGTGAATCCACGCGCCTGTCACGAAACCAAAATGCCGATAGTTCCGGCTGAACATAAGAAAAGCCTGGCCGTCGTCGGCGCAGGCCCGGCGGGTCTCGCATTTGCCATTAACGCGGCAGCGCGCGGGCACGACGTTACGCTGTTTGATGCCCTGGCCGAGATCGGCGGGCAGTTCAACATCGCTAAACAGATCCCCGGCAAAGAAGAATTTTATGAAACGCTGCGCTATTACCGCCGGATGATCGAAGTGACCGGCGTGACGCTGAAGCTCAACCGGTTTGTCACCGCAGACGATCTGCAACCGTTTGATGAAGCGATCCTCGCTTGCGGGATCGAGCCGCGTAAACCGTCGATCGAGGGCATCGATCACCCGAAAGTGCTGACCTATCTTGAGGTGCTGCGCGATAAAACTCCCGTCGGGAAACGTGTCGCGATTATCGGCTGCGGCGGGATTGGTTTTGATACCGCGATGTACCTCAGCCAGCCAGGCGATCCCAGCAGCCAGAGCATTGCCGAGTTCTGCGTGGAATGGGGGATCGACACCAGTCTGCAACAGCCCGGCGGGTTACGCCCGGAAGGGCCGCATCTGTCTCGCAGCCCACGTCAGATTGTGATGCTACAGCGTAAAGCCAGTAAACCCGGTCAGGGGCTGGGGAAAACCACCGGCTGGATCCATCGCGCAACGCTGTTGTCCCGCGGCGTAAAAATGATCCCGGCAGTCAGTTATCAGAAGATCGACGATGACGGATTGCACGTATTGATCAACGGCGAACCGCAGCTTCTGAACGTCGATCATGTCGTGATCTGCGCGGGGCAGGAGCCACGGCGCGAACTGGCGGAGCCGCTGCGCGCGTCAGGGAAAACGGTACACCTGATTGGCGGATGCGACGTGGCGATGGAGCTGGATGCGCGGCGGGCAATTGCGCAGGGAACAAAATTAGCGCTGGCGATTTAAGGGGCATTGCCTGATGGCGCTACGCTTATCAGGCCTACGGGGTAGCACGTTGTAGGCCGGATAAGGCGTTAGCCGTCATCCGGCACACGCTATTAGCGGCGGCGACCGGTTTTGACCGCTTTCAACACCACGAATTTGTTATTGGTAGCGATGGTGGTGCAGTTACCGAAAATCTTCTTCAGCTTGTGGAAATAATCCAGGTGACGGTTCGCCACAATGTACAGCTCGCCGTTGATCTTCAGGCAACGGCGCGCATGGTGGAACATTTCCCAGGCAACGTTATCCGTCAGCGCATGTTTCTGATGGAACGGCGGGTTGCACAGCACGGCGTTAAAGCGGAAAGGTTCCACGCCGGACAAAGCGTTGTTAATCATAAACTCGCAGCGATCCAACGCTTCCGGCATGTTGGTTTCCACATTCAAACGGCTGGACGCGACCGCCATCGGCGATTCATCGACAAACACGACGCTCGCCTGAGGGTTCTTCGCCAGCAGCGTCAGGCCAATCACGCCATTACCGCAGCCGAGATCGACGATCTCCCCTTCCAGATTTTCCGGTAAATGCTGCATAAAGAAGCGCGCGCCGATATCCAGGCCGGTACGCGAGAAAACGTTCGCATGATTGTGGATAGTCCAGTCGGTGCCGTCCAGTTTCCAGCTCAGCGTCTGCGGCGCATCCGCCAGTTCAGGCTTACTGAAGGTACAGTTGATCAGGCGCGCCTTTTTCCAGGCCAGCGTCGTGGTCGTGGGGCCGAGCACTTTTTCGAACAGTTCCAGCGTGGAGGTATGAATGTCACGCGCCTTTGCTCCCGCAATAATACGGGTCTGCGGAGTCACGACCTGGCGCAACGCGCGCAATTGTTGCTCCAGCAGCGCCAGCGTTTTCGGCACCTTAATCAACACGACGCCCGGCGCCGGCGGGTACGCGGCGCTGCTGTCGAGAAACTTCACGCTGGATTCAGCGATATCGTTGTGGCGTAAATTTTCGCGCGTCGCCAGCTCGCTTAAATACGAGTCGCCGATGCTGTATGGTGTATGCTCAGCCAGCGCGCAGCTTAATGCGCCAAAGGCATCATTCAGGATCAGCAGCGGGCCGCTGATTTCCGTGTCGTCTAACTGTTGCAGCAGATATTCATCCGCCGCTTCCCACGCCTGAAGCGGGTTAACGTCATCCGTTTCCGGGAAACGTTTCAGTGTCAGTGAACGGAAACCGTTGTCTACGTGGCTCATCGGCCCTCCTGAATGGTAAAATTTCGCTGTTATCCCTGAAAGGGTGCGTGAGTATACTCTTTTTTTAGATTTAATTTGGGGCTTTGATGGGTCAACTTACTTATCTCCACGGCTACCCGGAGAATTTACTGTCTCAGGTACGCACGCTCATTGCTGAACAGCGTCTGGGCGCAGTGCTGGAAAAACGCTACCCGGGAACGCATGATTTTGCGACCGATAAAGCGCTCTGGCAGTATACCCAGGATCTGAAAAGCCAGTTTCTGCGTAACGCCCCGCCGATCAACAAAGTGATGTATGACAACAAGATCCATGTGCTGAAAAATGCGCTGGGGCTGCATACCGCCGTTTCACGCGTACAGGGTGGCAAGCTGAAGGCGAAAGCCGAGATCCGCGTCGCTACCGTGTTTCGCAATGCGCCGGAACCTTTTCTGCGAATGATCGTGGTTCACGAACTGGCGCATCTGAAAGAGAAAGAGCACAACAAAGCGTTTTATCAACTGTGCTGTCATATGGAGCCGCAGTACCACCAGCTTGAGTTTGATACCCGCCTGTGGTTAACGCATCTTTCGTTAAAGCAATCTGAGCAGTAGCGCACTGGCTTTGTCATAAAGGCATGCTAAATTGACGAAAGAATCCCTTTATGGAGCCTGAAGGCGTTTATGATACGTTTCGCTGTTATTGGCACAAACTGGATCACCCGCCAGTTTGTCGATGCCGCCCATGAAACCGGCAAATATAAGTTAACCGCAGTCTATTCCCGTCGCCTCGAACAGGCGCAAACCTTCGCCAATGATTATCCCGTCGAGCATTTATTCACTTCGCTTGAAGCAATGGCGCAAAGCGACGCCATTGATGCGGTGTATATCGCCAGCCCGAACTCGCTGCATTTCCCCCAGACTCAGCTCTTTTTAAGCCACAAAAAGCATGTGATCTGCGAGAAGCCGCTGGCCTCGAATCTGGCCGAAGTCGACGCCGCCATCGCATGTGCGCGTGAAAATCAGGTCGTCCTGTTCGAAGCCTTTAAAACCGCCAGCCTGCCTAATTTCCAGTTGCTACAGCAGTCGCTGCCGAAAGCAGGAAGAATGCGCAAAGCCCTTATCAACTACTGCCAGTATTCTTCGCGCTACCAGCGCTATCTGGACGGCGAAAACCCCAATACCTTTAATCCGGCCTTCTCGAATGGCTCCATTATGGATATCGGTTTTTACTGTCTGGCGTCAGCGGTTGCGCTCTGGGGAGAACCGCAAAACGTTCAGGCGTCCGCCAGTCTGCTGGAAAGCGGTGTCGATGCGCATGGCGTGGCGGTACTGGATTACGGCGACTTCAGCGTCACCCTACAGCATTCCAAAGTGAGTGATTCCGTACTGCCCAGCGAAATCCAGGGCGAAGCCGGTTCTCTGGTCATCGAGAAAATTTCGGAATGTCAGAAAGTGTGCTTCATTCCGCGCGGCGGAAAAACGCAGGATTTATCCGTTCCTCAGCATATCAATACGATGCTGTATGAGGCGGAACGCTTTGCACACCTGGTCGAGACCAACGAGGTGAACCATCCCGAGCTGACCGTCAGCCGTATCACGGCCAAACTGCTCACGGAGATTCGTCGGCAGACGGGCGTCGTCTTCCCCGCTGATGACGCCACAGCGTAAAACAATGTAAAACAGATGTAACAGGCCATTGACTGATCGTATGGCCTGTCATATTTTGTTACGTGCAAAGGGGAGTAACTTCATTGTCGGTCGATCGTCATTACGATGTGTGAAAAACCACATCCGGTCGCCGGGCAATAAGAAAGTGATGTGCCTTCATGTCTTTGATTGATGACGAAGCCGATTCGCCATCACCCGTGGAGTGAGTACATATCACTTTCTTGTTGTAAGTGAGACCTTGCCGGAAGGCGAGGTCTATGCATATAAAAAGCAGCGGCTGACGTCTTTCGACGTTGGCCGTTTTTTTTATGTGTAAGGAAATTCTATGAATACTGTCGGCACACCGTTGTTATGGGGCGGATTCGCTGTCGTTGTGGTGATTATGCTGGCTATCGACCTTCTGTTGCAGGGGCGTCGTGGCGTACATACGATGTCCATGAAGCAGGCGGCGGCCTGGTCTCTGGTCTGGGTGACACTTTCATTGCTGTTCAACGCCGCCTTCTGGTGGTATCTGGCGGAGACCCAGGGCCGGGCGGTGGCCGATCCGCAGGCGCTGGCGTTTCTCACCGGTTATCTGATCGAAAAATCGCTGGCCGTTGATAACGTCTTTGTCTGGCTGATGCTGTTCAGCTACTTCTCTGTTCCGCCTGCCCTGCAACGCCGGGTTCTGGTGTATGGCGTACTTGGCGCCATTGTTCTGCGTACGATTATGATTTTCGCCGGTAGCTGGCTGATCGCCCAGTTCGACTGGATACTGTACCTGTTCGGCGCTTTCCTGCTGTTTACGGGCGTGAAGATGGCGCTGGTGAAAGAGGACGAATCCGGCATCGGCGACAAACCGCTGGTTCGCTGGCTGCGTAGCCACCTTCGCATGACCGATACCATCGAAAACGAGCATTTCTTTGTGCGTAAGAATGGCTTGCTGTTCGTGACGCCGCTGATGCTGGTTCTGATTCTGGTGGAACTGAGCGATGTGATTTTCGCCGTCGATAGCATTCCGGCCATCTTTGCCGTGACTACCGACCCGTTCATCGTCCTGACCTCCAACCTGTTTGCGATCCTGGGTCTGCGCGCCATGTACTTCCTGCTGGCAGGGGTAGCAGAGCGCTTCTCGATGCTCAAATATGGTCTGGCCGTCATTCTGGTCTTTATCGGTATTAAGATGCTGATCGTCGATTTCTACCACATTCCGATCGCCATCTCGCTGGGCGTGGTGTTCAGTATTCTGGTGATCACGCTGATTGTTAACGCGTGGGTAAATCGCCAGAACGATAAAAAGCAGCAGCTACAGTAAGACCCTGCCCGGCAGCGCTATGTCTGCCGGGCTTACAAAAACCACAGTCGTGGGTTGAGTACACGCAGCACTACCCGATAACATGTAAATGCTTAGTTAAAAAATATGACGTAGTACGTAAATTCCAGCATTTTACGCTTTCCCAATCCCCATCTTTCCTTATACTCACCCAGGCAAACACTTTGTTACATCCTGAAAGATGCGCCAACAGAGCGTGCAAAGGATGAACAACATCACACTGAAAGGATCATGAAATGACTACGCAACGTTCATCGGGGCTACTCCAGCGTTTGGTTCAAGGGAGCCTGGTTAAACAAATTTTAATTGGGCTTATACTGGGAATTTTACTGGCTTTAGTTTCAAAACCTGCCGCAGAGGCAACGGGTCTGCTGGGCACCCTGTTCGTTGGTGCGCTGAAAGCTGTCGCGCCGGTTCTGGTACTGACGCTGGTGATGGCGTCTATCGCCAATCATCAACACGGTCAGAAAACCAATATTCGCCCGATTTTGTGGATGTATCTGCTCGGCACATTTTCAGCCGCGCTGACGGCGGTTGTGGTGAGCTTCCTCTTTCCGTCCACGCTGCAACTGACGACTGGCGCCACGGATATCACGCCGCCGAGCGGCATTGTCCAGGTGATACACGGGCTGCTGATGAGCATCGTTGCGAACCCGATCCATGCGCTGATCAACGCCAACTACATCGGTATTCTGGTGTGGGCTATCGGCCTGGGCTTTGCGCTGCGCCACAGTAATCAAACCACCAAAAATCTGGTGAACGATCTGTCCGACGCCGTCACCTTTATTGTGAAACTGGTGATTCGTTTCGCGCCGATCGGTATCTTTGGCCTGGTCGCCTCAACGCTCGCCACTACGGGCTTCTCAGCGCTGTGGGGCTATGCGCAACTGTTACTGGTGCTGATTGGCTGTATGGCGATTGTGGCGCTGGTCATCAACCCGCTGCTGGTCTTTTTACAGATCCGCCGCAACCCGTATCCGCTGGTTCTCACCTGCCTGCGTGAAAGCGGCGTGACCGCCTTCTTTACCCGTAGCTCCGCTGCAAATATTCCGGTGAATATGTCGCTGTGCGAAAAACTGAATCTGGACAGAGATACCTATTCTGTTTCCATCCCGCTGGGAGCAACCGTCAATATGGCCGGTGCGGCAATCACGATTACCGTGCTGACGCTGGCGGCGGTGTATACGCTGGGTATTCCGGTTGATCTGCCGACGGCGCTGCTGTTGAGCGTGGTGGCATCGCTGTGCGCATGCGGCGCTTCCGGCGTGGCGGGCGGTTCACTGTTGCTGATTCCGCTGGCGTGCAACATGTTCGGTATTCCGAACGAAATCGCCATGCAGGTGGTTGCGGTTGGCTTCATTATCGGCGTGTTGCAGGACTCCTGCGAGACCGCAATCAACTCCTCTACCGACGTTATGTTTACCGCCGCAGTATGTCAGGCGGAAGACGCGCGTTTAGCGAAAAGCGCGCTGCGTAGCTAAATAACCACAAGCCTGATGGCGCTACGCTTATCAGGCCTACAACGACTCCCACTCGTAGGCCGGGTAAGACGTTCACGTCGCCATCCGGCATTTTTCATTGCCTGATGGCGCTACGCTTATCAGGCCTACAACAGCCCCACACATAGGTCGGATAAGACGTTTACGTCGCCATCCGGCATTTTTCGTTTCCTGATGGCGCTGCGCTTATCAGGCCTACAACGCCCCACACGTAGGCCGGATAAGACGTTTACGTCGCCATCCGGCATTTTTTTACAGCGTTACGCCGCTTTTGAAAATCGCCAGCTCGCGGAAATCATTGCGCTCATTGCAGGTCTGCTTGCCGTTGGCAAACGCCACAATCGTATCCACAAATTCATTCAACAACTGCGGCATCGCCTTACCGTGAATCAACTGCCCGGCGTCAAAATCGATCCAGTGCTTCTTCTTCGCCGCCAGTTCGCTGTTGGTGGCGATCTTCACCGTCGGGACAAACCCGCCATATGGCGTACCGCGGCCGGTACTGAACAGCACCATGTGGCAACCCGCGCCCGCCAGCGCGCTGGTGGCGACCGCATCGTTGCCTGGCGCGCTTAACAGATTCAGACCGCGCGTTTTCAGGCGCTCACCGTAGCGCAGCACATCCACAACCTG
This sequence comes from Citrobacter sp. CK188, assembly GCF_030333525.1. Classification (NCBI taxonomy): domain Bacteria; kingdom Pseudomonadati; phylum Pseudomonadota; class Gammaproteobacteria; order Enterobacterales; family Enterobacteriaceae; genus Citrobacter; species Citrobacter sp. CK188. The sequence continues at coordinate 290,921 of NZ_JAOWFU010000034.1, forward strand.
GCTGGAACCCGCCTTCTGCGTACACCCCAGAGACTTGTCTTCCAGCGTCGTAATCCCGCCCGCCTTGTTACCCGGCGACGGATTTTCATAAATCGGCTGGTCATGAGCGATAAAGTATTGCTTGAAGTCATTGACCATTGTCACCAGTTTTTCAAACGTCTCTTCATCGCGGCAATGGCTCATCAACAGCTGTTCTGCACCAAACATTTCCGGCACTTCCGTCAGCACCGTCGTCCCGCCGTTAGCGATAACATAGTCGGAGAAGCGACCCAGCATCGGGTTCGCGGTAATACCGGACAACCCATCTGAACCGCCGCATTCCAGACCAAACTTAAGTTCGCTCAGTTTGCCCGGCACGCGTTTGTCATGGCGCATCACGTTATACAGCTGATGCAGATGCTCAACGCCCGCCTCCACTTCATCGTCCTGCTGTTGGCAGGTCATAAAATGAACGCGTTCAGGGTCGAACTCGCCCAGCGTCTCGCGAAAGGCATCCACCTGATTGTTTTCGCAACCCAGTCCAATCACCAGCACCGCCCCCGCATTCGGGTGACGCACCATGTTTTGCAGCATGGTGCGGGTGTTGATGTGATCGTCGCCAAGTTGAGAGCAGCCGTAGGTGTGGCTGAAGAGGAAAACACCGTCAGTTCCTTCGGCATCAAAAGTCTCTTTCAGGAAACGGTTCTGGATCTGCCGCGCAATGCCGTTGACACAGCCGACGGTCGGCAGAATCCACAGCTCATTGCGCACACCGACGTCTCCGTTGGCACGGCGGTAAATCTGTACATCGCGATCCGCCGGTTGTACTTCAGGGGCCTGAAAATCGGGTTGATAGCTGTACTCATCCAAATCGCTGAGGTTAGTCCGGGTATTGTGGGCATGAATATGCTCACCCGCCGCGACGTCCACCAACGTATGGCCGATAGGCAGGCCATATTTGATGACGTTCTCCCCCTGCGCAATATCGCGTAAGGCAAACTTATGACCGCGTACGACATCCTGGCGTAGCGTCACGGTATGGTTATCGACGCTGACCTCAGCGCCCTGCGTTAAATCGGCCAACGCTACCGCAACGTTATCCAGCGTATGGATCCTGATGTATTGCATATCAACCCCAGACCTTAGTTCAGTTCAATGGCGAAATAGTCGCGCGCATTGTTGAAGCAGATGTTTCGTACCATTTCACCCAGCAACTGGATATCCGCCGGTGCTTCGCCCGCATTAACCCAGCGGCCTATCATCTGGCACAGGATGCGACGGAAATATTCGTGACGGGTATAAGACAGGAAGCTGCGGCTGTCGGTCAGCATACCGACGAAGCGGCTCAGCAGGCCAAGCTGCGCCAGTTGCGTCATCTGACGCTCCATCCCGTCTTTCTGATCGTTGAACCACCAGCCGGAACCAAACTGCATCTTGCCCGGCATCCCTTCGCCCTGGAAGTTGCCGATCATGGTGCCCAGCACTTCGTTATCGCGCGGGTTCAGACAGTACAGGATAGTTTTCGGTAGCAGATTTTCTTCATTCTGCTTGCTCAGCAATTTTGACAGCTCTTCCGCCAGCGGACGATCGTTGATGGAATCGAAGCCGACATCCGGCCCCAGCAGTTTGAACTGGCGCTGGTTGTTATTACGCAGCGCGCCGATGTGGTACTGCTGCACCCAACCGCGACGCGCATATTCCGCGCCCAGCCACACCAGTACGGCCGTTTTGAACTGCGCGACCTCATGCTCGCTCAGGGTCTCGCCCGCCAGACGGCGTGCCAGAATGCTGTCCAGTTCAGCGTCGCTGGCTTCAGCAAACATAACGACGTCAAGCGCGTGGTCAGAAACCTTACAGCCGTGGGCGGCAAAATGATCCAGACGCTGAGTCAGCGCGGCTTGCAGATCGGTGAAGCGGCGAATATCGGTATCCGATGCTTCGCCCAGCTTCGTCATGTAATCGCCAAAGGTTGCCTGCTCAATGTTGAACGCTTTATCAGGGCGCCAGCTCGGCAGCACTTTAACGGTGAACGCGCTGTCTTTCGCGACCGTGGCGTGGTGCTCCAGCGAATCGACAGGATCGTCGGTAGTGCCGACCATTTTTACATTCATCTGCTGCATGATTCCCCGCGCGGAGAATGCATCCTGCGCCAGCAATTCATTGCAGCGATCCCAGATCTCATCTGCCGTCGCAGGCGACAGCAGCTTACCTGTAATACCAAATGGGCGACGCAGTTCAAGGTGCGTCCAGTGATATAACGGGTTGCCGATCGTGTGCGGCACCGTGGCGGCCCAGGCGTCGAACTTCTCACGATCGGACGCATCGCCCGTACACAGACGCTCAGCAACGCCATTGGTGCGCATCGCCCGCCATTTATAGTGGTCGCCTTTCAGCCAGATATCATACAGGTTGTTAAAACGGTAGTTTTCCGCGATCTGCTGCGGCGGCAGGTGGCAATGATAGTCGAAGATGGGCTGATCTTTTGCGTAATCATGGTACAGACGGCGGGCAAACTCGGTATCCAGCAGAAAATCTTCAGTCATAAACGGGGTCATTATCGTCTTCCTCTCAACGAGTGCGTCAGATTGCTTATGTTTTGATGCTGTCAAAGTTATCACACCAATTTCCAGACCCTGAAGATATTTTCGTGAGTTGGATCAATAAAAACCAACAAATAAATTACCCCTAAAAGAGTAAACAGCGCTCCAGGCCGCGCCATTGCTGGTATTTCTAAATCGAAATAATGACCACACTAAGAATCCTGCATTTGTGATGTCACTCACCTTTTGAAGTTGTATGACAAGTTATCTTTCTGGCCGTCGCGATACATAAGCCGACGGAATGCAAAGTTATCGATGGTTAAGACATCGAATTGACCGGTACGGAAACCGAATTAGCACGATGACTCATGGCAACGTTCGGGGCGTACCGGCTTTTTTTCGGTTATCCCGTCGTCAATAACTTCCCCGCTCAGCGCAGGAAGATAACCGCGATTGTTGCGGAAATAACAAAACGATGAGGTTTTACATGCGTAAAATTAAAGGGTTACGTTGGTATATGATTGCACTGGTGACATTAGGCACCGTGCTGGGCTATCTGACGCGTAACACTGTGGCGGCGGCTGCGCCAACGCTGATGGAAGAGTTACACATCTCCACACAACAGTATTCCTATATCATCGCAGCCTATTCTGCTGCTTACACTGTCATGCAACCCGTAGCCGGTTACGTACTGGATGTTCTCGGTACGAAGGTGGGTTACGCCATGTTCGCCGTTCTGTGGGCCGTATTCTGCGGCGCAACCGCACTGGCTGGAAGCTGGGGCGGCCTGGCGCTGGCGCGCGGCGCGGTCGGCGCTGCTGAAGCCGCGATGATCCCGGCGGGCCTGAAAGCCAGCTCTGAATGGTTCCCGGCAAAAGAACGCTCCATTGCGGTCGGCTACTTTAACGTCGGCTCTTCCATCGGCGCGATGATTGCGCCTCCGCTGGTCGTCTGGGCTATCGTGATGCATAGCTGGCAGATGGCGTTTATTATTTCCGGCGTGCTGAGCTTCATCTGGGCAATGGCCTGGCTGGTGTTCTATAAACACCCGCGCGACCAGAAAAAGCTGACGGATGCAGAACGCGACTACATCATTGGCGGTCAGGAAGCGCAGCACAAAGACAATACTGCGAAGAAAATGTCTCTCGCGCAGATCCTGCGTAACCGCCAGTTCTGGGGTATCGCCCTGCCACGTTTCCTGGCGGAACCGGCATGGGGAACCTTCAACGCCTGGATCCCGCTGTTCATGTTTAAAGTGTACGGCTTTAACCTGAAAGAGATCGCCATGTTCGCCTGGATGCCCATGCTGTTTGCCGACTTAGGCTGCATCATCGGCGGTTATCTGCCGCCGCTGTTCCAGCGCTGGTTCGGCGTAAACCTGATCGTCTCCCGTAAAATGGTCGTTACCTTGGGCGCGCTGCTGATGATTGGCCCAGGCATGATCGGCCTGTTCACCAGCCCGTATATCGCCATCATGCTGCTTTGCATCGGCGGTTTCGCTCACCAGGCGCTGTCCGGCGCGCTGATTACGCTCTCTTCTGACGTCTTTGGCCGTAATGAAGTGGCAACCGCGAATGGCCTGACCGGGATGTCCGCCTGGCTGGCGAGCACATTGTTTGCTCTGGTGGTCGGCGCGCTGGCTGACACCATCGGCTTCAGCCCGCTGTTCGCGGTACTGGCGGTGTTCGACCTGCTCGGCGCGCTGGTTATCTGGACGGTGCTGCAAAACAAACCGGCCAGCGAGGCGGGGCCAGGGTCGCAGGTCAATCACCCCGCAACGCAAAGTTGACTTGACCTGCGCCATCATCCAACAAGGTTTACTCATCCAAAGCCGCCTGTTAAACAGGCGGCTTTTTCAACGGTACAAGTGGAGCCAGCCTCGCAAAAGTGGTATAACAAATATAGTCTGCCGTCTTATGCCTGGAGCGCATATGGAAATCACCGAACCACGACGTTTGTATCAACAACTTGCTGCTGACCTGAAAGAGCGCATCGAACAGGGCGTCTACCTTGTGGGCGATAAACTCCCTGCCGAACGCTTTATTGCCGATGAGAAAAACGTCAGCCGTACGGTGGTTCGTGAAGCGATTATCATGCTGGAGGTCGAAGGCTACGTAGAAGTCCGCAAAGGTTCCGGCATCCACGTCATTTCAAATCAACCGAAATATTATGTCGCCCCGGATGAAAACCTTGAGTTTGCCAATTATGGCCCGTTCGAACTTCTCCAGGCGCGCCAGTTGATAGAAAGCAATATTGCCGAGTTTGCCGCCACGCAGGTGACGAAACAGGACATCATGAAGCTGATGGAAATCCAGGAGAAAGCGCGTAACGAAAAATGTTTCCGCGACTCCGAATGGGATCTCCAGTTCCATGTGCAGGTCGCGCTGGCGACGCAAAATACCGCGCTGGCCGCCATTGTCGAAAAAATGTGGACTCAGCGCGTACATAACCCGTACTGGAAAAAACTGCACGATCATATTGATTCACGCACCGTCGATAACTGGTGCGACGATCATGACCATATTCTCAAGGCGCTGATTCGCAAAGATCCTCATGCCGCGAAACTGGCAATGTGGCAGCATCTGGAGAACACCAAACAGATGCTGTTTAACGAAACCAGCGACGATTTCGAATTTAACGCCGACCGCTATCTTTTTGCTGAAAATCCCGTTGTTCATCTGGACACCGCCGCTAACGGGGCAAAATAGACAATCTTACGCTGGCAGGTGCATCAGGGCGCCTGTCTGCGACGCCGCTCAGTAAGCGTAAGATATAAAGTGTCAGCCTGTGTAAATCCTCTCGCCACCCACCTTTGTGATAAGCAAAATCATATTTTAACGACGTGCGATTTCTATAACGGACTACGTCGACCTTTGTTACAATTAGATGCATTTTGAATTTTTGTGTGTTAGTGCTTGCTTACTTCACAACTTAACAAGGAATGGTTCAGGCCGCGATTTTGCGCCCGTCCGCAACCCAAGTAGAAAATGAATAATGTTGCGGTATTGCAAACTCAAAAAACCGGCGTGACGTTAACCGATTCTCCAGGAATACTGAATGGAACTACTGACTCAATTACTGAATGCCCTGTGGGCTCAGGATTTTGAAACACTCGCCAACCCTTCCATGATTGGCATGCTTTATTTCGTACTATTTATGATTTTGTTCCTGGAAAATGGGTTGCTTCCTGCCGCCTTTTTACCTGGTGACAGTTTGCTGGTGCTGGTCGGCGTACTTATCGCCAAAGGCGCAATGGGGTTTCCGCAAACGCTCCTGCTGTTAACCGTGGCCGCCAGCCTGGGCTGCTGGGTCAGTTATATTCAGGGGCGATGGCTGGGCAACACGCGTATTGTACAAAACTGGCTGTCGCATCTGCCCGCGCATTATCATCAACGCGCTCACCATTTGTTCCATAAACATGGCCTGTCCGCGCTGTTAATTGGCCGTTTTATCGCTTTCGTTCGTACCTTGTTACCCACTATCGCGGGTCTGTCCGGCCTTAATAACGCGCGCTTTCAATTCTTTAACTGGATGAGCGGGTTGTTGTGGGTCCTGATCCTGACCTCGCTGGGTTACTTGCTGGGCAAAACGCCTGTATTCCTGAAGTATGAAGACCAACTGATGTCATGTCTGATGCTGCTGCCGGTGGTACTGCTGGTCTTTGGGCTGGCGGGTTCGCTGGTGGTGCTCTGGAAAAAGAAATACGGAAATCGGGGATAGAGTATGGTGAAACCACGCATAACGCTTCGACAATTGGCCTGGACAACCTCTTTTCTCGTGCTGATGAGCGTGCTTTTTCTCGTCTGGTCGACCATTCGCCAGCAGGAATCCACGCTGGCCATTCGCGCCATCCATCAGGGCGTCAGTATGCCGGACGGCTTTTCCATCTGGCATCATCTGGACGCTAACGGCATTCGCTTCAAAAGCATCACGCCACAAAATGACGCGCTGCTTATTACGTTTGACTCCAGCGCGCAAAGCGCGGCGGCTAAGGCCGTGCTGGACAGAACGTTGCCGCATGGCTATATCATCGCCCAACAGAACGGCGACAGCCAGGCCGTACAGTGGTTGACCCGCTTACGGGATAACCCACATCGCTTCGGTTAATTTCCAGGAATCCGAATCATATCACCCACTTTGGTGATTTCGCCGTTTACTGACTATGATTAATAAGGCGGACTTATTGTCCGCCGTGTTATGACCTGGATCATCGTCCCCCGGTAACGGGTTCGAATCACAATGGAAGGTTCAAGAATGAAATACCGCATCGCTTTCGCTATTACCCTTTTCACGCTCAGTGCAGGCAGCTATGCCAATACCCTCTGTCAGGAAAAAGAGCAGGATATACAGAAGGAAATTAGCTACGCCGAAAAGCACAACAACCAGAACCGCATTAATGGTTTGAATAAAGCGCTCAGCGAACTCAGAGCAAACTGCACCGACAGTAAACTGCGTGCTGACCATCAGAAAAAGATCGCAAAACAAAAAGATGAGATTGCTGAACGTCAGCGTGATCTGGTCGAAGCAAAACAAAAAGGCGATGCGGATAAAATTGCGAAACGTGAACGCAAGCTGGCTGAAGCTCAGGATGACCTGAAAAAGCTTGAGGCACGCGACTACTAAGTCAAATCAAACGTTAACGACTCACTCACCTGGAGAAAACTATGTCGAAAGATAACACTACGGAACATCTGCGCGCTGAGTTGAAATCCCTGGCTGATACGCTCGAAGAGGTGCTTAGCTCCTCTGGCGATAAGTCGAAAGAAGAGTTGAGTAAGATTCGTAGCAAAGCCGAGCGCGCGCTGAAAGAAAGCCGCAACCGTCTGGGCGAAACCGGCGATGCGATTGCCAAACAAACCCGCGAAGCCGCAGCGCGCGCTGACGACTATGTACGCGAGAACCCGTGGACGGGCGTCGGCATTGGCGCAGCCGTTGGTGTGGTGCTGGGCGTACTGCTGACGCGTCGTTAATTATGGCGGATTCTCATCACGCGCAGGGGCCAGGCAAAAGCGTTCTGGGCATCGGGCAGCGGATTGTCACTATCCTTGTTGAGATGGTAGAAACCCGACTGCGACTGGCGGTTGTGGAACTGGAAGAGGAAAAAGCGAATCTCTTTCAGCTTCTGCTGATGCTGGGGCTGACCATGCTTTTCGCGGCATTCGGTCTGATGAGCCTGATGGTGCTTATCATCTGGGCGGTTGACCCTCAGTATCGCCTCAATGCAATGATCGCCACCACCGTTGTGTTGCTGGTTCTGGCGCTGATCGGCGGACTCTGGACGTTACACAAAGCCCGCCAGTCAACGCTGTTACGCCATACGCGTCATGAACTGGCTAACGACCGGCAAATTCTGGAGGATGATAAGCCGTGAGCAGTAAAGTCGAACGTCAAAAGCGTAAGGCGTTGCTGCTCAGCCAAATCCAGCAGCAAAGGCTGGACCTTTCAGCCGGTCGTCGCGACTGGCTGGAAGCGACGGACAGCTGGGATCGCGGCTGGAACACGCTGATCAGCCTGCGTTCCTGGGCGCTGGTCGGCAGCAGCGTTATGGCTATCTGGACAATTCGCCACCCGAATCTGCTGGTGCGCTGGGCAAAACGCGGTTTTGGCATCTGGAGCGCCTGGCGGCTGGTCAAAAGCACGATCCGAAAACAGCAGCTGCGCGACTGATTCCTGCACCCTTCCTCCTCGCCATCCGGCATAACGCCCGATGGCGCTACGCTTATCGGGCCTACGTATTGCTGTTGATCCAATAAGGTGTTTACACCGCCATTCGGCAATCTGTGCCCTGTCACTCAAAATTTTTGAAAATTATTGACAGTTTTCCTTGCTAACAATTGTTACATGTCACGTTTATGATTCTCTCCATCAACCGCAACGACGCGACATTCCGCGTGATTGCACAAAAAATGAAATCAGCAGCCTGAGTGGTTCCCTGGAGAGTAAAATGAAAAAATTAGAAGATGTTGGTGTACTGGTAGCGCGCATTCTGATGCCCATTCTGTTTATCACCGCAGGTTGGGGAAAAATCACCGGTTATGCGGGTACCCAACAATACATGGAAGCGATGGGGGTTCCGGGGTTCCTGTTACCGCTGACTATCCTGCTTGAGTTTGGCGGCGGTCTGGCGATTCTGTTCGGTTTCCTGACCCGTACAACGGCGCTGTTTACCGCAGGCTTTACCCTGCTGACCGCGTTCATCTTCCACAGCAACTTTGCGGAAGGCGTTAACTCACTGATGTTCATGAAAAACCTGACCATCGCAGGCGGTTTCCTGCTGCTGGCTATCACGGGGCCGGGCGCATTCAGCATCGACCGCGTCCTGAATAAAAAGTGGTAAGCACGCTATACTGAATCAAAAAACGAGGGGATATTCTCCTCGTTTTTGCTATCTGGAGGAGAGAGAAAATGGGACAACTGATTGACGGCGTATGGCATGACACCTGGTATGACACCAAGTCTACGGGGGGGAAATTTCAACGTTCTGTATCGGCTTTCCGTAACTGGCTCACCGCTGATGGCGCGCCGGGCCCGACTGGCGAAGGGGGCTTTGCCGCCGAAAAAGATCGCTATCACCTGTATGTTTCACTTGCCTGCCCGTGGGCGCATCGCACGCTGATCCTGCGCAAGCTCAAGGGGCTGGAACCGTTTATCTCCGTTTCTGTTGTGAATCCGCTGATGCTGGAGAATGGCTGGACGTTTGATGATAATTTCCCGGCGGCAACCGGTGATACGCTGTATCAACACGAGTTTCTGTATCAACTCTATCTGCATGCCGATCCGCACTACAGCGGTCGCGTCACCGTACCGGTATTGTGGGATAAAAAGAATCACACCATCGTCAGTAATGAATCGGCGGAAATCATTCGCATGTTCAATACCGCATTCGATGCGCTGGGCGCCAAAGCCGGGGATTACTACCCGACAGCCCTACGCGGAAAAATTGACGAGCTCAATAGCTGGATTTATGACAACGTCAACAACGGCGTGTACAAAGCCGGGTTCGCCACCAGCCAGCAGGCCTATGATGAAGCCGTAGAGAAAGTGTTCGAGTCACTGGCGCGTCTGGAGCAAATCCTGGGGCAGCACCGTTACCTGACCGGCGACCAGTTAACCGAGGCGGACATTCGCCTGTGGACCACGCTGGTGCGTTTTGACCAGGTTTACGTTACGCACTTCAAATGCGACAAATACCGCATCAGCGATTACCTGAACCTTTATGGTTTCCTGCGCGATATCTGGCAGATGCCCGGCATTGCGGAAACCGTCAACTTCGACCATATCCGTAACCACTACTTCCGTAGCCACAAAACCATCAACCCGACGGGGATTATCTCAATCGGCCCGTTGCAGGATCTCAATGAGCCTCACGGGCGCGACGTCCGCTTTGCAAAAGCGGGATAATCCCTTTACGCCGCCACCAGGAAACAGTCTGGTGGCGGCGCTAACTCGCCTTACCCGCCCGGTGCATTAAACATTAATCATTCGAATATTTACCACCATTCCATTCACGGCTATTCTTATTTAAAAACAAGTGATTGACCGTATGTTGAGGCGAAAATGGACTGGTATTTAAAAGTATTGAAGAACTATATCGGCTTTGGCGGCCGCGCGCGTCGTAAAGAGTACTGGATGTTTATTCTGGTCAACGTCATTTTTACGTTCGTGTTGGGCGTGCTGGACAAGATGTTCGGCTGGCAACGCGCCGGGGGCGAAGGCGTGCTGACAACCATTTATGGCATTCTGATTTTCTTACCGTGGTGGGCAGTACAGTTCCGTCGGTTGCATGATACCGATCGTTCCGCATGGTGGCTGTTGCTGCTCCTCATCCCTGTTATTGGCTGGCTGGTCATCATCCTCTTTAACTGCCAGAACGGTACGCCAGGCGAAAACCGCTTCGGGCAGGACCCTAAAATTCTGCCCTGAAGTGAAGCCGGTAGATGCCTGATGGCGCTGCGCTTATCAGGCCTACGCGAGCGCCTGCACCACCATCCGGCTAAACCGGGCTTGCGCTCTTATCTGCTGGCAAACAGTTTCGGGATTTCCCGCAGGCACCAGGCTTTCGCCTCGCCCATGCTGTCGCGTCGCCAGGCCATAATAATATCAATTTCACTGGTCGATTCCGGGCTGACGACCCGCAGTCTTCCTTGTGCAATATCCTGTTCGACCAGCGGATACGGCATGGTCGCGACGCCCAGCCCGGCCAGCAAGGCCTGACGTTTGTCTTCAATGGTACTCACCGTCAGGCGCGGCTGTTTGTCCAGCAGCTGCACGGTCAATACCGGTCGCTCGCGGGCGGTATCCGCCACCGCCACACCACGATATTTCACGCGGGTCACTTCAGACAGCGGCTCCGGCTCCTGATGAATCGGATGGTCCGGCGCCGCCACGTAGACGTTCATCAGCGTATACAGCTTGCGGGAGTTAATTTCTGACGACGAGCGGAAATGCATATCCGGTGCAATCACAATATCGGCCCGCCCCTGCTCCAGACGCTCCCAGGCGCCCGCCAGCACTTCCGTGATCACCGAAAGCTGGGTGTTGGCTTTCGCGGCCAGTCGGTCAATCAGCGGGAAGAAGGCTGAGGTCGGCACCAGCGCTTCTGTCACCAGCGTCAGGTGCGTTTCCCAACCGCGCGCCAGCGCTTCGGCATCGGTGGTCAGCTTGTCTGCCGCTTCCAGCAATACGCGCCCGCGTTCCAGCAGCATACGCCCCACGTTGGTGAATTTTGTCCGATGGCCGGAACGGTCAAACAACACCACATCCAGCTCCTCTTCCAGTTTTTGCATGGTGTAGCTGAGCGCGGATGGTACGCGACCTAACTCATCTGCCGCCGCCGCGAAGCTCCCGCGTCGATCTATTGCGTCCATGACGCGTAACGCTTCCAGTGTTAACGCCCTTTCTTTGGCCATATCGTTCTCATTCAGGAAATTTGAACATACCGGGCAGAATATCTGGCTAACAATGCAGCGTCCAGCCCCTTAACATAAAAGGAAGTAAAGAGAGGTCAAGAATTATGATTACTACCCGAACAGCCAAACAGTGCGGACAGGCAGACTACGGATGGTTGCAGGCCCGTTATACCTTCTCCTTTGGACACTACTTCGCCCCAAAACTGCTGGGCTATGCCTCCCTGCGCGTACTCAACCAGGAAGTGCTGGCGCCGGGCGCCTCCTTCCAGCCGCGCACCTACCCGAAGGTGGATATTTTAAACCTGATTCTGGAAGGTGAAGCGGAATATCGCGACAGCGAAGGCAATCATGTCCAGGCGAAAGCGGGCGAAGCCCTGCTGCTCGCCACGCAGCCGGGCATTAGCTATAGCGAGCATAACCTCAGTAAAGATAAGTCGCTTACCAGGATGCAGCTATGGCTGGACGCCTGTCCTGAGCGGGAAAACCCGTTGGTACAGAAAACCACGCTAACCGCGGGCAAACAGCAACTCCTCGCCTCCCCGGATGGAGAGCATGACAGCCTGCAATTACGCCAGCAGGTCTGGGTGCACCATATTGCGCTGAAAAAAGGCGAGTCGCTGAGCTTTCAACTGCATGGCCCACGCGCCTATTTGCAGTCGATTCACGGTACGTTTCATGCGGTAACGCATAACGAGGAGCGAGAAGCGCTTACCTGCGGCGACGGCGCATTTATTCGTGATGAAGCTAACATAACGTTAGTTGCCGACACGCCATTGCGCGCTTTACTGATAGATTTGCCTGTGTAGTCAGAAAAAATAAGGGAGTTATGACTGTGAGCAAAAAATCGGCTAAAAAGCATCAATCCGTAACCCAACCCGCAGCACAGGATGCGGCAAACGCGCCCGGGAAATTTGGCTACGAGGAGATGCTAACCGAACTGGAAGCGATCGTCGCGGATGCAGAGATCCGGTTAGCGGAAGAAGATGAAGCCGCCTGAAAAGGCGGCTTCTGATTACCGATAAACGTAATGCCGGATGGCGGCGTAAACGCCTTATCCGGCCTACGAACACAAGTTACCGTAGGCCTGATAAGCGCAGCGCCATCAGGCAAACCCGCGCCACCGGGTTAATGTGCCTTACTGGCCATAATTTCGATAACCTGACGGTCGGTTTGCTGCATTGCATGACAGGCCAACGCGCACAAATTCGAAATAGATTGCTCGACGTTATGCGCCACAATCCCTTCGTTGCCGGTTACCGCCGTATCATCCAGCGCCATTAACACCGCTTTCCAGGCCGCAGACGCGCTGGTCGATACCTTCATCGCACAGCTATTCGATGCGCCGTCGCATATCATCCCGCTCACGTCGCCGATCATACTGCTGATCGCCATCGCAATCGTGTTATAGCGGCCATCCATCAGCCACGCCATTCCTGCCGCCGCCCCCATTGCCGCCGTGGTCGCCGCACAGAGCGCTGACAGGCGTGGAAGCTGATGGTGAATGTAGATCGCGCTCAGGTGCGAGAGCATCAGGGCGCGCGCCAGACGTTCGTCATCCGCCCCCACATGCTCCGCCACCACCATTACGGGAACCGTCGCGGTGATCCCCTGATTGCCGGAGCCGGAGTTACTCATGGCTGGCAGCGTCGCGCCGCCCATCCGCGCATCCGAGGCTGCGCTGGTGCGAATCAGGATCGCCGTTGACAGATCGTCCGCCAGCAGACCGCGTGCGCACTGCTTTTGCAACGTCACCCCGATATGCAGCCCCCAGGTGCCGCGCAATCCTTCCTGCGACAGCGCGCCGTTCAGTCTGGCGGCCTCCAGAATAAAGCGGATTGACGCAAACGGCACCGCATTCACAAACGCCAGAATCTCTTCCAGCGAGGTCTTTGATAAGACCGACAGCGGCGATTCTTGCGCCTCCCCCTGCACGCTTTCGGTCTGCGTAAAGATCACCCCAGTGTGAGTTTCAATGCGCACGATATTGGTGTGCCCGCCGACGATCGTTACGCAGGCCCACGCATCGCCGCTGTACACTTTAGCGCGTGAGAAGAGGATGTCGTCGCATGGCTCCTGCAACATCACCGACACCTTCCCGGCAGCCAGCATCGCTTTCGCATCCGCAATCGCCCCCGAAGAGGCGTTTTTCAACACTTCCAGCCCCGCGCTGGCATCGCCGCCAAGCGCCCCCAGCGCTGCCGCAATGGGAAGCCCAACCATCCCGGTGCCCGGCACGGTGACGCCCAGGCCATTCTTCATCAGGTTCGGCGAGACCCACGCGTCAACGCGTTCAACTTCGCCGTCAAGTTCAGCCGCGGCAACCGCCGCCGCCAGCGCCAGAGAGACAGGTTCCGTACATCCCAGTGCCGGTTTTACCTCTTCCTGTACTGCGAGGATAAAACGCTGCCATAACGGATTTTCTGTAGACTCAAACATAACAACAACCTTACTTTCAGGAAGATCAAGCAAATGCCAGGAACGGAGAAACGCACAGCAGCAAACCCGTGACGATAATCAGATACAGAGACGCGCCCTTGTATTTGTGCAGTGCAGGAACTTTGTAGACCAGCCAGGCCGGGATCAAACATCCCACCATGCCGAAGATCGGGCTACAAATAGAGGTGAAACTCAGCACTGGCGCATTCAGCACAATGGCGCTCCAGGCCAGTAAGATGGCGAAAACCATAATGCCGCGCTGCACGAAGCGTTCGTTAATCTTCTCGACAGGCATTCTGCGGCGCAGCAGGTTCATCACAATTCCCTGAGTCGCTTCGCGAAAGCCTAAGTAAACGCCGAAGAACGCGGTCATAACGGCAAAGATATTCAGGATCACACTGACCACTTTCACCCAGCCCGCACCCGCGCCGCTAATAAACTGCGCGGCGATCGCCAGTGCAGAGATGTTCTGCTCGTAGGCTTTGACCGCTTCGTCATGCCCCATCGCCAGGGTGAAAGAGACCGCGTAGAAAAAGACGGTAACAAACAGAATGCCGAACGCGATGTTCATGGCGCGCAGCGCTTTATGCCGTGCGACCTCAATGGATTTTTCGCGTGAACGATAAGAGATCACCATCGGACTCAAGGTCTGGATAAACAGGATAGAGGTCAGCGTAAACGGCAAGGTGATGATGGCGTTTTTAATCAACAGCGCCATCGGCGGCAGCGCGCCAATGTTGTACAAATGCCACATCCCGATCATTGAGACGCCGAGTGCCGCGACCACCAGCAGTTTAGTCAGCACCATGCCGGTCGAAATCTTGAACAGAAGCTGCTCGCCGCGTGACGAGATCGCCACCAGAATGCAAATCAGCACCAGTCCATAAAACGGGCTGTCGGAGAGCAAACCTTCCGTGACGCCAAAGGTGTGCAGATAAGAGGCGCTGTCGTTAGTGATGGCGGTGGAGTAGACAAACATCCAGATCACCAGCATCACAAAGTAGAGTGCGCCTAACAGGATGCCCCAGTTTTTCCCCAGATAGCCGCTGATGACGCTCGGGTAGTCTTTACATTCCGGGGACTCCGCCAGCGTGTTGATGAACAGGCGCTGGAACAGATACATCGCGGGATAGCCGATAATAGAGGAGAGTAAAAAGACCCACAGCCCCATTAAACCGACCTGCACCGGGAGAAAAACAATCCCCGCGCCGATCGCCATACCAATACTCATGATGACCCAGCCCGTGTCGGTGCTGTCGAATTTAATGGCTTCGCGCCATTCGCTTTCGGTCATCCCTGCCCGGCGCGCCGGAGCTGATACGTCGAGTATTACGCTGTTATTCGTTGCCGTTTCCATTACGTTCTCGCTTAATATGTAGGTAGAGTTTTTTATTATTTTTCCGTGCCGCATCAAGGCGATACGCGGTACGTCGTGCGCAGGCGAGTTATTGGAGTAGTGAGGGAATCATACGCGCAGGATCAGAGAAAAACTTCACAAACAAACCCCTGTAATTTCTAAAAGTTAAGAAATATTTTCTCTTTTACAGCCAAATAAAGAATTAAATTTCTATTTTTGAAGCCGATCACAACAAAAAAGGTGCACTAAAGTGCACCTTTTTTATCATGCCATGTTGATTAATTCATTGCCGAATGGCGGCGCTTGCGCCTTCTCCGGCCTGCAAACGTACGTAAACCGTAGGCTTGATAAGCGCAGCGCCATCAGGCACGGCTATTCACCTCAGGTACAAACGACCTTAATCGCCAGCCCACCGCGCGAAGTCTCGCGGTACTTATCGTTCATATCCTTGCCGGTTTCATACATCGTCTCGATCACTTTATCGAGCGACACCCGTGGCTCAGACGTCCGCCGCAGCGCCATTCGCGCCGCATTCACCGCTTTTACCGCATTAATCGCGTTACGTTCAATGCAAGGAATTTGCACCTGTCCGGCCACCGGATCGCAGGTCAATCCCAGGTTGTGCTCCATCGCGATTTCCGCCGCAATGCAAACCTGCGATGGGCTACCGCCCAGCAGTTCCGTCAGCCCTGCCGCCGCCATCGAGCAGGCGACGCCAACTTCACCCTGACAGCCCACTTCCGCACCGGAGATAGACGCATTCATCTTATACAGCGCGCCAATCGCGCCCGCAGCCAGCAGATAGCGGGCAATCGAGTTGGCATTCACCGGACGGCGGAACTTATCGTAATAGGCCAGTACAGCAGGAATAATGCCGCATGCGCCGTTAGTTGGCGCCGTTACGACCCGTCCTCCTGCCGCGTTCTCTTCACTGACGGCCAGCGCAAACATGTTGATCCAGTCGATAACGTTCATCGGGTCGCTGGAGAGGCTGTCGCTGGAGACCAGCAGACGCCTTAACGCAACGGCGCGACGCGGCACATTCAGCGGCCCCGGCAGTACGCCCTCGGTGTTCATGCCGCGTTCAATCCCGGCGTGCATCACATCCCAGATGCGCGCGAATCCGGCGTCAATCTCCTCTTTGCTGCGCAGCGCCAGCTCGTTTTGCATCATCAGGCCAGAGACCGAAAGCCCGTTTCGCTCACACAGTTTCAGCAGTTCGCTGGCCGAGTGAAAATCATAAGGCACAGGCGTTTCGACATCATGCGCCTGCCCGAAACGCTCCTCTTCGACGATAAACCCGCCGCCGATGGAGTAATAGGTTTTGCTCAACAGCGTCTCTTGCCCGTTCCATGCCGTAATACGCATCCCGTTTTCATGGCGCGGTAGCGTTTCGGCGTGAAAGAGAATGCTGTCTGCTACCGGGAAATCAACAACGTGCGCTCCCTCGGCCACCGGCAGGCGTCCGCTGCGCGTTACGTCTTCAATAAAGGTGGGAATCGCGTCGATATTCACGTTTTGCGGGCTGTTACCTGCCAGCCCCATCATGATGGCGGTATCCGTCGCATGACCTTTCCCGGTCAGCGATAACGATCCATACAGATCAACCGTAATACGCGTCGTGCGAAGTAAATCACCCTTGCTGGTCAGTTGATCGATAAAACATTTTCCTGCATTCATCGGCCCTACGGTATGGGAGCTGGAAGGTCCAATGCCAATCTTAAAAATATCGAATGCGCTAATCATATCCAGAACCTCGGATTGCCGTTCAGTGGAGACCAGACATCAAATAGTTTCACACTCGTTTTTGGGATCGGGGCGATCCTGACGATCGCCCCGCAGGGGGTTACAGCGTATCGCCACGCACCGCGATAGCTTCAATCTCCAGCTTCACATCCTTCGGCAAACGGGCGACCTGCACACAGCTGCGCGTAGGGTAAGTCGCCTGATGCTCATCAAAGAACTGCTGATACACCTCGTTGATGGTGGTGAAATCGTTCAGATCGGTAATGAACACAGTGGTCTTCACGATATCGCCCACTTTCAGGCCCGCAGCTTCCACAATCGCTTTGACGTTTTCCAGGCTCTGACGCGCCTGATCGACGACATTTTCCGCGACCTCGCCCGTTTGCGGGCATACCGGGATCTGACCTGAGGTCAGCACCATACTGCCCAAATCCACACCCTGTACGTAGGGGCCGATGGCTCCCGGTGCATGTTGGGTGGCAATAATCTTTCTCATAGCGCCTCCGGCGTTATATCGCCTGGGTAAAGGTACGTGAAATCACATCCTGCTGTTGCTCGCGGGTGAGCGCATTAAAGCGCACGGCGTAGCCGGACACGCGGATCGTCAGGTTCGGATAGCTTTCCGGGTGCTCGATGGCATCCAGCAGCATTTCACGGTTCATCACGTTGACGTTCAGGTGCTGACCGCCTTCCACATGCGCTTCATGATGGAAGTATCCGTCCAGCAGGCCGACCAGATTGGTTTTCCGCACGCCGTCATCTTTGCCCAACGCCGCAGGCACAATGGAGAAGGTGTAGGAAATCCCGTCTTTGGCATAGGTGAACGGCAGTTTCGCGACGGAAGTCAGCGAAGCGACAGCGCCTTTACGGTCACGGCCGTGCATCGGGTTCGCACCCGGAGCGAACGGCGTACCGCCACGACGTCCATCCGGCGTGTTCCCGGTTTTCTGGCCGTACACCACGTTCGAGGTGATGGTCAGAATGGACTGCGTCGGCACCGCGTTGCGGTAGGTTGGCAACACTTTAATTTTCTTCATAAAGCGTTCAACCAGATCGCAGGCAATACTGTCCACGCGCTCGTCGTTGTTGCCGTACTGCGGATATTCGCCTTCGATGACAAAATCGACTGCCAGCCCGTTGTGGTCGCGCACCGGTTTCACCTTCGCGTACTTGATGGCGGACAGCGAATCCGCCGCCACGGACAGCCCCGCGATGCCGCATGCCATCGTGCGATAAACGTCACGATCGTGCAGCGCCATCAGCGACGCTTCGTAGCTGTACTTGTCGTGCATGTAGTGGATGATATTCAGCGCGCTGATGTACTGCACCGCCAGCCAGTCCATGAAGTGGTCAAGGCTCTCCATCACCGTGTCGTAATCCAGCACGTCATCCATTAATGGCGCCGTTTTCGGCCCGACCTGGATTTTCAGCTTCTCATCCACACCGCCGTTGATTGCATACAGCAGCGTTTTAGCGAGGTTGGCACGGGCGCCGAAGAACTGCATCTGCTTACCGATGACCATTGGGCTGACGCAGCAGGCAATGGCGTAATCATCGCTGTCAAAGTCAGCGCGCATCAGATCGTCATTTTCATACTGCAAAGATGAAGTGACGATCGACACCTGTGCCGCATACTTTTTAAAAGCGACCGGCAGCGCTTCTGACCACAGCACGGTCAGGTTCGGCTCTGGCGCAGGCCCCATCGTGTGCAGGGTATGCAGATAGCGGAAGGAGTTTTTGGTCACCAGCGTGCGGCCATCCAGCCCCATACCGCCGATCACTTCGGTTGCCCAAATCGGATCGCCGGAGAACAGCGTGTCAAATTCCGGCGTGCGCAGGAAGCGCACCATGCGGATCTTCATGATGAAGTGGTCGATCAGTTCCTGCGCCTGTTCTTCCGTTAAGATCCCGGCCTTGAAGTCTCGCTCAATGTAGATGTCGAGGAACGACGCGGTACGGCCCAGCGACATTGCGCCGCCGTTCTGCGATTTCACCGCTGCCAGATAGGCGAAGTAAAGCCACTGGACGGCTTCCTGCGCGTTACGCGCCGGACGGGAGATATCGCAACCGTATTTGGCGGCCATTTCCTGCATTTGCAGCAGCGCACGGCGGTGTTCGGCCAGCTCTTCACGCAGGCGAATCGTCGCTTCAAGGTTCTGCCCCCACTCCAGATTTGACTGGAGATCGGCAAACTGCAATTCACGCTCGCGCACCAGATAGCGGATACCGTACAGCGCAACGCGGCGATAGTCGCCGATAATGCGCCCACGGCCGTAGCCATCCGGTAAGCCGGTCAGCACCCCGGATTTACGGCAGCGCAGCATATCCGGTGAATACGCGTCGAATACACCCTGGTTATGGGTTTTACGCAGCTCGGTAAACTGATATTCAAAATCAGCATCCATTTCACGACCATACGCCTGGAATGAGCTTTTGATCATGTTGATGCCGCCAAACGGATGCAGCGCGCGCTTGAGTGGCTTATCGGTTTGCAAACCGACGATTTTTTCCAGCTCCTGCTCAATATAACCCGCGTCATGGGCAGTAATGGTGGTCGCAATATTGGTATCGAAATCGACTGGCGCATGCGTCGAGTTTTCAATACGAATACCCGCCATAACTTTTTCCCACAATGCGGTAGTCGCAGGCGTGGCTTCCGCGAGGAAGGATTCATCTCCCTCATAGGGTGTATAGTTGTGCTGAATAAAATCACGGACATTAATTTCTTCTTTCCAGTCCGTACCTTTAAAGCCAAGCCAGGCTTCGGCATACAGCATATCGCTGGTATCGATATTTACCTTCATGAAAAATAGTCTCTCTACAGAACAACAATAAATTATGCAAATTCCACAGGTGCGTTAACTTTGCCTAAATGAATAGCGTCGAGGGCAATCATTTTTTCTTCATTCGTTGGAATGACGGCACAAATAACGTTGGTGTCTTTGCTGGAGATAATTCTTTCACCGTGAGAATTAGGCAGGCTATTCATCTCGTGATCTAATTTCACGCCCAGAACAGCCAAATGTTCAATGACCAGACGGCGAATTAACACGGAGTTTTCGCCAATCCCCCCGGTAAAAATAATACCGTCCAGACGGTGTAACGATGCGGCATGCCCGGCAATGTGGCGGGCAATACGGTGCACAAAGGTTTTAATCGCCAGTTGCGCACGTTCATGCCCTTCATGCCAGGCTTTTTCCAGCACACGTAAGTCAGATGACAGACCGGAAATCCCCAGCAAACCAGACTCTTTATTCACCACGCGTTCCATATCGCCCAGCGTCTGGTTGGTTTCGCTGGCAATCCACGCCATCGCGCCGAAGTCCACATCGCCGCTGCGGGTGCCCATCATCAGCCCTTCCAGCGGGGTCATCCCCATAGAGGTATCGACGCTTTGACCGTTACGAACGGCACAGATAGAAGCGCCATTGCCCAGATGCGCGACAACCAGACCCGAGTCCTCTTCCTGTAGCGCAAGAAGGTCATGCGCACGTTGCGAGACATAGCGGTGCGAGGTGCCATGAAAGCCATAGCGCCGGACGCCCAACTCCTCAAAATATTTCCACGGCAAGCCGTACAAATACGCTTCAGGCGCCATCGTTTGATGGAAGCTGGTATCAAATACCGCCACCTGCTGTACGCCCGGGAAAAGATGCTGCGCCGATTCAATTCCGCTTAAATTGGCGTAATTATGTAACGGCGCTAAAGGAGAAACCCGGCGGATATTCTCGATAACTTCATCCGTAATAATGGCTGATGCTGTAAAGATATTTCCGCCGTGGGCAATACGGTGGCCAATTAAGGCCACGCTGTCGATTAAATTACGTTTTTCCAGTTCAAACGCAATCGCCTTTAATGCGCCTTCGTAGCTGTGGTGAGCCAGCTTAGCTGGCTCTCCTCCATTTACGGATAAAAACGCATCTTCAGAATTAATACCGTCCGCAATTCCTGCCATTAACACATCGCAATGGGTTGCATCCAGTACTGAAAACTTAATGGAAGACGATCCACAGTTAATCACCAGAACTACCGGAAATTCATTCATTTCACTACTCCGCTCATCCTGAGCTAAAGGATTAGAACAGTTTGTACACGATATTCAGGATGGTCAGCAGACCAATCACGGTCACAAACACGTTATCCAGACGACCACGGTATTTCGCCAGTGACGGCGCTTTACGGATGGCGTACATCGGCAGCAGGCAGAGCAGCGAGGCAATGATCGGCGCACCCATTGCTTCAATCAGGTCCAGGATGTTCGGGTTGGCGTATGCCACAACCCAGGTGGAACCCATGATGAAGATCATGCTGATGGTGTTGAGTTTGCCCAGTGAAACTTTGGTTTTATCGCCTTTGTAACCAAACTTCAGCACCAGACCGTTCAGGCCTTCCAGCGTGCCCAGATAGTGACCGAAGAACGATTTGAAGATAGCGACCAGTGCGATGATGGAAGCCCCGTACTCCAGAACCGTAGCAAACGTTGATTTAGTGCCAGACAGCGACGCAAAGTGGTTCGCCAGATATGAGAGCACCGGAATGTTCTGCGCTTTCGCATCCGCCATGTTGGCCGGAGAGAGCGTGAACAGGCAGCTGAAGGCGAAGAACATCACCACGGCCACCATCAGCATGCTGGCGCGGGAGATGATCTGTGAACATTTACGCTCAGTAAATTCACGACCAAAGTCTTTCTCATACTCTTCACGTTTGGAAACCACGAAAGAAGAGACGATAGGCGAGAAGTTAAAGGAGAACACCATGATGGAGATACCCAGCCACACGGTAACCAGAATGCCGTCATGCCCGGTTAACGCGATATTGCTGAGATCCACCTGATCGATAACCGCAGAGTTCCAGTAAGGGATCAGCGACAGAGAGATCAGCACCAGGCTGGCAATGAACGGCCATACCAGGTAGCTCATCACTTTAACCATCAGGTCTTTACCAAACCAGATAACGAAAGCCATCAGCAGCAGCAGGAACAGCGCCACAAAGCCACGGTTAAGCGCCGGCATCTGCAACTGGTTTTCCCAGAAGGTCATAAAGGTGTTGGTAATGGTTACGCCATAAATCCACAGCAGCGGACAGATAGCGAAGAAGTACAGGAACGTGATGACCACGCCGCCTGTTTTACCAAAGTGCTCTTCTACCGTTTCTGTGATGTTGCCGGAAGGGTTAGAACCGGAAAGACACAGGCGCGCCAGCGCACGGTGGCAGTAAAACGCGATGGGGTAGGCCAACACCAGCATCAAAAGAATCGGGATCAGCCCGCCAAAGCCTGCGCGAATAGGGAAGAACAACACCCCGGCGCCGATGGCAGTACCAAATAGTCCCAGTGTCCATGTGGTGTCCGATTTACGCCAGGACGACTGTTTTGTCTGGCTGGATACAATGCTATCAGTAGTACTCATATCCTATCCTCAACGAAAAGATTAATAGCCGGGTTTAAGCGTCAACTAAGCCCGTAATTTGCGATACACGAGAAAGATCGATATTGCCGCCAGAAATAATGCTGACCGTTTTTCTGTTCTGGATATAGCTATCTAATTTCCCGCTTAATAATGCGGCACATGCCAGTGCGCCAGCGCCTTCAGTGACGACTTTATTGCGCTGAATTAATGCAATCATGCTGTTACGAATTTCATCTTCGCTGACCAGGACAATGTCATCCACTAATTCACGAACAATCTCATACGTTAAATTACCCGGGCGAGAAACATCACAACCATCCGCCAGGGTGCCGGTCGTTCGGTGAGTGGTTATTTCTCCTGCATGATAAGATGCCGCCATGCCGTGTACGTTTTCGGACTGTACGCCAATAACTTTAATTGTCGGGTTAATGGATTTAATAGCAATCGCAACACCGGCAATCAGACCGCCGCCGCCAATTGGTACAATGACGTTATCGACATCATACAGATCTTCCATAATTTCCAGGCCAATCGTTCCCTGCCCGGCAATCACTTTCGGATCGTCATAAGGTGGAATAAAAATGCGGCCTTCAGTCTCAACAATTTCGCTCACTTTGGCGATGGTATCGTTGAAGTTGTCACCGTGCAGCACCACTTCAGCGGAGTAGTCGCAGGTGGCCGCCACTTTGGACTTCGGCGCGCCTTTCGGCATCACGACTTTGCCGTCGATACCGAGCATCGCGCAGGAGAGAGACACCCCTTGCGCATGGTTACCGGCAGAGCAAGCCACCACGCCTTTACGTTTTTCTTCTTCCGTTAATGAACTGAGTTTGTTAAACGCACCGCGGATTTTAAAAGAGCCCGTGCGTTGCATATTTTCGAACTTAAGGAATATTTCGCCTTTGCAGCGCTCGCTGAAATAGTTAGAGCGCGGCATACCTGTTTTATAAATTTTCCCCGCAAGTCTTTTTTTCGCTTCGAGGATATCTTCAATCGCAACCGGGAGATCGTATGTAATATGCATTATAACCTCTTAACCTGGGTATTAAGGTAAAATAAATAGTCAGTACCAACGTCTGATATTCAGACAGATGGCATCAGTTTTTGATTAAACTAAATTTAATCCGTTACTTAATTTCTATTAATTGCTTTCGTCTGCAACCATTATAAGATGAATATTCTTTGGCTAATTCCACCAAAACCGATGCTGCTTTTTTAATCCGATAATTTTTAGACCAGATCGCGGCATAACGCGCGACCGGTAAATCTTCCTCTACTGGAATCGTAATAAACTGGTTTGAACCGAATGGAGATGTCATATCGCAGGGAATGACGGTCAGAAAATCAGCATTGAGAACAAGATTATAAATAGTGACAACGGAATCTGTTTTAACGATGTTTTCACTGCTGATGCCATTTCTTTGTAACGTGGTGAGGAGTTCGCTGTAGTAGCCCATATTCGTTTGTGGCAACACCCACTGTTCGTTCTGCAACGATTCCAGTGTGGTGATGCCGGTGCATGTTCGGGACTTACTGGCCACCAGGACAAACTCTGACTCAAAAAGCGGTTCCACGTGTAGATCCTGTAGTTTCATCTCATCACTGAGCGTGCCGATAGCGAAATCCAGGCGTCCGTCGCGAATCGCGGGCAGGAACGAGGAGAGCTGCGCTTCATACATCGACACCTGCGCTTTTGGGAACACCTCTTTAAATTTATGAATCATGTCAGACATAAAGGTAAAGCCAATCAACGAAGGAAAACCAAACGAAACGTCGACCACCGTGTTGCAGGTCATGCTGTTCATCTCGTTCACCATGTTTTTCATTTCACGGGTGATGGATTCAGACCAGGTAAGCAGCACCTGACCTGCGCTGGTTAACGTGACACCGGTATTTTTGCGAACGATTAACTCAACGCCAAAATAGGCCTCAACATCATTGATAATTTTACTTACAGCAGGCTGAGTTAACCCTAACTCTTTTGCGGCAGAACCGATAGAACCACTTCTAATGACTTCCTGAAAGACCACCAAGTGCTGTGTTTTAGGGAGAAGAATAGTATTCATATCGACCTGCACTAATTACTTTGTTGACGGCATGAAGTGTACCAAATAAAGGTTACATGGTTATGTGCGACTACTCACAAATTAACTGACCTTACATTTTGCAAGCTTATTTTTTAAAAAATAAACCATTTATTATCAACAAGTTGAAAGAACACGACTGCACTTTATCATGATTTTTGTCAAAAAATCATGAGGGGATAACAATATTTTATGGCGATAACATATGCGTTTCATTCGCTATTTTACAAATTCGGGAAAGACGATAATTCAATCAATTATCGCATAATTAACACGCAGATTTACGTTTAAATTTAACGGACAATTAATCAAAAATAAGTACAATTACGCCCTTATTGGGATTAAAGATTGTGGCATATCACATTTTTTCTTCTTATTTGTTTGTAAAAAAACATTACACACACGAATATTTAATTCATTTAATACACGCCATTATCATTACCAACAATATATTAACACTGTGATTGTCAATTTTTGTAGCGCGTAATTTTGTGATAGCGATCAACTGCCAATCTTTTATCCGGTTAAAAAATCACCACACAGCGTTTTGTGTTAGTGGTCACAGAACAAGAAATATCTTTTGGCGGGGAGATTATGTTACGCAGCGCGATCGGGCACCTTCTGCGGGGAATCCGCCGGATGGCGACGCTAACGCGTCTTATCCGGCCTACCAAAGCGCTCAGCCACAGGACTGATAAGCATAGCGCCATCAGGCAATCTCTGCGGGGAATCCGCCGGATGGCGACGCTGGCGCGTCTTATCCAGCCTACCAAAGCGCTCTGCCACAGGCCTGATAAGCGTAGCGCCATCAGGCAACGTACGCGGGGAATCTGCCGGATGGCGACGCTCACGCGTCTTATCCGGCCTACCAAAGCGCTCTGCCATCAGGCAGTACCGGGAAACCCAAACGCTATGAAAGCAAAAACCCGCCGAAGCGGGTTTTTACATGAAGAGGTGAAACTGACCGATAAGCCGGGTTCTGTCGTGGACAGTCATTCATCTAGGCCAGCAATCGCTCACTGGCTCAAGCAGCCTACCCGGGTTCAGTACGGGCCGTACCTTATGAACCCCTATTTGGCCTTGCTCCGGGTGGAGTTTACCGTGCCGCGAACTGTTACCAGCCGCGCGGTGCGCTCTTACCGCACCCTTTCACCCTTACCTGATCCCGCTTGCGCGGGCCATCGGCGGTTTGCTCTCTGTTGCACTGGTCGTGGGCTTGCGCCCCCCAGGCGTTACCTGGCACCCTGCCCTATGGAGCCCGGACTTTCCTCCCCTCCGCCCGTCTCCCCCGAAAGGGACGACGACGAAGCGGCGACTGTCTGGTCAGCTTCGGCGCGCAGTATAGAGGGTTTGCACGCCATTGTCACCCTGCACTGCGCATTCCTATCGCCAGCGTTGCGGCGATGTTTCGCGAGGCGCGGTAGATATTATCAAACGCGCCGCGAAAGGCTTCATCCAGCGTGCCAATGCGGGTAAGCACGCTGAACACGGCATCAATGCCATGCTGATGCACCACTCCCACATCATGCGTCAGACTCCCCGCGATCCCAATCACTGGCTTATGATACTTTTTCGCCACACTGGCGACGCCTATCGGTACTTTGCCGTGAATACTCTGGCTGTCGATACGCCCTTCGCCGGTGACGACTAACGCGCAGTCGTGGATATGTTCTTCCAGATTGAGCGCCGTGGTGACTATCTCAATGCCGCTGCGTAACTCTGCGCCGAGGAAAGCCATTAAGGCCGCCCCCATCCCGCCAGCCGCGCCCGCGCCGGGGACATTTTCCACATCCACGCGCAGCGACTTTTTAATCATGTCGGCATAATGAGCAAGATTGCCATCCAGTTCATGAATGAGCTTTTCGGTCGCGCCTTTCTGCGGCCCAAAGATTCGCGACGCGCCATTTTCGCCCGTCAGTGGATTGGTCACATCGCAGGCCACCCGGATAGCACACGTTTTTAAACGCGGATCGAGACCAGAGATATCAATCGCATTCAGGCTGTTCAGGCTGCCGCCGCCGTTCCCAATTTCAGTACCGTTCGCATCCGTTAATCGGGCGCCCAGCGCCTGCACCATGCCCGCGCCGCCGTCATTGGTCGCGCTGCCGCCAATGCCGATGATAATGCTTCTGGCGCCGTGCTCCAGCGCATGCAGGATCAGCTCTCCGGTACCGCGCGACGTGGTAATCAACGGATTACGCTTTTCTGGCGGAACCAGCGCCAGCCCGCTGGCCGCCGCCATTTCAATAAACGCGGTGCTGCCGTCCCCGGACATGCCCCAGTTGGCCATGACGGTCTCCCCCAGCGGCCCCGTCACAAAAGCGGTATACTGCGTTCCATGCGTGGCGGCAATCATGGCTTCGACCGTTCCCTCTCCGCCGTCAGCGACCGGGATAGAAACATACTGCGCATCGGGAAAAATTTCCCGGAATCCTTTTTCTATCGCCTGCGCAACTTCAGCGGCAGAAAGGCTTTCTTTATAAGAGTCTGGGGCGATTACGATTTTCATAGTTGTAGCCTGTTACTGCACAACGCCGGATGGCGTTTCACTTATCCGGCCAGGGTCATAGGCCCGGACCGCCGCGCGCGACCGGGCATGACGTCATTAGCGAGCGATTTCCACTTTCGCCAGTTTTTCGTAGTAGCAGGCCAGGGCGCTATGGTCGGCCGTGCCCAGACCATCGGCACGTAGCGCCTGCATCATTTCCATCACGGCGGCGGTCAGCGGCAGCTGCGCGCCTACGCCATGAGAGGTGTCCAGCGCATTCGCCAGATCTTTAATATGCAGATCGATGCGAAAGCCCGGTTTGAAATTCCGTTCCATCACCATCGGCGCTTTCGCATCCAGCACGGTGCTACCCGCCAGACCGCCGCGAATCGCCTGATACACCAGATCCGGGTTCACCCCCGCTTTGGTCGCCAGCGTTAGCGCTTCAGACATGGCTGCGATGTTCAGCGCGACAATCACCTGGTTAGCCAGTTTGGTCACGTTGCCCGCGCCAATATCACCGGTATGCACCACGGAACCGGCCATTGCTTTTAGCAGATCGTAATATTTATCGAAAATCGCTTTATCGCCGCCAACCATCACCGACAGCGTGCCGTCGATCGCTTTCGGCTCGCCGCCGCTTACCGGCGCATCCAGCATATCGATACCTTTTGCTTTCAGCGCGTCGCTGATTTCACGGCTTGCCAGCGGAGCGATAGAGCTCATATCGATCAAAACGGTGCCTGGCTTCGCGCCTTCAATAATGCCGCCTTCGCCCAGCGCCACTTCTTTCACATGCGGCGAGTTCGGCAACATGGTGATAATCACATCGCACTGTTCGGCAACGGCTTTTGCCGTGGTTGCGGTTTCTGCGCCTGCGGCAATAACTTCGGCAATCGCGTCAGGGTTACGGTCAGAAACCACCAGCGAGTAACCGGCTTTGAGGAGGTTTTTGCTCATTGGTTTACCCATGATGCCCAGGCCAATGAAACCTACTTTCATCGTCATAATCTTCTCTCTCTTGTTTCAGTGGTGGTTATTTCTTAAAGGCGTCAGCCAGCTTTTGCGTGGCGGAGCGGAACACGCCCAAATCGCTCCCCACAGCAACGAACGTCGCGCCCCATTCCAGATAGCGGCGCGCGTCGGCTTCGACCGGCGCCAGAATGCCGCACGGTTTACCGTGGGCTTTGGCGCGGGCAAAGATATGCTGAATGGTTTTCTGTACTTCCGGGTGAGAGGCGTTGCCAAGATGACCTAACGCCGCAGCCAGATCGCTTGGGCCGACAAAAATACCGTCAACGCCTTCAGTGGCCGCGATAGCATCAACGTTATCCACCCCCTGCTGGCTTTCGATCTGCACCAGAATGGTGATGTTTTTATTTGACTGGGCAAAGTAATCCGGCACGGTGCCAAACATATTGGCGCGATGGGAAACGGAGACCCCGCGGATGCCTTCCGGCGGATAACGCGTCGAGGCCACGGCGCGAACGGCTTCTTCTTCCGTCTCGACAAACGGGATCAGGAAGTTATAGAAACCGATATCCAGCAGACGCTTAATGATGACCGGCTCGTTCGTCGGCACCCGTACCACCGGCGCGCTGGCGCTGCCTTTCAACGCCATCAGTTGTGGAATAAAAGTTGAGATATCGTTCGGCGCATGTTCGCCATCCAGCACCAGCCAGTCAAAACCTGCCAGCCCTAACACTTCCGTACTGATGGGGTTTGCCAGCGCGGACCAACAGCCGATCTGAATGCGTTGCGCTGCCAGCGCAGCTTTAAATTTGTTCGGGAAGATATCGTTACTCATCATTTATACCCTGGATGAATCATTATTTATTTCCGCAATTCCGGGAGATATTTCGATTTGCTCATCTAAGGAATTACGCTGATATTTTATCGATAGCGGATAATGAAAGTCGTGAATCAGTATAATCATACTTACGCCGCTAAACATTGTTGTATTGCTCAATTTTAATATTCACAATGAATAATATTTTGAGCATTTGCACAACGTCATGGGCGGTGATGCACAGATTTGTACATTACTCGCCCAGCGCCCGTATCATCGGGAATAATGGCCGATCGCGATCACATTTTTAAACAAAAACTCCTGGCATTCTTTATTTAGCAGCAACGTATTTTTAATTCTGACAATAAAAAGCAGTTGTTCTCTTTAACACATTTATTATCACCACCTGGCTGGAGAATACTGGACAATGGCCGATATCGAAATTAGACAAGAATCGCCAACCGCGTTTTATATTAAAGTGCATGACACCGATAACGTGGCAATTATTGTTAATGACAATGGTCTGCAAGCCGGAACGCGTTTCCCGGACGGTCTGGCGTTGGTTGAACATATTCCTCAGGGGCATAAAGTGGCGCTGGAGGCGATTCCTGCCCACGGCGAAATCGTGCGTTATGGCGAGGTGATCGGCTATGCCGTTCGCGACATCGCACGCGGCAGCTGGATAGATGAGTCGCTGGTTGAGCTACCGAAAGCGCCGCCGTTACACACCCTGCCGCTGGCGACGAAAGTGCCGGAACCGCTGCCGCCGCTGGAAGGCTACACGTTTGAAGGCTACCGCAACGCGGATGGCAGCGTCGGCACCAAGAATCTGCTCGGCATCACCACCAGCGTACACTGCGTGGCGGGCGTCGTGGATTATGTCGTGAAGATCATTGAGCGTGACCTGCTACCCGGATACCCGAATGTAGACGGCGTTGTCGGTCTGAACCACTTGTACGGCTGCGGCGTGGCGATCAACGCGCCTGCGGCCGTGGTGCCTATCCGCACCATTCATAACATCTCGTTGAACCCGAACTTCGGCGGCGAAGTTATGGTCATCGGCCTTGGCTGTGAAAAACTTCAGCCGGAACGTCTGCTGGAAGGCACGGAAGATGTGAAAGGGATTCCGGTGGACAGCGCCAGTATTGTGCGTTTGCAGGATGAGCAGCACGTCGGCTTTAAGTCGATGGTCGAGGATATTTTGCAGGTGGCCGAACGCCACCTGGCGAAGCTCAACCAGCGCCAGCGTGAAACCTGCCCGGCTTCCGAACTGGTGGTCGGAATGCAGTGCGGCGGCAGCGATGCGTTTTCCGGCGTGACGGCCAACCCGGCGGTGGGTTACGCCTCGGATCTGTTAGTGCGTTGCGGCGCGACGGTGATGTTCTCGGAAGTCACCGAAGTCCGTGATGCGATCCACCTTCTCACGCCACGCGCGATTAACGAAGAGGTCGGCAAACGCCTGCTGGAAGAGATGGCCTGGTACGATAATTATCTTGATATGGGGAAAACCGACCGCAGCGCCAACCCGTCGCCGGGCAACAAAAAAGGTGGTCTCGCGAACGTGGTGGAAAAAGCGTTGGGCTCTATCGCAAAATCCGGGCAGAGCGCAATTGTGGAAGTGCTGTCCCCCGGTCAGCGACCGACAAAACGCGGTTTAATTTACGCCGCCACGCCCGCCAGTGATTTTGTCTGCGGCACGCAGCAGGTCGCTTCCGGGATCACCGTGCAGGTGTTCACAACCGGTCGCGGAACGCCATATGGCCTGATGGCGGTTCCGGTAATCAAAATGGCGACCCGCACAGAGCTGGCGAATCGCTGGTTTGATTTGATGGACATCAACGCGGGCACCATTGCCACAGGGGAAGAGAGCATTGAGGACGTGGGCTGGAAGCTGTTCCACTTTATTCTGGACGTCGCGAGCGGTCGTAAGAAAACCTTCTCAGACCAATGGGGGCTGCATAACCAGCTGGCCGTGTTTAACCCCGCGCCAGTGACCTGATGACGAAAAAGGCCGGATGGGGATCGCATCGCCATCCGGCAACGCTTTTTAAAGACTCTACATTTTATATCTTCTGCTGCCTCCCTCTTTCTACGTCTGAATTGATAAGCCCCCCAACCCTTGCTTCATTCTTACAGCGCTTTTCATCGCACGACTTTCGTAATCCTCCAGATACTTTCGAAACTTTCATTTATTAGATCAAAATCACAAAACAACATTACGAAACCCTATATCTTCTTTCGAAGAAAACAAACGAAAGAATTCGGAGGAAGGATGTTTATCATTTCAACCAAAACGATGCTAAAGAAAGCTCAGCGTGAAGGTTACGCGGTGCCCGCATTCAACATCCACAACCTCGAAACATTACAGGTCGTGGTGGAAACCGCCGCTGAAATGCGTGCGCCATTGATCGTTGCCGGAACACCAGGAACCTTCAGCTACGCTGGCGTCAGTAATATCGTGGCAATTGCCAGCGAGTTGGCAAAAACCTGGAACCATCCTCTGGCCATTCATCTCGATCATCATGAGAAAACAATGGATATCGAAGAGAAAGTCAGGGCAGGCGTTCGCTCAGTGATGATCGACGGCTCGCACCTGCCGTTTGCAGACAACATCGCCTTAGTGAAAAACGTAACGGATTACTGCCATCGTTATGACGTCAGTGTTGAGGCAGAACTGGGGCGTCTGGGCGGACAGGAAGATGATCTCATCGTGGATGGCAAAGATGCTTTGTATACCCATCCAGAACAGGCTCAAGAATTTGTAGCTAAAACAGGTATCGACTCTTTGGCCGTAGCGATTGGCACCGCACATGGTCTGTATACCGCAGAACCGAAACTGGATTTCGAACGCCTGGCAGAGATCCGACAGCATGTTGATATCCCTTTAGTTTTACATGGCGCATCAGGGCTACCCGGCAGTGATATTCGCAAGGCTATCTCACTGGGTATTTGTAAAGTCAACGTCGCAACCGAGCTAAAAATCGCTTTTTCCGACGCCCTGAAAAATTATTTGCATACACATTCCGATGCCAGCGATCCACGGCACTACATGGTTCCGGCCAAAGCCGCAATGAAAGATGTCGTACGTAAAGTCATCACCGACTGCGGTTGCGAAGGAAGGCTATAAGGCTGCTATATCACAGCCTCTTAACTCATTCATTTACATGAATTGTAAGGATTTTGGTCAAGGGTATCTTTTTATAGCTGGATCACGAAAGTCGCTTTTACCCTTTGCCTTCAATCCAAAAATATTATGAAGATAAACAAAAGATATCGGAGATAGATGTGAAAGAGATAATCTCTCGTCATAAGGCAGGTGAAGCGTCAGGCATTTGTTCCGTCTGTTCAGCACATCCGTTAGTGATTGAAGCGGCGCTACGCTTTGATCTCGCGACAAACAATAAAGTTTTGATTGAAGCAACATCCAACCAGGTTAATCAGTTCGGCGGTTATACCGGCATGAAACCCGCCGACTTCCGCGATTTTGTTTATAACATTGCACAGGAAACAGGATTCCCGCGTGAAAGATTGATTCTGGGTGGCGATCACCTGGGGCCTAACTGCTGGCAGAATGAATCCGCAGCCGCCGCAATGGAGAAATCTGTTGAGTTAATTAAGGCTTATGTCGCCGCAGGTTTTAGCAAAATCCACCTGGATGCATCAATGTCATGTGCCGACGATCCAACCCCACTTGATCCTATGGTCGTGGCCCAACGCGCAGCTGTACTTTGCCAGGCCGCTGAAACAACGGCCACTGAAGAACAAAAGCGCCATTTAACCTATGTCATTGGCACTGAAGTTCCTGTTCCCGGCGGTGAAGCCAGTAGCATCGGCCGCGTTCACGTCACGCGTGAAGAAGATGCCGCCCGTACGCTGGAAACGCACCAGGTCGCCTTTCGCGCATTAGGGCTCGAGGAAGCATTAACTCGCATTATCGCCATTGTGGTACAGCCTGGCGTGGAATTCGATCACTCCCAAATTATTCATTATCAACCGCAGGCCGCTGAAGCGCTTTCCGCATGGATTAAAGACACGCCGATGGTGTATGAGGCCCACTCTACCGACTATCAAACACGTCACGCCTACCGCGCACTGGTACGCGATCACTACGCCATTCTGAAAGTCGGCCCGGCACTGACCTTTGCTTTACGTGAAGCGATTTTTGCACTCGCGCAAATGGAGAACGAACTGATTTCTCCAGAACAACGCAGCCGGGTACTGGAAGTGATCGATGAAGTGATGCTTAACGAGCCAGGTTACTGGAAGAAGTATTATCGTCCGACCTGGAGCCAGGCGATGATCGATATTCACTTCAGCTTATCCGATCGTATTCGCTACTACTGGCCGCATCCACGCATTCGTCAAAGTGTGGAGAAATTAATTGCCAATCTGAACGGGGTTTCATTACCGCCAGGACTCATCAGTCAGTTTATGCCCGTACAGTTTGAACGTCTGTCCGAAGGGGTACTAACCGCCACACCTCATAACTTGATTATCGACAAAATCCAGGACGTTCTGCGTGCCTACCGCTTTGGTTGTGTGCCTGAAACCGCCTGATATTCGGAGAATATATGAGCCAACTTTTTGTCCGAACCGGAATTGACTTTAACTCGTGCCAGCAAGTGCTGGCACACATTGGAGAGGAGATGCTGGCAAAAGGTGTTGTACATGAAAGCTATCCGCAGGCACTGGTAGAACGCGAGGCGAATTTCCCGACAGGGATCGCGCTGGAACGCCATGCCGTCGCCATTCCGCACTGCGAAGCCATTCATGCTAAATCACCCGCAATCTATCTGATTCGACCGGATAACCCGGTGAAGTTTCAACAGGCCGACGATGACGAAGAGATCGCCGTTTCTTTAATCATCGCACTCATCGTTGAAAACCCTGCGGCACAGCTGAAGCTTCTGCGCCGTCTTTTTAGTGAGCTACAAAATCCGAGCATTCTTGACGCCTTGCTGAGCGCACCTGATTCCGAGCTGGCTACGCTCTTCCGGGAAACCATCCTTGAGTCTGAGCCGTGCGCCCAGGTCTAATAACAAACTGATAATAAAAGGAATACCCTATGAAACGTAAAGTAATCGTGGCCTGTGGCGGTGCGGTAGCGACCTCAACCATGGCCGCAGAAGAAATTAAAGAATTATGTGAAGCTCACAATATCGATCTTGATCTCGTGCAATGCCGGGTCACGGAGATCGAAACCTATATGGATGGCGCGGATCTTATTTGTACCACCGCCCGCGTTGACCGTACCTTTGGCGATATCCCGGTCGTTCACGGCATGCCATTTGTTTCTGGCGTGGGTATTGAAGCATTGCAGCAAAAAATCCTGAGCATCCTTAAGGGGTAACGTCATGTTTAGCGAAATAATGCGTTATATCCTGGACTTAGGACCCACGGTAATGCTGCCTCTGGTGATTATCGTCTTCTCTAAATTACTGGGGATGAAGCTCGGGGATTGTTTTAAATCCGGTCTGCACATCGGCATTGGTTTTGTTGGTATTGGGCTGGTGATTGGTCTGATGCTCGACTCTATCGGACCTGCGGCGAAAGCCATGGCAGAACAGTTCCAGATAAACCTGCATGTTATTGATATCGGTTGGCCGGGTTCGTCTCCGATGACATGGGCGTCGCAAATTGCACTGATCGCCATCCCTGTCGCTATTGGCGTTAATGTCATCATGCTGATCACGCGAATGACACGCGTTGTGAATGTCGATATCTGGAATATTTGGCACATGACATTTACTGGCGCCATGCTGCATCTTGCGACAGGTTCTTACTGGTTGGGTATCCTGGGCGTCGTTGTTCATGCCGCCTTTGTCTACAAACTGGGTGACTGGTTTGCCAAAGATACCCGCGATTTCTTTGGTCTGGAGGGGATCGCCATCCCACATGGTTCGTCTGCTTATCTTGGCCCGATAGCGGTACTGGTTGATACGATCATTGAAAAAATTCCGGGCCTGAATCGCATTCACTTCAGCGCAGATGATGTACAAAAACGCTTTGGTCCTTTCGGAGAACCCGTTACTGTCGGTTTCGTCATGGGGCTCGTTATCGGTATGTTGGCAGGCTATGACGTGAAAAGCGTGCTGCAACTGGCTGTAAAAACAGCAGCAGTCATGCTCCTGATGCCACGGGTGATTAAACCGATCATGGATGGTTTAACGCCTATTGCCAGGCATGCCCGCAAACGTCTGCAAGCTAAATTTGGCGGGCAGGAATTCCTGATTGGCCTGGACCCTGCACTATTACTAGGCCACACCTCAGTGGTTTCCGCCAGCCTGATTTTTATTCCGCTGACTATTCTGATCGCGGTACTGGTGCCCGGTAATCAGGTACTCCCATTCGGTGATCTCGCCACTATCGGTTTCTTTGTCGCAATGGCGGTAGCAGTACATCAGGGTAACCTGTTCCGCACGTTGATATCCGGTGTCATTATCATGGGTATCACGCTATGGATCGCCACACAAACTATCGGCCTGCATACCCAGCTCGCCGCTAATGCCGGGGCTCTGAAGGCTGGCGGGATGGTAGCTTCCATGGACCAGGGGGGTTCTCCAGTCACCTGGTTACTCATTGAACTTTTCACCTGGCAAAATGTTATTGGTCTCGTGGTTATCGGTGCCATCTACTTTACCGGCGTTCTGTTGACCTGGCGCAGAGCCCGCAACTTTATGGCCGCTGAAAAAGCAGCAGCTACCCAGCAAAGTCAAACAGCCTCTTAATTCCAGGGGAGCATTCGCTCCCCTTAACATCTTTGGAGAAACTTATGAAATCAGTGGTGATTCACGCTGAGGGAGACGTACGCGTTGAAGAACGTCCCATACCACAAATACAGGCCGATGATGATGTATTAATCAAGGTTATTAGCTCGGGTCTTTGTGGTTCAGATATCCCCCGTATTTTCGCCCACGGAGCGCATTATTATCCAATCACGTTAGGCCATGAATTTAGCGGTTACGTTGAATCTTATGGTTCAGGTGTTACCGATATGCAGCCTGGCAATGCCGTCGCCTGTGTTCCGCTTCTTCCTTGCTTTCACTGCCCGCAATGCGAACGGGGATATTTTTCATTATGCAAGCAATACCAGTTTGTCGGTTCACGTAGTGAAGGGGGCAATGCTGAATACGTTGTCGTTAAACGCGCCAACCTCTTCCGGCTTCCTTCCGATATGCCAATTGAAGATGGCGCATTTATCGAACCCATCACCGTAGGGTTACACGCCTTTCACCTGGCGCAAGGCTGTAAAGGTAAAAACGTTATTATCGTAGGGGCAGGTACCATTGGACTGCTGGCGATGCAGTGCGCCCGTGAGTTGGGAGCCAAAAGCGTTACAGCAATTGATATTAATCCCCAGAAACTTGAACTGGCTAAAGAGCTGGGCGCAACGTACACCTTTAACAGTCGTGAAATGACCGCGTCAGAGATCTACACCGCACTATCTGATATTCAGTTTGATCAATTGATTCTGGAGACAGCAGGTACGCCGCAAACGGTCTCCCTGACCATCGAAATAGCAGGGCCACGCGCCCAGTTAGCTCTGGTAGGAACATTGCACCATGACCTGACGCTGACATCAGGCGTGTTTGGGCAAATTCTGCGTAAAGAGTTAACAATACTTGGTAGTTGGATGAACTATTCCAGTCCCTGGCCTGGTGAAGAGTGGGAAACCGCAGCGCGTTTACTCACGGAAAAACGTCTACAACTTGAACCGTTAATTGCCCATCGCGGTGATGCTGATAGTTTTGCCGACGCAGTGAAAGCGCTTAACGGCACGCCAATGCAGGGAAAAATCTTACTTAAGCTCTCCTGACATCATGAGCCAGCAACCTGCGCTGGCTCACAATTACTTTCGAAATTTAGCGTTCACCTTTCGCAATCCTTCGATTAAACTAGTCACAGTTAATTGTCAGGCAAATCAATATGAACTCATTTGAGAGAAGGAACAAAATTGTCGATCTGATTAATACGCAGGGTAGCGTACTGGTTATGGATCTTTCGAATACCTTTGGTATCTCTGAAGTCACTATCCGCGCCGACCTGCGTTTGCTGGAAGAAAAAGGGCTTGTCACACGTTTTCATGGCGGCGCGGCAAAACCTGGAAGTCATCTGGCTGAAGGCGACAATCAGGAAGTCATACTCGAAGATCGCTATCAACTCGCCAGCGACCCTAAAAAACGGATTGCCCAGGCCGCAGCCTCGATGGTTGAAGAAGGGATGACCATTATTCTGGATAGCGGAAGTACGACATTGCTGATTGCTGAAGCATTAACCCGAAAAAGCAATATCACCGTTATCACAAATAGCTTACCTGCCGCATTTACCTTATCCGACAATAAAGACCTGACCCTGGTCGTTTGTGGTGGTACCGTGCGACACAAAACGCATTCCATGCATGGCACAATTGCGGAACGCTCGCTACATGGGATCAGTGCGGATCTCATGTTTGTTGGAGCTGATGGGATTGATGCAACTAACGGCATTACAACTTTCAATGAAGGCTATTCGATTAGTAGCGTGATGGCTGCTGCGGCACATAAGGTCATTGCCGTACTGGATGCGACAAAATTTAACCGACGTGGTTTTAATCAGGTACTTCCAATGGAGAAGATTAACTGTGTAATAACCGACGACAGCATCAGCAAACAGGATAAATCAGCGCTGGCCAAAACAGGCGTTGAACTGCTGGTCGTTTAAATTACCCGCCACATCCCCCCTTTTGTCGCGCCAACGCGTTGCAGTTTGCCTTTTAGCTGCAACGCTTTCAGATAGCGTTCTACGGTTCGGGCTGAGAGCTCACACTCATCAGCGATACTTTTGGCGGATCTGCCCGGATGATTCGACAAGATTTGTAGAATGCGTTTTTCTATATCCAGTAAATCAGGCGACATTTCTTCCGACATTTCTTCCGACATTTCTTCCGACATTTCTTCCGACATTTCTTCCGACAGGGCTGGTGATTTTCCCAATCCCTCCTGCAAAGCAGAGATGATGTTTTCCAGGATAAATTCTATAAATAGCGTACAGCTACTTTGCCGATCGCACTGCCCTAACACCTGGTAATATCGGTCCTGTTGGTAGTGGATCAGCGTCTCTACAGGTAGCCACGCCAATTCCGATCGCCACTCACGTAGGATTAATGTCTGCCACAACCGCCCCATACGTCCATTTCCGTCGGCAAAAGGATGAATAAATTCAAACTCATAATGGAAAACAGCACCAGCAATCAGTGGGTGGAGCTCTGTCGTTTTTAACCAGCCAAGTAAATCATTCATCAAACGAAAAACTTGTGAGGCCGGAGGAGCCATGTGAATAAGCTGTTTTTCCCTGTAAACACCAACATTTCCGGTACGTAACTGGCCCGGATTATCGACCAGACCGAGCATAAGGACCCGATGTGCTTGTAAAAGGTCAGATAATTTTTCACTTTTCCATTCCGACATCTTTTCATAGGCCAGAATCGCATTTCTAACTTCCTGTATATCTTTAGCAGGAGCCAGAATACGTTTCCCCTCCATCAGAGCGGTGACTTGTTCCGTAGTCAACGAATTATGCTCAATCGCTAAAGAGGCCTGAATAGTGCGAATACGATTCTCTTTGCGCAAAAGAGGAGATGTCCTACCAGCCATCGCAGCCCAATGCCCCATCAACTCACCAACCTCAATGACTTGATTGAGGATCAATGGAGTGATGACGAAAGGTGGTTGGTAGGTGCTCACTGTTACTCCCCCTGCTGCTCCAGCGCATACTTATACAGCGCGTTCTTTTTCACGCCGTGGATTTCGGCGGCAAGAGCGGCGGCCTTTTTCAGCGGCAGTTCCGCCTGTAACAACGCCAGCGTTCGCAGCGCGTCGGCGGGAAGCGCATCGTCCTGGGCTTTGTGCCCTTCGACAATCAGTACCATTTCCCCCTTGCGGCGGTTTTCGTCCTCTTTCACCCATGCCAGCAGTTCGCCGACCGGCGCGCCGTAAATGGTCTCCCAGGTTTTGGTCAGCTCACGCGCCAGCACCACGTAGCGAGATTCTCCCCACACGGCGACCATATCTTCCAGGCTGTCCAGCAAACGGTGCGTGGATTCATAAAAAATCAGCGTCCGTGGTTCTGCTTCAATCGCTTTCAGCGCATCACGGCGGCCTTTCGATTTCGCGGGCAGAAAACCTTCATAGCAAAAACGATCGGACGGCAACCCGGCGGCGCTCAGCGCGGCAATCGCGGCGCACGGCCCCGGCAACGGAACCACACGGATGCCGGCTTCACGACAGGTGCGCACCAGATGGTAACCCGGATCATTGATCAATGGCGTTCCGGCATCAGAAACCAGCGCAATGTTCTGCCCCTCTTTCAGCTTCGCCACCAGCGTCTCGGCTTTTTGCTGCTCATTGTGGTCATGTAAAGCGAACAAGCGGGCGTTAATCGCGAAGTGTTGTAACAATAGTCCGGTATGACGAGTGTCTTCAGCGGCAATTAAATCAACGGCTTGCAAAACTTCGAGCGCTCGTTGGGTAATATCAGCCAAATTCCCGATAGGAGTAGGTACAATATAGAGTTGGCCCTGAGAATTATCCGCCGATTCGTTTTGTTTCATTGTGTCGTCCGTATTGCCGATTTAATATTGAGCATTGCGTAAAAAATATCACTGGATACAGTATGGTACCCTCAACATTTTCTCGTTTGAAAGCCGCGCGCGCGCTGCCTGTCATTCTGGCAGCATTGATTTTCGCGGGCTGTGGCACCCAGGCGCCGGATCAAAGTGCTGCCCATATGCAGGGCACGGCACAAGCTGATTCCGGCTTTTATCTGCAACAAATGCAGCAAAGTTCAGATGATAGCAAGACCAACTGGCAATTACTCGCCATTCGTGCACTGCTGAAAGAAGGCAAAAGCCAACATGCCATCGAATTATTCAACCAGTTGCCGCAAAACCTGAACGATGCGCAACGTCGCGAACAGTCGCTGCTGGCGGTTGAGATCAAACTGGCGCAGAAAGATATCGCCGGCGCGCAGGCGCTGCTGGAAAAACTCACTCCGGCTGATTTGGTTCAGAACCAACAGGCGCGTTACTGGCAGGCGAAAATTGATGCCAGCCAGGGCCGCCCTTCTCTTTCACTGCTGCGCGCGTTAATCGCCCAGGAGCCGCTGCTGTCTGCAAAAGACAAGCAGAAGAACATGGACGCCACCTGGCAAGCGCTCTCCTCTATGACCCAGGAACAGGCTCAGGCGCTGGTCATTAACGCCGATGAAAACGTCCTGCAAGGCTGGCTGGATTTACAGCGTGTCTGGTTCGATAACCGTAACGACCCGGACATGATGAAAGCCGGGATTGCCGACTGGCAAAAACGCTACCCGCAAAACCCAGGGGCAAAACTGCTGCCTACACAACTGGTCAATGTGCAAAGCTTTAAACCGGCTTCTACCAGCAAAATCGCCCTGCTGCTGCCGCTGAACGGCCAGGCCGCCATTTTTGGCCGCACCATTCAGCAAGGTTTTGAAGCGGCGAAAAATCTGGGGACGCAACCGGTGGACGCGCAGCCTGCCGCTGCGCCTGTCGCGGAACCGACAGCGTCGGCAGAACCTGCCCAGCCGCAAGCCGCTGACGGCGTCGCCAGCCCTTCCCAGGCGGCGGTGAACGATTTAACCGGCGACGAACAAACGCAGCCTGTCGAACAACCGGTAAGCGCCCCGGCGCAGACCGCTACGGCGAGCGCGCCGGCCAACCCTTCCGCTGAACTGAAAATCTACGACACCACCTCTCAACCGCTGGATCAGATCCTCACGCAGGTTCAGCAGGATGGCGCCAGCATTGTTGTCGGCCCGCTGCTGAAAAATAACGTTGAAGAGCTGATCAAAAGCAATACGCCGCTGAATGTCCTGGCGCTTAATCAGCCTGAGAAGGTGCAGAACCACGCCAATATTTGCTACTTTGCCCTCTCACCTGAAGATGAAGCCCGCGACGCGGCGCATCATATTCACGACCAGGGCAAACAAAATCCGCTGTTGCTGATTCCACGCAGCGGGCTGGGCGATCGCGTGGCGAACGCTTTCGCTCAGGAGTGGCAGAAGCTGGGCGGCGGCACGGTGTTGCAGCAGAAATTCGGTTCTACCGCTGAACTGAGAATGGGCGTCAACGGCGGCTCCGGCATTGCCCTGACGGGCAGCCCTG
Organism: Citrobacter sp. CK188; assembly: GCF_030333525.1. Taxonomy (NCBI): domain Bacteria; kingdom Pseudomonadati; phylum Pseudomonadota; class Gammaproteobacteria; order Enterobacterales; family Enterobacteriaceae; genus Citrobacter; species Citrobacter sp. CK188. The sequence continues at coordinate 331,820 of NZ_JAOWFU010000034.1, forward strand.
TCGCCGCCAGCCAGCCCTCACAGCCAGGCGTCACCATTGGCGGCCTGACGATTCCAGCACCACCGACAGACGCGCAGATCACTGGCGGCGGCGGTCGCGTTGACGCGGTCTACATTCTGGCGACGCCGGAAGAGATCGGGTTTATTAAACCGATGATCGCCATGCGTAACGGCAGCCAAAGCGGCGCAACGCTGTACGCCAGCTCGCGCAGCGCGCAGGGCACTTCCGGCCCCGACTTCCGTCTGGAGATGGAAGGCTTGCAGTACAGCGAGATCCCAATGCTGGCCGGTAGCAACATGCCGTTAATGCAGCTGGCGCTCGGCGCCGTACGCAACGACTACTCCCTTGCCCGTATGTACGCGATGGGCGTAGACGCGTGGTCGCTGGCGAACCACTTCTCGCAGATGCGCCAGGTGCCGGGTTTTGAAATTAACGGTAATACCGGGGCGTTAACCGCCACACAGGATTGCGTGATTAACAGGAAGTTATCATGGCTCAAATACCAGCAAGGGCAAATCGTCCCCGCCAGTTAACGAGTAAACAGACCGGCGACGTGTGGGAAGCCGCCGCACGCCGCTGGCTGGAGAGCAAGGGACTGCGTTTTGTTGCCGCCAACGTGCGTGAGCGCGGCGGCGAAATCGATCTGATAATGCGTGACGGAAAAACCACGGTCTTTGTTGAGGTTCGTTATCGCCGCTCGGCACAGTTTGGCGGCGCGGCCGCCAGTGTGACCTGGAGCAAACAACACAAATTATTACAGACCGCCCGCTTGTGGCTTGCTCGCCACAATGGGAGTTTTGATACTGTGGATTGCCGGTTCGATGTGTTAGCCTTCACCGGAAATGATGTTGAGTGGTTTAAGGATGCCTTTAACGACCGCTCATAATTGAAGATTTAAGGATTAGCGTGCTCGATAGAATTAAGGTCTGCTTTACAGAAAGCATTCAAACGCAAATTGCTGCGGCAGAAGCTCTCCCGGATGCAATTTCCCGTGCCGCCATGACGCTGGTTCACTCCCTGCTCAACGGCAACAAAATTCTCTGTTGTGGTAATGGTACTTCCGCCGCCAACGCACAGCATTTTGCTGCCAGCATGATCAACCGTTTTGAAACAGAACGTCCCAGTTTACCCGCTATTGCACTTAATACCGATAATGTGGTCTTAACAGCGATTGCCAACGATCGCCTGCATGATGAAATCTATGCAAAACAGGTCCGTGCGCTGGGCCATGCCGGTGATGTTTTATTGGCGATTTCTACGCGTGGCAACAGTCGCGATATCGTTAAGGCCGTTGAGGCCGCCGTCACTCGGGATATGACCATTGTGGCGTTGACAGGCTATGACGGGGGCGAGCTGGCCGGGTTATTAGGGCCGCAGGATGTTGAAATCCGTATTCCCTCGCACCACAGCGCGCGCATTCAGGAAATGCATATGCTGACGGTAAACTGCTTGTGCGATTTGATCGACAACACGCTTTTCCCTCACCAGGATGATTAAGGAGTACATATGAAGGCATTTTCGCCACTCGCAGTCCTTATTTCTGCGTTGCTGTTGCAAGGTTGCGTCGCTGCCGCGGTGGTTGGAACCGCCGCTGTGGGTACGAAAGCCGCAACCGATCCGCGTAGCGTTGGCACCCAGGTGGATGACGGAACCCTGGAGCTGCGCGTAAACAGCGCGCTGTCGAAAGACGAACAAATCAAGAAAGAAGCGCGCATCAACGTAACGGCGTATCAGGGCAAGGTATTACTGGTGGGTCAGTCGCCGAATAGCGAACTCTCCTCGCGGGCAAAACAGATTGCGATGGGTGTCGATGGGGCGACAGAAGTGTATAACGAAATCCGTCAGGGCCAGCCGATTGGTCTTGGGACGGCTTCGAACGATACCTGGATCACCACCAAAGTGCGTTCGCAGCTGTTGACCAGCGATCAGGTGAAATCGTCCAACGTAAAAGTGACGACCGAAAATGGCGAGGTTTTCCTGTTGGGTCTGGTCACCGAGCGTGAATCAAAAGCCGCTGCGGACATCGCCAGCCGGGTCAGCGGTGTGAAACGCGTCACCACCGCCTTTACGTTTATCAAATAACCCGCCGTTTTAGCCGGATGGCGGCTGCGCCTTATCCGGCCTACAGAGAAGCACTTACGTAGGCCGGGCAAGCGAAGCGCCCCCGGCATTGCCACTTCACACCAGCGCAATACTTCCCACTATCACCCCAGAAATCGCCACCAGTACGCCTGTAAGCCACAACGCTTTTGCCGGGAAGGCTTTACGCAGCATAATCAGCGATGGCAGACTCACCGCCGGCAAGGTCATCAGCAGCGCCAGAGCAGGCGCGGTTCCCATTCCTGCCAGCATCATCGTTTGTACAATCGGAATCTCTGCGGCGGTAGGGATCACAAACAGGCATCCCGCGACGGCCATCGCAATAACCCACATCAGCGTATTATCAACTGCGCCATCGGCATGCGGGAACAGCCAGACGCGCGCCGCGCCTAATACCAGTACCGCCAGGATATAAACCGGGATCGTACTCCAGAACAGCGCCCACAATGCTTTTCCCCAGCGAGCAAAGAATCCGCCCTGCGGTTCAGATACGGCGATCTCCTGAGGAATGTCTACCTGCGGCGACTCTTTCACCCATTTCTGCACCAGCGTCGCCACCACCAGCACCATCGCCAGCCCGGCAACCAGACGAATAGCCGCAAAATGCCAGCCGAGCACAAAGCCCATAAACACCAGCGTTGCCGGGTTTAACAGCGGATTACCCATCCAGAACGCCAGCGCGCCGCCCATAGAAACCTGCTGGCGACGCATTCCCGCTGCCACCGGCGCGGCGCAGCAGGTACACATCATGCCAGGCAACGAGAACAGGGTGCCAAACAGCGTGCCGCGAAAACGCGACTGCCCCAGCGTACGCAGCAGCCAGTCGCGCGGGATCAACACCTGAATCAGCGAACCGAGGATCACCCCCAGCACCGCCGCCTTCCAGACCGCGATAAAATAGATCATCGCGTAGTCCCAGGCCGCTCGCCACGGGTTCGCATCCGCCTGCGCCAGAATAGATTTACCGATACTGTGCGTTTCCGCAGCCGTGAAGGCTTTGCCGTAATAAGGCTGCCATTTCACATACCAGAGGCCAACGATAACGACGAGAAAGAAGAGTGCGGGTTTCCACCATTGAAATGGCGTCACCGCCTGAGATGAAGACTGACCAGCCATAGCATTCCCCAGGAAGTTATTGAGATAATTAAGCCCGTGAATACTACGCCTTTGGGAAATGTTTGGAAACGTCGTTTTTTATCGGATGGGGGCAAAATGCCCGGTGGCGCTCGCGCTTATCGGGCCTGGAGAACGCCACGAAATCCCATGTCGGATAAGGCGTTAGCCACCATCCGGCAGTGAACAGATGCTATAACGCCCTTTCCCGCAACTGGGATGAGGTCAGGATGGTAACGCCTTCTTGCTCCGGCGCCAGAGCCTCCTCCAGCATCGCACGCGCCACATCTCTGGCGTCGATGGATTTCCAGTTTCCCGGCAGCAGCCGGAACAGTGGCGCAAACAGCGTTTCATTCATCCGGTGTTTAGCTCTGTCGCCAAGCAACATGGAGGGACGCGCAATCGTCAGGCGCGGCCATTGCTGGGCGATTAACGCCTCTTCCATTTCACCTTTGACCCGGTTATAGAAAAACGGCGATCGCGCATTTGCGCCCATCGCACTCACGACCAGCATATGCCGGGCGCCCAGCCGCCGCCCCGTCAGCGCGGTATCCACCACCAGCGTATAATCCGCATGAATAAATGCCTCTTTGCTTCCGGCCTCGCGGCGAGTCGTTCCCAGACAGCAAAAAACAATGTCCACCGGATCGGTCACCTGCGCCAGCGCATCGGTCAGTTGAGGATCGTGAGGATTATAAACGCCGACCATATCCGCCAGAGGGCGGCGTGTGGGCGCGGCTATCGAATGAATCCGGGGTTCATTAAGCAACATCCGCAGGAGGTGTCCTCCCACCAGCCCCGTCGCCCCTGTAATTAACACCTGAGTCATCGCGCGCTCCATAACCTCAACCATTCATCTAACTATAGGCTACGGATCGGGCTGCGTAGCCAGTGCATTTTTTTGCCAAATCCCAACGTGTTGTCAGTGAATTTGATTTCATCCAGGCGGATTTCCCATACTGGCGCAGGCAACATTCTGGCGACAGGAAAGCGGCGGAGATAGGCCTGACGCGCCGCATCGCGTTCCTCTCCCTCAAGCTTGCGGATCTCCCCTTTAAACTGTATTCCGCGAATCCGCGCCACCGTTTTCGGCTGGCCGTTGACCGTTCCGGCAACGGGCGCGCGCGGGCCGGACATCTGCGCATGGCGCGTTTTCTCTTCCGTGAGTACATAAAACGCGACCTTTTGCGCATCAAACAGATAAAACGCGTTTGCGCACCAGAGTTCGCCCTCATGCTGAACGCACCAGGTGACCACATGCTGCTTTGCCAGCCAGCGGCTTATCGCGGTGAGTGTTTCCATCGTTATTCTCTCTTATACTGGGCATCTGAAAATTAACACGCTAATGGTCATGATGACACCCTGGTATCTGTATCTGATCCGCACCGCAGACAATGCCCTCTACACCGGGATTACGACCGATGTGGCGCGCCGCTATAAGCAGCATCAAAGTGGTAAAGGCGCAAAAGCGTTGCGCGGAAAAGGGGAACTCACCCTGGCGTTTTCGGCGCAGGTCGGCGAGCGCTCGCTTGCCCTGCGCATGGAGTATCGCATCAAGAGACTCACAAAGCGCCAGAAGGAGCGCCTCGTGACAGAAGGTGAAGGGTTTGAGGCGTTACTGGCCAGCCTGCAAACCCCAACGCTTAAAAGCGATTGAAATGGTCGTGGTATTCCACCAGGCCCGTCACGCCGTCCAGCGCGTCTTCCGCCAGGCGGTGTACCTGGAAAGCGCTTTCGGTGCCCGGCCAGCGGCAGTGAAGATCGTAATGCGCCGCCAGTTCAAAACCGAAACGGCTGTACAATGCCGGCTCGCCTAGCGTGACGACCGCCGCATAGCCAAACTCGTTGAGTGAATCCAGTCCTTCGTAGACCAGTTGGCGCGCAAGCCCTTGTCCACGGTAGTTTTCATCTACCGCCAACGGCGCCATTCCCACCCATTGCAGGTCTTCACCCTGTACATCGACCGGACTAAACGCCACATAGCCAACCACCTGACCTTCGTCGTCAGTGGCGACCAGACCCAGCGTCAGGAAGCCATCTTCGCGCAGGTCATGCACCAGCTTCGCTTCCGCATCGCTTTCGAACGTGCGGCGCAGCAAAGCGTCGATACCGGGCGCGTCAATGGGAATTTCAACTCGAATCAGCATGGTTCACCTACCGAGGTCTGTTTGGTTTCTGGCGAGGTTTTCATACCCGCCTCAACAAAATCCGCCAGTTGCAGCAGCATAATGCGTAACGCTTTCGGCATCTGCTCCAGTTCGATGGCGTCCATCAGGTTTTTCACATACAGCCCTAACTCTGTATCGCCTTCAATGACCAGACGACGCTGGAAGAAGAGCGTATCAGGGTCCTGCTTACGCGCAGCAATCATCAACAAGTCGCTGGCATCGGCGCTAAAGCTCACGTCGGCCTCAGCGTTCTGACTGACAATCAGTTTGCCGTTCTCAACAGAGGTGTACCATCTGAGGTTAATATCACGCACCGTAATACTTAACCAACGGCCTTCGAGGAACTCAAGCTCCCCATCTGCCAGCGCCTGACGAAATTGCCAGCTCAGAACCTGTTCCAGAACCTGGCGCTTCAGCGCAAAGGGCGTCAGTTTAACCGGAACACTCATCAGAGACGGGCCAAAATGTACTAAGCGTGAACGCAGTTTATCCAACACGAGCTTTACTCCCTGTTTCAATAATCCCGTTATTTTGCCATATCAGATAAACGACATAGCGGCGTAAATCAACAATTCGATACGAAATTGTTACCCAGTTATAGGTGTAACCAATACGCCTTTAACTGCCTTAAATCAAAAATTGTCGCAGCAAGGTTAACTAAAATCTCTCTTCGTTAACAATTTTGCGGCCTGGACGGCGCAACATTCAGGAATAATTATGGAGCTGCTCTGCCCTGCCGGAAATCTCCCGGCGCTTAAGGCGGCCATTGAGAACGGTGCTGATGCCGTTTATATCGGGCTAAAAGATGATACTAACGCCCGTCACTTCGCCGGTCTTAATTTTACTGAGAAAAAATTGCAGGAAGCGGTGAATTACGTCCATCAACATCGCCGTAAACTGCACATCGCGATTAACACGTTTGCACACCCGGATGGATATGTTCGCTGGCAGCGTGCCGTGGATATGGCGGCGCAACTGGGCGCGGATGCGCTGATCCTGGCCGACCTTGCTATGCTTGAGTATGCAGCAGAACGCTATCCGCATATTGAGCGCCATGTCTCTGTTCAGGCATCGGCAACGAATGAAGAAGCAATTAACTTCTACCATCGCAACTTTGACGTTGCGCGCGTCGTCCTGCCGCGCGTGCTTTCCATTCATCAGGTGAAACAGCTCGCCCGCGTCACGCCCGTGCCGCTGGAGGTCTTCGCCTTCGGCAGCCTGTGCATTATGGCGGAAGGCCGTTGCTACCTCTCCTCTTATCTGACGGGTGAATCCCCCAATACCGTTGGCGCCTGCTCTCCGGCCCGCTTCGTGCGCTGGCAACAGACCTCCCAGGGGCTGGAATCGCGCCTGAACGAGGTGCTCATCGACCGCTATCAGGACGGTGAGAACGCCGGTTATCCAACGCTGTGTAAAGGTCGCTATCTGGTTGATGGCGAGCGCTACCACGCGCTGGAAGAACCTACCAGCCTCAACACGCTGGAACTGCTGCCTGACCTGCTGGCGGCGAATATCGCCTCGGTGAAAATTGAAGGACGTCAGCGCAGCCCGGCGTATGTCAGCCAGGTGGCGAAAGTGTGGCGTCAGGCGATCGACCGCTGCATGGCCGACCCGCAAAACTTCGTCCCGCAAAGCGCCTGGATGGAGACGCTTGGCTCCATGTCCGAAGGCACTCAGACCACGCTTGGCGCGTATCACCGTAAATGGCAGTGAGAGAAGCAATGAAATATTCCTTAGGGCCGGTGCTTTACTATTGGCCGAAAGAGACGCTGGAAGCATTTTATCAGCAGGCTGCCACCAGCAGCACCGACGTGATTTACCTTGGCGAAGCGGTGTGCAGCAAACGCCGCGCCACCAAAGTGGGCGACTGGCTTGATATGGCGAAATCCCTTGCCGGAAGCGGCAAGCAGATCGTGCTCTCCACGCTGGCGCTGGTACAGGCCGCCTCTGAATTAGGCGAACTAAAACGCTATGTGGAAAACGGCGACTTCCTGCTGGAGGCCAGCGACCTCGGCGTCGTGAATATGTGCGCCGAGCGCAAGCTGCCGTTTGTCGCCGGTCACGCGCTTAACTGCTATAACGCGGTAACGCTGCGTCTGCTGCTTAAACAGGGCATGGTGCGCTGGTGCATGCCGGTCGAGCTTTCCCGCGACTGGCTGGTGAATCTGCTGAACCAGTGCGATGAGCTCGGCATCCGCAATCAGTTTGAAGTGGAAGTGCTGAGCTACGGTCATCTGCCGCTGGCGTACTCCGCCCGCTGTTTTACCGCGCGTTCGGAAGACCGCCCGAAAGACGAGTGTGAAACCTGCTGCATCAAGTACCCGAACGGGCGCAACGTGTTGTCGCAGGAGAATCAGCAGGTGTTCGTGCTTAACGGTATTCAGACCATGAGCGGCTACGTTTATAACCTCGGCAACGAACTGACCTCCATGCAGGGGCTGGTCGACATTGTGCGCCTTTCCCCGCTGGGTACGGAGACATTCGCCATGCTCGACGCCTTCCGCGCCAATGAAAACGGCAGCGCGCCGTTGCCGCTGGCCGCGCACAGCGACTGCAACGGTTACTGGAAACGCCTGGCCGGTCTGGAACTACAGGTGTAACTGAACCTTGCCGGATGGCGGCATAAATGCTTTATCCGGCCTACGGTTAGACTGATAAACTTTTGCCGGATGGCGGCATAAATGCTTTATCCGGCCTACGGTTGGACTGATAAACTTTTGCCGGATGGCGGCATAAATGCCTTATCCGGCCTACAATGCGTTTGTAGGCCTGATAAGCGAAGCGCCATCAGGCAGTTGATGTTTGCTCCCCGCCTTATACCGCTCACTTTGTTAACAACGGTAATCAAATTTTAATGCAGTATTAAATGATTCACCGACGACAAAGTGAGCCGTTATGACTGACAAAACCATTCCATTTTCGCTGCTGGATCTGGCACCGATCCCCGAAGGCTCCTCTGCGAAAGAGGCCTTCTCACACTCACTGGATCTCGCCCGTCTGGCAGAACGGCGCGGCTATCACCGCTACTGGCTGGCGGAACATCACAACATGACCGGTATCGCCAGCGCGGCGACATCGGTGCTGATTGGCTATCTGGCCGCCAATACCACCACGTTGCATCTGGGTTCTGGCGGGGTGATGCTCCCCAACCACTCACCGCTGGTTATCGCCGAGCAGTTCGGTACGCTGAATACGCTCTATCCTGGACGGATTGATCTGGGCCTGGGGCGCGCGCCGGGAAGCGATCAGCGCACCATGATGGCGCTGCGCCGTCATATGAGCGGCGATATTGATAATTTCCCGCGCGACGTCGCTGAACTGGTGGACTGGTTCGACGCGCGCGATCCCAATCCACATGTACGCCCGGTTCCGGGCTATGGCGAGAAGATACCGGTGTGGCTGCTGGGTTCCAGCCTGTACGGTGCACAGCTGGCGGCGCAGCGTGGTCTGCCGTTCGCCTTCGCCTCCCACTTCGCGCCCGATATGCTGTTCCAGGCGCTGCATCTCTATCGCACCCAGTTCAAGCCGTCCGCGCGGCTGGAAAAACCGTATGCGATGGTGTGCATCAATATCATCGCCGCTGACAGCAATCGCGATGCGGAATTTCTGTTTACCTCTATGCAGCAGGCGTTTGTGAAACTGCGTCGCGGCGAGACCGGGCAGCTACCCGCGCCAATTCAAAATATGGATCAGTTCTGGTCGCCGTCCGAGCAATATGGCGTGCAGCAGGTGCTGAGCATGTCGCTGGTGGGCGATAAAGCCAAAGTACGTCACGGGCTGGAATCTATTCTGCGCGAAACGCAGGCGGATGAGATTATGGTCAACGGGCAGATTTTCGATCATCAGGCGCGGCTGCATTCGTTTGACCTGGCGATGCAGGTGAAAGAAGAGTTGGTGGGGTAGTGCGTTGTTTTGCCCGGTGGCGCTTCGCTTACCGGGCCTACGAGATTGTTCAGGCCGGATAAGGCGTAGCCGCCATCCGGCACAACAAACTTACTGGTACACTGGTAGCAAGTTCACGCTCGACAGAATATGCACCAGCGCGTTGCCGATACCGAATACCAGGATCAGCGCAATCATCGGCTTGCCGCCCCAGACGCGGAATTTCGGGCTGCCGAAGCGTTGGCGTGAAGCTCGCGCCAGCAGAGCCGGAACAATGGCTGCCCAGATGGTTGCCGCCAGCCCCGCATAGCCGATAGCATACAGGAACCCGTTCGGCCACAGCAGACCGCCAATCACCGGCGGCAGGAAAGTCAGCAGCGCAGTTTTGCAGCGCCCCAGCGCCGAATCATCAAAACCAAACAGATCCGCCAGATAGTCAAACAGACCGAGCGTCACGCCGAGGAACGAACTCGCTACCGCAAAGTTAGAGAACACCACCAGCAGCAGATCCAGACTGCGGCTGTTCAGTACGCCGCTCAGCGCCTGTACCAGCACATCAATATTACCGCCCTGCTGCGCAATACCGATAAACGCCGGGCGCGGAATATTACCCATCGTACCCAACAGCCAGATGGTATACAGCACCAGCGCCATCAGCGTACCGTACACCAGGCATTTCACGATGGTACGCGGATCTTTACCGTAATACTTCATCAGGCTTGGCACGTTGCCGTGATAACCAAACGACGCCAGACAAAACGGCAGTGTCATCAGCAGGTACGGCGTGTAAGACGCGTTGCTTTCGGCCACGTTAAACAGCGTCGCCGGCGTGACGTGCCCCAGCAGACTGCCGAACGTCAGAAAGAAGGTGATGACTTTCGCGCCCAGCACAATCGCCGTCATCCGGCTAACCGCTTTGGTACTTAACCAGACAACAAAAGCCACCAGCAACGCAAACGCAAAACCTGCCGCCCGCGCCGGAACGTTCAGCGACATTTCAGCAAAGGTATGATGCAGAATCGAGCCGCTCGCCGAGATATAGGCGTAGGTCAGGATATAGAGCACAAAGGCAATAGAGATCCCATTCACCACGTTCCAGCCTTTACCCAGCAGGTCTTTGGTGATGGTGTCAAAGCTGGAGCCAATCCGGTAGTTGAGGTTGGCTTCGAGGATCATCAGCCCGGAATGCAGCATACAGAACCAGGTAAACACCAACGCCGCCATCGACCAGAAGAACCACGCACCGGACATGACCACCGGCAGGGAGAACATTCCCGCGCCAATAATGGTGCCGCCGATGATCACCACGCCGCCAAGCAGCGAAGGTGACGTTTGGGTGGTGGTTAGTGTTGCCATTCAGCCCTCTCTCCAGTGAATAATATTGCGACTACATTTTATTGTGTCGCACTGTACCAGTACGCGAGTACAAAGGAAATAAAAAAAGCCCCGATCGCAATCATCGGGGCTGTATATTTTACTTTACGGTGCGAGACCGCGATTTAGCGTGAATTACGCATCACCGCCGAAACGACGACGACCGGTGGAGTCGTCACGACGCGGCGCACGGCCTTCACGACGCTCACCGCTGAAACGACGACCATCACCACGGCCACCTTCACGACGTTCGCCGCCAAAACCACGACCGCCTTCACGACGCTCGCCACCGAAGCTACGACCACCGCCACGACGCTCGTTACCGGAATGCGGTTGCGCATCGCCCAGCAGCTGCATGTTCATCGGCTTGTTCAGGATGCGGGTGCGCGTAAAGTGCTGCAACACCTCACCCGGCATACCTTTCGGCAGCTCAATGGTGGAGTGGGAAGCAAACAGCTTGATGTTACCAATGTAACGGCTGCTGATGTCGCCTTCGTTAGCAATCGCGCCAACGATATGACGCACTTCAACACCATCGTCACGGCCCACTTCAATGCGGTACAGCTGCATATCGCCAACGTCACGACGTTCACGACGCGGACGATCTTCACGGTCACCACGGTCAGCACGCGGGCCACGATCGTTACGATCGCGCGGACCACGGTCATCACGGTCACGGAATTCACGTTTAGGACGCATCGGCGCATCCGGCGGTACGATCAGCGTGCGTTCGCCCTGCGCCATTTTCAGCAGTGCGGCAGCCAGCGTTTCGAGATCCAGCTCTTCGCCTTCTTCGGTCGGCTGGATTTTCGCCAGCAGCGCGCGATACTGATCCAGATCGCTGCTTTCCAGCTGCTGCTGAACTTTCGCTGCAAATTTTTCCAGACGGCGTTTGCCCAGCAGTTCTGCGTTCGGCAGTTCCACTTCCGGGATGGTCAGCTTCATGGTGCGTTCAATGTTGCGCAGCAGACGACGCTCGCGGTTCTCAACGAACAGCAGCGCGCGGCCAGCACGACCCGCACGACCGGTACGGCCGATACGGTGAACGTAAGACTCGGAGTCCATCGGGATATCGTAGTTTACAACCAGGCTGATGCGCTCAACGTCCAGGCCACGGGCCGCAACGTCAGTTGCAATCAGGATATCCAGACGACCGTCTTTCAGACGCTCCAGAGTCTGCTCACGCAGCGCCTGGTTCATATCGCCATTCAGCGCGGCGCTGTTGTAACCGCTACGCTCCAGCGCTTCAGCCACTTCCAGGGTCGCATTTTTAGTACGAACGAAGATAATCGCCGCATCAAAATCTTCAGCTTCCAGGAAACGCACCAGCGCTTCGTTTTTACGCATGCCCCAGACAGTCCAGTAGCTCTGGCTGATGTCAGGACGCGTGGTCACGCTGGACTGAATGCGCACTTCCTGCGGCTCTTTCATAAAGCGGCGGGTAATGCGACGAATCGCTTCCGGCATGGTGGCAGAGAACAGTGCGGTCTGATGACCTTCAGGAATCTGCGCCATGATGGTTTCAACGTCTTCGATGAAGCCCATACGCAGCATTTCGTCAGCTTCGTCCAGCACCAGACCGCTCAGTTTTGAGAGATCCAGCGTGCCGCGTTTTAAGTGATCAAGCAGACGTCCCGGCGTACCGACAACGATCTGCGGCCCTTGACGCAGGGCGCGTAACTGCACGTCATAACGCTGGCCGCCGTACAGGGCAACCACGTTCACGCCGCGCATATGTTTAGAGAAATCCGTCATGGCTTCAGCAACCTGAACCGCCAGTTCGCGGGTCGGTGCCAGCACCAGAATCTGAGGTGCCTTCAGCTCAGGATCAAGATTGTTAAGCAGCGGTAAGGAGAACGCTGCGGTTTTGCCGCTACCGGTCTGGGCCATACCCAGAACATCGCGACCGCCCAGCAGATGCGGGATGCACTCTGCCTGGATTGGAGATGGTTTTTCGTAACCCAGATCGTTAAGGGCGTCAAGGATAGGAGCCTTCAGGCCCAGATCTGCAAAAGTGGTTTCGAATTCAGCCATGTAGTACGTGTGCCTCAAAATTAATGGCGGCCAGTCTACATAACTCATCATGAAATTGATCTGCAATTTTCATTGAAAAGTGTGAACCGGCTCAAAGTAGGTGTATTAACGAACAACAACGCCCTCACCCGTGAAGGTGATGGCAATCAAAAAGATTACGGGCTGATGTGTACGTCAGCTATTGCTGGTCCGATTCTGCCAGGTCATCTTGGTCCTGGCCCAGGAGCGATAATTCCAACAATGCGTATCGGTGCTCAACAAAGTTATGAACGTTGTTAGCCACCGCCAGTTTGAACAATGCCGTAGCGTTGTCCAAATCCCCCAGACTTAGGTAATACTTACCTAAATAGAAGTTGGTTTCACTGAGATGCTCAGCGAGCGAGGTGTTATCCGTTGCGTCCGCCTTCAGGCGTTCCATCAGCGTTGCTTCGCTAATGTTGCCCAGGTAGAACTCGACAATGTTCCATCCCCATTGTTCTTTATCCGATTTCTCGAAGCGTTGCTTTAACGCTTCTTTCGCCTGCTTCTCATCGAGCTTCTGCTCAGCGAGATAAAGCCACAGGCTGCGGAAAGGATCATTGGGATCGTCTTGATAAAACGCCAGCAGATCATCTTGCGCTAACTTGTCGCGACCGCCGTAATACAATGCGATACCGCGATTTAAGTACGCGTAGTTGTAAGTTGGATCAAGCTCAAGTACAGAATCAAACGCTTCATAGGCAGCATCAAAATTGCCTGCCTGCGTTAAATAAATGCCTAAGTAATTGAATATTTCAGGCATATCCGGTCGGATTGCCAGCGCTTGTGAAAAATCATTTCGCGCTAATGCCCTCAGACCCAGACTATCATACAACACTCCGCGCTCATATAAAAGCTGTGCGCGTTCGTCATCGGTTAAAGCCCGACTGGCAAGAATTTGTTCCATGCGTGCCAGAATCACTTCCTGCTGCAAAGTCGGTTGCAATGGCACCGCGAGGACTTCACTCTTACGCCAGGCAGAGTTGCTGCATCCTGCCAGCGTGAGTGCTGTCGCAACGAAACACCAGCGCAAAAAAGGCTTCATTTCCCACTCCCGAAGACAACGATTGAATGAACGTCCTGTTCCCCGGTTGCTGACAAGGCGTCCTGCCGGGTCAAAGGCCCTCCGCCAAAGCGGAGGGCAAATGGCAACCTTACTCGCCCTGTTCTGCTGCCGGAGCTTCCGGCGCAGCAGCTGGTTGAGACTGCTCAGTTGCTTCTTTAATGCTCAGACGTACGCGGCCCTGGCGATCAACTTCCAGAACTTTAACCGGTACTTCCTGACCCATTTGCAGGTAATCGGTCACTTTCTCTACGCGCTTGTCAGCGATCTGAGAGATGTGTACCAGACCTTCTTTACCGCCGCCAATGGCAACAAACGCGCCAAAGTCAACGATGCGGGTCACTTTACCATTGTAGATACGGCCCACTTCGATTTCCGCAGTGATCTCTTCGATACGACGGATAGCATGTTTCGCTTTTTCGCCGTCGGTCGCCGCGATCTTCACCGTACCGTCATCTTCGATTTCGATGGTGGTGCCGGTTTCTTCGGTCAGAGCACGGATAACAGAACCGCCCTTACCGATAACGTCTTTGATCTTGTCCGGGTTGATCTTGATGGTGTGGATACGCGGAGCAAACTGAGAAATGTCGCCACGCGGCGCGTTGATCGCCTGTTCCATCACGCCCAGGATGTGCAGACGCGCACCTTTTGCCTGGTTCAGCGCAACCTGCATGATCTCTTTGGTGATACCTTCAATTTTGATATCCATCTGCAACGCAGAGATACCGTCGCGGGAACCCGCCACTTTGAAGTCCATATCGCCCAGGTGGTCTTCGTCGCCCAGGATGTCAGACAGAACAACAAAGTTGTCGCCTTCTTTCACCAGACCCATCGCGATACCCGCAACGGCCGCTTTAATCGGCACGCCTGCGTCCATCAGCGCCAGGGAAGCGCCACACACGGAAGCCATAGAGGAAGACCCGTTGGATTCGGTAATTTCAGACACCACGCGAACGGTGTACGGGAATTTGTCCATTTCCGGCATAACTGCCAGAACGCCGCGCTTCGCCAGACGACCGTGACCAATTTCACGACGCTTCGGAGAACCGACCATGCCGGTTTCGCCAACGGAGTACGGAGGGAAGTTGTAGTGGAACAGGAAGCTGTCAGTGCGTTCGCCCATCAGTTCATCAAGAACCTGCGCGTCACGAGCGGTACCCAGCGTCGCCGTGACCAGCGCCTGCGTTTCGCCACGAGTGAACAGCGCGGAACCGTGAGTACGCGGCAGCACGCCAGTACGCACGTCCAGGCCACGGATCATGTCTTTTTCACGGCCATCAATACGCGGCTCGCCGGCCAGTACGCGGCTACGAACAACGTTTTTCTCGATAGCGTGCAGGATTTCGCCCAGTTCGTTTTCGTCCAGGGTTTCGTCTTCTGCAACCAGCGCAGCGATGGTTTCAGATTTGATCACGTCAACCTGAGCATAACGCTCCTGTTTGTCGGTGATACGGTAAGCGTCGCTCAGGCGAGCTTCGGCCAGTGCAGCAACGCGCGCGTTCAGCGCTTCGTTTACCGCTTCCGGCTGCCAGTCCCAACGCGGTTTGCCCGCTTCTTTCACCAGATCGTTGATGTTCTGAATCACAATCTGCTGCTGCTCGTGGCCGAATACCACGGCGCCCAGCATGGTGTCTTCGCTCAGCAGTTCTGCTTCGGATTCAACCATCAGAACAGCCGCTTCAGTACCGGCAACCACCAGGTCCAGCTTACTTTCTTTCAGTTCGTCCTGAGTCGGGTTCAGTACATACTGGTCATTGATATAACCAACACGCGCGGCGCCAATCGGGCCGTTGAACGGAATGCCGGACAGAGACAGCGCGGCGGAAGCACCGATCATCGCGACGATATCCGGGTTAACCTGCGGGTTAACGGAAACGACGGTTGCGATAACCTGAACTTCGTTAACGAAGCCTTCTGGGAACAGCGGACGAACCGGGCGGTCAATCAGACGCGCAATCAGGGTTTCGCCTTCGCTCGGACGGCCTTCACGACGGAAGAAGCTGCCCGGGATACGGCCAGCAGCGTAAGTACGCTCCTGATAGTTAACGGTCAGCGGGAAGAAATCCTGGCCCGGCTTCGCTTTTTTCTGACCAACAACGGTAACGAATACCGCAGTGTCATCCATGCTTACCATAACGGCGGCAGTTGCCTGACGCGCCATCATGCCAGTTTCCAGCGTAACGGTATGCTGACCGTACTGGAATTTACGAACGATCGGATTAAGCAAAATAATACCCTTTCTTAATTTTTGACGGCACACTCAGGCGCCATCGTTAATACCCGATCTTCTGCGCATCCTCGCGACTAATGACAACCCTAACCCATGCTCTTTGGGTGAAGCCTCTCATTAGCCGCGCGAACCTCTGCAACGGAAGATCATCCATAGCAACAATACATTAGTTTCCAGTGAATTGCTGCCGTCTGGTTGAAAAAAGGGGCCATGAAGGCCCCCTCTTTCTGAAACTCGCAAGAATTAGCGACGCAGACCCAGACGCTCGATCAGCGCGGTGTAACGTGCAACATCTTTACGTTTCAGGTAGTCGAGCAGTTTACGACGCTGAGAAACCATGCGCAGCAGACCACGACGGCTGTGGTGATCTTTTTTGTGCTCTGCAAAGTGGCCCTGCAGGTGATTAATCTGTGCAGTCAGCAGAGCAACCTGAACTTCGGTAGAACCGCTGTCGTTAGTACCACGACCAAACTCAGAAACGATTTTAGCTTTAGCTTCAACGCTTAGAGACATGATGAACTCCAAAAATAATAAAGAATGAAAGGGTGCCAATCTCTAATTCAGCGACCCCATGTAAACGCCGCGCGAACTTGTTAAAAAATTTACGTGACGTTAAGCGGCGGTATTCTACTCGTAGCGTCCTGTTATCGCAAGACGGAGCAGCATTACGCCGGGTACTCAACCACTAACCGACGAGGCGCCACGCGGCCTTCATCGTCGATTTCGCCCATGCCAATAAATTTTTCGTCATCACCTTCCGTCACGCGAACCAGCCCTTCAAGCGGCACGCCTGTCGTCCGTACCGGGTTACCGTTTTTAAAGTAAACCGATGACGTTAAAGGAAGATTGACAACTGGATAGTCCGAAGCCGGACTGTCCATCGGCATCAGCAGTGGATCTAACAGTTGCGCAGCCGGAATATCCTGCCGTTCCGCCTGTTCAACAAGCTCACGTAACTGTTCCAGCGTGACCATACGGTCAACCGGATATTTACTGACCGCCAGACGTCGCAGGAAGATCACATGCGCGCCACACCCAAGTTTCTCACCCAAATCATCGATAATGGTGCGAATGTAGGTGCCCTTCGAGCAGTGAACCTCCAGCTCCAGTTCATCCCCTTCATGGCGAATAAACAGCAGTTCGTAAACGGTAATCGGGCGGGCTTCACGGGGAACTTCAATCCCCTGACGCGCATATTCGTAGAGCTTCTTGCCCTGATACTTCAGCGCCGAATACATCGATGGAATCTGCTCGATATCGCCACGGAACGTCTCCAGCGCGGCAGCTAACTGCTCTGCGCTGAAGGTCACCGGACGTTCCTGCACGATTTGACCATCGGCATCGGAGGTGTCGGTACGCTGCCCCAGGCGGGCAACCACGCGATAACGTTTGTCAGAATCCAGCAGATACTGCGAAAACTTTGTCGCTTCCCCGAGGCAGATGGGCAACATGCCCGTCGCCAGCGGGTCCAGCGCGCCGGTATGTCCGGCACGGTTGGCGTTATAGATGCGTTTTACTTTCTGCAAGACGTCATTGCTGGACATGCCCTGCGGCTTATCCAGCAGCAGGACGCCGTGAATGTCGCGACCACGACGACGAGGACGACTCATTAGTCCTCCTTGCTGTCGTCCGGGTTCACACGACGTTCTTCGTCATGTTTCACCACGTTGGTCACCAGGTTAGACATACGCATCCCTTCAACCAGCGAGTTGTCGTAGAAGAAGGTCAGTTCCGGCACGATACGCAGACGCATCGCTTTCCCCAGCAGGGTACGGATAAAGCCAGACGCTTCCTGCAACGCTTTGATGCCCGCTTTTACCGCGTCTTCATCTTTGTCGTTCAGAAAGGTGACATACACTTTGGCATAGGCCAGATCGCGGGACATCTCCACACCGGAAACGGTGGTCATCATGCCAAGACGCGGATCTTTAATTTCGCGTTGCAGGATGATAGCGATCTCTTTTTGCATTTCCTGGGCTACGCGCTGCGGGCGACCAAATTCTTTCGCCATAATAAATTCTCCAGAATAAAGACAAAAAAGGGGCCAAAAGCCCCTTTTTAAATTTCATGCCGGGTGGCGTGGGCTATAAATTGTAGGCCTGATAAGCATGGCGCCATCAGGCATTACATTGCCGGATGGCGGCGTAAACGCCTTATCCGGCCTACAACCCGGCCGACCTTACGCAATCGTACGTTGGATCTCGATGATCTCGAACACTTCGATCATATCGCCAACGCGAACGTCGTTGTAGTTCTTAACGCCGATACCACATTCCATGCCGTTACGGACTTCGTTAACGTCATCTTTGAAGCGGCGCAGGGATTCCAGCTCGCCTTCGTAGATAACCACGTTGTCGCGCAGTACGCGGATCGGGTTGTGGCGTTTAATCGTACCTTCAGTAACCATACAGCCTGCGACAGCGCCAAATTTCGGTGATTTGAACACGTCACGGACTTCAGCCAGACCAATGATCTGCTGTTTCAGTTCTGGAGACAGCATGCCGCTCATTGCCGCTTTCACTTCGTCGATCAGGTTATAGATGACGGAGTAGTAGCGCAGATCCAGGCTTTCCGCTTCAATCACTTTACGCGCAGAGGCATCGGCACGCACGTTGAAGCCAACCAGGATCGCATTGGATGCAGCAGCCAGGGTTGCGTCGGTTTCGGTGATACCACCTACGCCGGAACCGATGATCTTCACTTTCACTTCGTCGGTAGACAGTTTCAGTAAAGAGTCGGAGATCGCTTCCACAGAGCCCTGAACGTCCGCTTTCAGTACGATGTTCACTTCATGAACTTCGCCTTCGGTCATGTTAGCGAACATGTTCTCAAGTTTAGATTTCTGCTGACGCGCCAGTTTAACTTCGCGGAATTTACCCTGACGATACAGCGCAACTTCACGGGCTTTCTTCTCGTCACGAACCACGGTCACTTCATCACCGGCAGCCGGAACACCGGACAGACCCAGGATCTCAACCGGAATGGACGGACCCGCTTCCAGCACTTCCTGACCCAGTTCGTTACGCATTGCACGAACGCGGCCATATTCGAAGCCGCACAGGACGATGTCGCCTTTGTTCAGCGTACCTTCACGAACCAAGACAGTTGCAACCGGACCACGACCTTTATCCAGGAAGGATTCGATTACCGCGCCGCTCGCCATGCCTTTACGAACTGCTTTCAGTTCGAGGACTTCAGCCTGCAACAGGATTGCATCCAGCAGTTCGTCGATGCCAGTACCCGCTTTTGCAGATACGTGGACGAACTGGCTTTCGCCGCCCCACTCTTCCGGCAGGATGCCGTACTGGGACAGTTCGTTTTTAACACGATCCGGATCGGCTTCTGGCTTATCGATCTTGTTCACCGCAACCACAACCGGCACACCCGCCGCTTTCGCATGCTGGATAGCTTCGATGGTCTGTGGCATCACGCCGTCGTCTGCCGCCACAACCAGAACAACGATATCCGTTGCCTGCGCACCACGAGCACGCATAGAGGTAAACGCGGCGTGACCCGGGGTATCCAGGAAGGTGATCATACCGTTGTCGGTTTCAACGTGGTAAGCACCGATGTGCTGGGTAATGCCGCCCGCTTCGCCAGAGGCCACTTTCGTTGAACGAATGTAGTCCAGCAGAGAGGTTTTACCGTGGTCAACGTGACCCATGATGGTCACAACCGGAGCACGCGGTTCTGCCGCCGCACCTGTATCACGGTCGCTCATTACCGCTTCTTCCAGCTCGTTTTCACGACGCAGGATAACTTTGTGGCCCATCTCTTCGGCAACCAACTGTGCGGTTTCCTGGTCGATGACCTGGTTGATGGTTGCCATCGCGCCCAGTTTCATCATCGCTTTGATGACCTGAGAGCCTTTTACCGCCATCTTGTTCGCCAGCTCGCCAACGGTGATGGTTTCACCAATCACAACGTCACGGTTAACAGCCTGAACCGGTTTCTGGAAGCTCTGTTGCAGAGCAGAACCTTTACGGTTTTTACCGCCTTTACCGCCGCGAACGGCCGCACGGGCTTCTTCACGATCGGCTTTCGATTCAGAGTGTTTGTTGCCTTTTTTCGCCGGACGCGCTGCTTTCGCATTGCGACTACGACCACGGCCGCCTTCAACTTCACGGTCGTTTTCGTCTTCGGCCTGGCGGGCGTGTTGAGACGTGGTAACGTGATAATCGCTGGTGTCTTCAGTCGGCTCCGCGTTATCAGTCCATTTGTTCTCTTCCGCCATGCGGCGAGCTTCTTCTGCTACGCGACGCGCTTCTTCTTCAAGTTTGCGACGCGCTTCTTCTTCCGCTTTACGCTTCAGCTCTGCTGCTTCATTTTCACGGCGGGCTTTTTCGGCCTGGGCGGTTTTGGTCATATCGTCAGTCTGTTGATTGCTCACTTTGTCTTTTTCCGCAGCTTCACGTTTCGCTTTTTCAGCGGCGTCACGTTTAGCTTGTTCTGCGGCCTCACGGTCAGCTTTTTGTTGCGCCTCGCGTTTGGCTGTTTCTTCTGCCTCACGACGGGCTTGCTCTTCCGCTTCACGCTGCGCCTGCTCTTCCGCGGCGAGACGTTCTGTCTCTTGCGGATCGCGTTTCACAAAGGTGCGTTTCTTGCGGACTTCGATTTGTACCGATTTACTTTTTCCACCGGTACCTGGAATATTCAACGTGCTGCGCGTTTTACGTTGCAGCGTCAACTTATCCGGCCCTGAACCATTTTCACGATTCAGGTGCGCCAGTAAAGTCTGTTTTTCTTGTGCGGACACAGAGTCATCAGCAGACTTCGGGATACCGGCATCAGCGAATTGCTGTACCAGGCGATCCACGGAGGTCTGTATCTCTGCGGCCAGCGCTTTTACGGTTACATCTGTCATGCTGTTCCTTCCTGCTACAGTTTATTACGCTTCGTCGCCGAACCAGCAAATATTACGGGCAGCCATAATCAGCTCACCGGCTTTTTCGTCGGTCAACCCTTCGATATCAGCCAGATCATCAATGCCCTGCTCAGCGAGATCTTCCAGCGTACAAACACCACGGGCAGCCAGTTTGAATGCCAGGTCGCGACCCAATCCTTCCAGATTCAGCAGATCGTCAGACGGTTTGTTATCACCAAGGCTTTCTTCCTGGGCCAGTGCCAGAGTGGTCAGTGCGTTTTTGGCACGCTCGCGCAGCGCTTCAACGGTCGGTTCATCCAGCCCGTCGATTTCCAGCAGTTCTTTCATTGGCACGTAGGCCAGTTCTTCCAGCGTCGCGAAACCTTCTTCAACCAGTACGGTTGCGAACTCTTCATCAATATCGAGATATTTGGTGAAGGTATCGATAGCTGCATGTGCTTCAGCCTGATGCTTAGCCTGCAAGTCATCAACCGTCATCACGTTAAGTTCCCAGCCGCTCAGTTGCGCAGCCAGACGGACGTTCTGACCATTACGTCCGATCGCCTGAGCCAGGTTACCGGCTTCAACAGCGATATCCATGGTGTGTTTATCTTCATCCACCACGATAGAAGCGACGTCTGCTGGCGCCATCGCGTTAATCACGAACTGCGCCGGGTTATCATCCCACAGGACGATATCGATACGCTCGCCGCCCAGTTCAGTAGAAACAGCCTGAACGCGCGCACCACGCATACCCACACAGGCGCCGACCGGATCGATACGCTTGTCGTTGGTTTTCACCGCGATTTTCGCACGGGAACCCGGATCGCGGGCCGCCGCTTTAATCTCAATGACTTCTTCGCCGATTTCCGGTACTTCGATACGGAACAGCTCGATCAGCATTTCCGGTTTGGAACGCGTCACAAACAGTTGCGCACCGCGCGCTTCCGGGCGAACGGAGTACAGAACGCCACGAATACGGTCGCCAGGACGGAAGTTTTCGCGCGGCAGCATATCTTCACGCAGGATCACGGCTTCAGCATTGCTGCCCAGATCCAAAGAGATGTTGTCGCGGTTTACTTTCTTCACCACGCCGGTGATGATTTCGCCTTCGTGCTCGCGGAACTGATCGACCACCATCGCACGCTCGGCTTCACGTACTTTCTGTACGATAACCTGTTTTGCCGTCTGGGTGGTGATACGGTCAAAGGTGACCGATTCAATCTGATCTTCAACGTAGTCGCCCAGGTTCAGGCTTTCGTCTTCAAAACGCGCCGCTTCCAGCGTAATTTCTTTTGTCGGCAGCGTGACTTCTTCTACGATTAACCAACGACGGAAGGTATCGAAATCACCGCTTTTACGATCGATTTGTACGCGAACATCGATCTCTTGTTCGTATTTTTTCTTCGTTGCTGTAGCCAGCGCACTTTCCAGCGCTTCAAAAATCTTCTCGCGTGGCAGCGCTTTCTCATTGGAAACGGCTTCAACAACGGCCAAAATTTCTTTGTTCATCGCGGGCTTTTCACCTCAATCCAGACTATTAAAAGTGGGGAACCAGGTTCGCCTTCTGGATATTACTCAGCGCGAACACTTCATCTTTACCTTCGACTGTGACAGTGATCATTTCACCGTCAACCGCTTTGATAACGCCCTGCCATTTACGACGGTTTTGTACCGCCATACGAAGTACCAGCGTCACTTCTTCACCCAGGAAACGCGCGTAGTGCTCAGCCGTGAACATAGGACGGTCGAGACCTGGCGAGGAGACTTCCAGGTTGTATGCCACAGTGATGGGATCTTCGACATCCAGCACCGCGCTCACCTGGTGACTCACATCAGCACAATCATCAACATTGATGCCATCTTCACTATCAATATAGATGCGCAGTGTGGATGTGCGACCGCGAATAAATTCGATGCCGACCAGTTCGTAACCTAAGGCTTCAACTGGCGCTGTAATCATCTCTGTTAATTTTTGCTCTAATGTGGACAAGCCCACCCCCAAGACATAAAAAAAGGGCCTAAAGCCCAGTTATTCTGTAGTCAGATAACAAAAAACCCCGATAAATCGGGGCTTTAGATAACTGAACCCTATAACCGCAACTGCGGTCTGGAGAACCTTCCGAAAGAATTTTTTTCAAATCCAGCTACGAAGGCCTAAGTCTTCACAGTATATTTGAAAAAGAACTCTAAGGGAAAGTGGTTGCGGGGGCCGGATTTGAACCGACGACCTTCGGGTTATGAGCCCGACGAGCTACCAGGCTGCTCCACCCCGCGCCTGAAACGTGGCAAATTTTACTCGCTTTGAGTAAAAGATGCAAATACTGCTGGGATTTGGTACCGAGGACGGGACGTAAAATCTGCGCGTATTATATTGATTCGATATGCGATATGTCAACCGCGTTAATAATATGCACATGAATGAATACCAACCCGGCCTCCGTTAAGAAGCCGCGCCAGTCAGGAAAGAAGCCACCCCATACCGTTTTTTAACGAAATTATCACTAAACTCTTCCTGTCATCCGTAAAAGATGATTAAATGAAAACTCACTTATTTTGCATAAAAATGCACTTAGAGCAGAAAGCCGATCTCTTCATCAGTCTATCAAGCAGGGTTTTATTTATGACGACGATTCTCAAGCATCTTCCGGTAGGTCAACGTATTGGTATCGCTTTTTCCGGCGGCCTGGACACCAGTGCTGCACTGCTGTGGATGCGACAAAAAGGCGCTGTCCCTTATGCATATACTGCGAATCTGGGTCAGCCGGATGAGGATGACTATGACGCCATTCCTCGTCGCGCAATGGAATACGGTGCAGAGAACGCTCGCCTGATTGATTGCCGTAAACAGCTGGTTGCCGAAGGGATCGCCGCGATTCAGTGCGGCGCTTTCCATAACACCACCGGCGGACTGACCTATTTCAACACCACGCCGCTGGGCCGCGCCGTTACCGGCACGATGCTGGTCGCTGCGATGAAGGAAGATGGTGTTAACATCTGGGGCGACGGCAGTACCTATAAAGGAAACGACATCGAGCGTTTCTACCGTTACGGCCTGTTGACCAACGCGGAGCTACAGATTTACAAACCGTGGCTGGATACCGACTTTATTGATGAGCTGGGCGGTCGTCATGAGATGTCCGAGTTTATGATTGCCTGCGGTTTCGACTACAAGATGTCCGTCGAAAAAGCCTATTCCACTGACTCCAACATGCTCGGCGCGACCCATGAAGCCAAAGATCTGGAATTCCTGAACTCCAGCGTCAAAATCGTCAATCCAATCATGGGCGTCAAGTTCTGGGATGAAAACGTGAAAATCCCGGCGGAAGAAGTTACCGTGCGCTTTGAACAGGGGCATCCTGTCGCGCTAAACGGTAAGACCTTCAGCGATGATGTTGAACTGATGCTGGAAGCTAACCGTATCGGCGGCCGTCACGGTCTGGGCATGAGCGATCAGATTGAGAACCGTATCATCGAAGCGAAGAGCCGGGGTATCTATGAAGCGCCGGGGATGGCTCTGCTGCATATCGCCTATGAGCGTCTGCTGACCGGCATCCACAACGAAGACACTATCGAGCAATATCATGCGCATGGCCGTCAGTTAGGCCGCCTGCTGTATCAGGGCCGCTGGTTTGACTCCCAGGCGCTGATGCTGCGTGACGGTCTGCAACGTTGGGTGGCCAGCCAGATTACTGGTGAAGTCACGCTGGAGCTGCGTCGTGGTAACGACTACTCGATCCTGAATACCGTCTCTGACAATCTGACCTACAAACCAGAGCGTCTGACGATGGAAAAAGGTGACTCCGTGTTCTCGCCGGATGACCGTATCGGTCAGTTGACGATGCGCAATCTGGATATCACCGATACGCGTGAAAAACTGTTTGGTTATGCGCAGTCAGGCCTGCTTTCCGCCTCTTCCGCGACAGGTTTGCCGCAGGTTGAGAATCTGGAAAACAAAAGCAAGTAAGTTAACGGACAACGATTAAAGGCCGCATAAGCGGCCTTTTTTGTGGGCGGTGTAGGCCTAATAAACGAAGTGCCATCAGGCACATTACGTAACATGTCGGATGGCGGCGTAAACGCCTTATCCAACCGACAAAAACAAAGTCTATAACCCCCGCGAAATACAGACGAAAAAAAAGACGCTTTTCAGCGTCTTTCTTTCGGAATATTGGTACCGAGGACGGGACTTGAACCCGTAAGCCCTATTGGGCACTACCACCTCAAGGTAGCGTGTCTACCAATTCCACCACCTCGGCACGGAAATCTTAGTGTGGGATATCGCTGCTCGGCTGTGCCGGTGCAACTGGCTGAGTCTGCTCGGTTTTTGCCGGAGCGCTCAGATTTTCCCACTCACTTCCTTTATTGGTCTTGTTGCTGTTGATATTGCCCAGCGCCAGACTGATGATGAAGAACAACGTTGCCAGTACAGCCGTCATACGGGTCATGAAGTTACCAGAACCACTTGAACCAAACAGCGTAGCGGAAGCGCCTGCTCCAAAGGAGGCTCCCATATCAGCGCCTTTACCTTGCTGTAGCATGATCAAGCCTACCAGGCCAATTGCCACAATAAGGAAAACTACCAAAAGAGCTTCGTACATAATCAACCTGTTCCTTGCGGAGTTGCCGCATACCAATGCTTCAACCAATAAAGCGGGATAATTTACTGTTTCCCACTGAAGCGGGTGTGAATACTAACCAAAGCGAATGACCTTCGCAAGGGCAATTTTAGTGCATTGTATCAACTGCGGAAAAAAACAGCAAAAAGGTCTTTTTCCTGCAACAAAAAGGCAGCAAACGCCGCCTTTTTAGTCACTTATCACCAGGATTAAACCGCTTTTACGGCATCCGCAATACGATGAGCAAACTCAGTAACCTGCGCTTCATCCTCGCCTTCTACCATTACGCGAATTAACGGTTCAGTACCGGACTTACGCAGCAGCACGCGACCACGATTTCCCAGCACCGCTTCGACTTCCGCCGTCACCGCCTTAACGTTGTCATTCTCCAGCGGATCGCCGCTACCGGCCGCATAACGTACGTTAACCAGAATCTGCGGAAACATTTTCATGCCGCTGCACAAATCGTGCAGACTCATGTGGTTACGCACCATCGCCGCCAGAACCTGTAGCCCCGCGACAATACCGTCACCGGTGGTGGTTTTATCCAGCAGAATAACGTGGCCGGAGTTTTCCGCCCCAATACGCCAGCCTTTTTCTTGCAGTTTTTCCAGCACGTAGCGGTCGCCGACTTTAGCACGCGCGAACGGAATGCCCAGCTGTTTCAACGCCAGCTCCAGGCCCATGTTGCTCATCAGCGTACCGACTGCGCCACCGCGCAGTTGACCCTGACGCAAACCTTCGCGGGCGATGATATACATGATCTGATCGCCATCGACTTTATTCCCTTCATGGTCAACCATGATCACGCGATCGCCGTCGCCGTCCAGCGCGATCCCTAAATCAGCTTTCTCCGCAATCACGCGCGCCTGTAGCGCACGCACATCCGTAGCGCCGACTTCTTCATTAATATTGACGCCGTTCGGCTCACAGCCAATCGCAATGACATTCGCACCCAGTTCACGCAGGACGTTCGGTGCAATGTGATAGGTCGCGCCGTTGGCGCAATCCACAACAATCTTCAGCTCATTCAGGCTCAGTTCGTTCGGGAACGTACCTTTGCAGAACTCAATGTAGCGCCCCGCAGCATCCACAATACGGCTGGCTTTACCCAGCTCTGAGGAATCCACGCAGGTGATCTCTTTTTCCATCTCTGCTTCAATGGCCTCTTCAACTTCATCAGGCAGTTTGGTGCCGTCAATGGAGAAGAATTTAATCCCGTTGTCATAAAACGGGTTATGTGAAGCGGAGATAACGATCCCGGCCTCTGCACGGAAGGTTCGGGTCAGATAAGCCACCGCAGGCGTCGGCATCGGGCCGGTAAAAGAGGCAGACAATCCCGCTGCCGCCAGACCGGCTTCCAGCGCAGACTCCAGCATATAGCCAGAAATACGCGTGTCTTTACCGATAATGATTTTACGTGAACCATGACGCGCCAGCACTTTCCCTGCGGCCCAGCCCAGCTTAAGCACAAAGTCAGGAGTAATGGGCGCATCGCCTACACGACCACGGATCCCATCGGTGCCAAAATATTTACGATTACTCATAGCGTTTATTTTCCTTTGCAGACAGAGTGGCTTCTACCACACGCATCGCTTCTACGGTTTCTTTAACGTCATGGACACGAATGATATGCGCCCCCTGCATTGCGGCGATAACCGCACACGCCAGGCTCCCACTCAAACGATCGGAGGGCCCGACGTTGAGCAACTGACCAATCATCGATTTACGTGACATTCCCACCAGCAGCGGCAGGTTAAAATGATGGAACTCCGCCAGACGTGCCAGTAACGTATAGTTATGGGAGAGATTTTTACCGAAACCGAATCCCGGGTCGAGCAACAATTTCTCTTTTGCGATGCCTGCCCTTTCACAGCGTGCTATTTGGTCAATAAAGTAGCGATTGAGCTCCGCAAAAACGTCTTCGTACTTTGGCGCTTCCTGCATTGTTTTAGGCTGCCCTTGCATATGCATCAGGCAGACCGGTAAACCAGTCTCAGCCGCCGCCTCAAGCGCGCCCGGTTCAGAGAGAGAGCGAATGTCGTTGATGATGTGAGCACCCACTCTTGCCGATTCCCGAATCACCTCCGGTTTTGAGGTATCCACTGAAATCCATACCTCAAAACGCTGGGCGATGGACTCAACTACCGGGATCACGCGTTCCAGTTCTTCTTCAACGCTGACATCCGCCGCTCCCGGTCGCGTTGATTCGCCGCCGACATCAATAATCGTCGCTCCGGCGTTAATCATCAGATTAGCGTGCTTCACCGCCTCCACCAGCGTATTGTGCGTCCCGCCATCGGAGAAAGAATCCGGCGTGACGTTCAGGATGCCCATTACGTGTGGGTGAGAGAGATCCAGCGTGGAGCCCTGGGCGAAGAGTTTCATAGCTAATCCTTCTGATGTTATTTCAAATATAAAAAACCCCGGAGCAAGCCCCAGGGTTTCGGTGAAGCAGAGTCATCAATAACAGATAACTTATTTGTCGCCTAACTGCTCTGACATGGTGTTGCCTGGGTTCGGCGTACGCGGTTCATCAACCGGGCGCGGCGCACGAGGCGTACCATTGTTGTCAGAGTTGTTGGTGCCGTTCGGATCTTCCCAGCCAGCCGGCGGGCGAACTTCGCGGCGCGCCATCAGGTCATCAATCTGCGGCGCATCGATAGTCTCATACTTCATGAGCGCATCTTTCATTGCATGCAGGATGTCCATATTGTCATTCAGGATCTGACGAGCGCGATTGTAGTTACGTTCAATCAGCGCTTTCACTTCCTGGTCGATGATACGCGCGGTTTCATCAGACATGTGTTTGGCTTTCGCAACGCTACGTCCCAGGAACACTTCACCCTCTTCCTCTGCATACAGCAGCGGACCGAGCTTATCGGAGAAGCCCCACTGGGTGACCATGTTACGCGCCAGGTTAGTCGCGACTTTAATGTCGTTCGACGCACCGGTAGAAACATGCTCTACGCCATAGATGATCTCTTCCGCCAGACGACCGCCGTACAACGTGGAGATCTGGCTTTCCAGTTTCTGACGGCTGGCGCTAATCGCGTCGCCTTCAGGCAGGAAGAAGGTCACACCCAGCGCACGACCGCGCGGAATAATCGTCACTTTATGCACCGGATCGTGCTCTGGAACAAGGCGACCAATAATCGCATGGCCTGCTTCGTGGTAAGCGGTAGATTCTTTCTGCGCTTCCGTCATCACCATGGAGCGGCGTTCCGCACCCATCATGATTTTGTCTTTCGCTTTCTCGAACTCAACCATGGATACCACACGCTTGTTGCCACGGGCAGCAAACAGCGCCGCTTCGTTCACAAGGTTCGCCAGATCGGCGCCAGAGAAGCCCGGCGTGCCGCGTGCGATGATTGCCGCATCGATATCCGGCGCCAGCGGTACGCGACGCATATGCACTTTCAGGATCTGCTCACGACCACGCACGTCTGGCAGACCTACCACGACCTGACGGTCGAAACGGCCAGGACGCAGCAGCGCAGGGTCAAGTACGTCTGGACGGTTAGTCGCCGCGATAACGATGATACCTTCGTTACCTTCGAAGCCGTCCATCTCAACCAGCATCTGGTTCAATGTCTGTTCACGTTCATCATGACCGCCGCCCAGACCCGCGCCACGCTGGCGGCCTACGGCGTCGATTTCATCAATGAAGATAATGCACGGCGCCGCTTTCTTAGCCTGTTCGAACATGTCACGCACACGAGATGCGCCAACACCGACGAACATTTCGACGAAGTCAGAACCGGAAATCGTAAAGAACGGGACTTTCGCTTCGCCTGCAATAGCTTTCGCCAGCAGGGTTTTACCCGTACCCGGAGGGCCGACCATCAGGACGCCTTTCGGGATTTTACCGCCCAGCTTCTGGAAGCGGCTTGGTTCACGCAGATACTCGACCAGCTCAGCCACTTCTTCTTTCGCTTCGTCACAACCTGCAACATCGGCAAAAGTGGTTTTGATCTGATCTTCCGTCAGCATGCGCGCTTTACTCTTACCGAACGACATGGCGCCTTTGCCACCGCCGCCCTGCATCTGACGCATGAAGAAGATCCAGACGCCGATCAGCAACAGCATCGGGAACCAGGAAATAAAGATTGAAGCCAGCAGGCTCGGCTCTTCAGGTGGTTCGCCAACAACCTTGACGTTTTTGGTCAGCAGGTTATCAAGCAGCTTCGGATCGTTAACCGGAATGTAGGTCGTGTAACGGTTACTATCTTTCTTGGTAACGTTGATCTCACGTCCGTTGATACGCGCTTCACGAACCTGGTCCTGGTTGACCTCTTGCAGGAAGGTAGAGTAATCCACCTTACGGCCATTAGACTCGCTGGGCCCAAAGCTCTGGAATACTGACATCAGCACAACGGCAATGACCAGCCAGAGTATTAGGTTTTTCGCCATGTCACTCAAGGGATTAACCTCTTATTACAACTGTGTTAAAAACAGCGTCAGGATACTCTATATCCAGCTTCTTTCAAACTTTCGTCTGAAATCCCCCGGTTATGGTTTTCGCCCGGTCGCTACAATATACACTTCGCGTGAACGCGCACGCGAAGAGTCCGGCTTACGAACTTTAACCTTCGTAAACAGGGAGCGAATTTCCCTTAGGTACTCATCGAAACCTTCGCCCTGGAACACCTTCACTACAAAACTTCCACCTGGCGCCAGCACATCACGACACATTTCTAACGCCAGTTCCACCAGATACATGGCGCGGGGGATATCCACCGCCGGTGTTCCGCTCATGTTTGGTGCCATATCTGACATGACAACTTGTACTTTACTGTCACCCACGCGTTCCAGCAGCGCTTTCATAACAAGTTCATCACGAAAATCGCCCTGAAGAAAGTCCACACCAACGATAGGATCCATAGGTAAAAGATCGCAAGCGATGATACGGCCTTTGCCGCCAATCTGCGTGACCACATACTGTGACCAGCCTCCTGGCGCAGCACCGAGGTCGACAACCGTCATCCCCGGCTTAAAAAGTTTGTCACTTTGCTGTATTTCATCAAGTTTAAACCAGGCACGGGAACGTAACCCCTTTTTCTGCGCCTGTTGAACATATTTATCGCTAAAGTGTTCCTGAAGCCAGCGACTCGAGCTGGCAGAACGCTTTTTACCTGTCATTTAACTTTCCCGTCGGGGCAATTCATCGTTACCCGTAGCGTAAATTTTTACGCGCTCATTTGGTGATATATGGGAGATGGCGGTAGAATGACCCGTTTTCAATCCCAACGTAAGCAAAAATATACGATGAATCTGAGTACTAAACAAAAACAGCACCTGAAAGGTCTGGCACATCCGCTCAAGCCGGTAGTTATGCTTGGCAACAATGGTTTGACCGAAGGGGTACTGGCCGAGATTGAACAAGCGTTAGAGCACCATGAACTTATCAAGGTGAAGATCGCCTCGGAAGATCGCGAAACCAAAACCTTGATCGTGGAAGCTATCGTACGCGAAACCGGCGCCTGTAACGTACAGGTCATCGGTAAAACGCTGGTACTTTATCGCCCAACTAAAGAACGTAAAATCTCGCTGCCACGCTAAGAATATCCTAAAGTCGAACACAAAATCTGTGTAAAACGAGGGGTTTTCCGCAAGCAGGAGAGCAAAATGCCACGCTCTCTTCGTTGATAAAAGGCCGCATAGCGGCCTTTTTCCTTTCTTTACAATACATCAACATCTTGAGTATTGGGTAATTCTTACAGGTATTCCACCTTAATCACTTCGTATTCCACTTCGCCGCCAGGCGTTTTGATGGTCACGACGTCATCCTGCTCTTTGCCAACCAGGCCGCGCGCGATAGGTGAATTCACGGAAATCAGGTTCTGTTTAAAATCCGCTTCGTCATCGCCGACAATACGCCAGGTCTGCTCTTCATCGTTATCGAGATTCAGAACAGTTACCGTTGCGCCGAAAACAACACGTCCGTTGTTCGGCATCTTCGTCACGTCGATCACCTGCGCATTCGACAGCTTCGCCTCGATATCCTTGATACGTCCTTCGCAGAAACCCTGCTGTTCACGCGCAGCGTGATACTCGGCGTTCTCTTTCAGGTCGCCATGCTCACGCGCTTCCGCGATAGCGGCGATGATTTCAGGACGGCGCACAGATTTCAGAAAATCCAGCTCTTCGCGCAGTTTTTCGGCACCACGTAAAGTCATCGGAATAGCTTGCATTTGTTATACCTCTTGAACATTCCTGTAGGGGGTGATTGACCCCGCCTCGGCTGCTAAGCCTGCTCCGGTATGCGTTCTACCAAAGCCAGAAGCAAAAAAATACCGACCCGGGTACAAAGCCCCAGGTCAGCTACAATTCTCAATTTGATACGTATTTTACCCTGGAGTTCCCTATGGGTCATCGTTTACTTTCCAGGGCATTGCGCCGTAGTATGACGGCTTGTTTCCAGGTTGTTAGCGCGAGATTATGCGATTTTCCAGATTTATCATCGGATTGACCACCAGTATAGCGTTCAGCGTCCAGGCCGCGAATGTTGATGAATACATCAATCAGCTCCCTGATGGGGCCAACCTTGCTTTCATGGCTCAGAAGGTCGGCGCGTCCACGCCCGCGATTGATTACCATAGCCAGCAGATGGCGCTGCCCGCCAGTACGCAAAAAGTGATCACGGCCCTCGCGGCATTGATTCAGCTCGGCCCCGATTTTCGTTTTACCACCACGCTGGAGACAAAAGGCAACGTGGACAATGGCGTCTTAAAAGGGGACTTAGTGGCGCGATTTGGTGCCGAT
The DNA here is from genome assembly GCF_030333525.1 of Citrobacter sp. CK188. Classification (NCBI taxonomy): domain Bacteria; kingdom Pseudomonadati; phylum Pseudomonadota; class Gammaproteobacteria; order Enterobacterales; family Enterobacteriaceae; genus Citrobacter; species Citrobacter sp. CK188. The sequence goes on from NZ_JAOWFU010000034.1 coordinate 364,050, forward strand.
CCGACGCTAAAACGCCAGGATATTCGCAATATGGTCGCGACGCTGAAAAAATCCGGCGTGACGCAAATTGCGGGAAATGTGCTCATCGACACCTCCATTTTCGCCAGCCATGATAAAGCGCCAGGCTGGCCCTGGAATGACATGACGCAATGTTTTAGCGCCCCCCCCGCAGCCGCCATTGTCGATCGCAACTGCTTTTCCATCTCCCTCTACAGCGCGCAAAAACCGAATGACTTAGCGTATATTCGCGTGGCGTCCTATTACCCGGTGACCATGTTCAGTCAGGTTCGCACCCTCCCACGCGGCTCTGCGGAAGCGCAATACTGTGAGCTGGATGTCGTTCCGGGGGATTTAAACCGCTTCACGCTGACAGGCTGCCTGCCGCAGCGCGCCGAACCGTTACCGCTGGCCTTCGCCATTCAGGACGGCGCCAGCTATGCCGGAGCGATCCTGAAAGACGAGTTAAAACAAGCAGGTATTACCTACAGCGGTACGCTGTTACGCCAGACGCAGGTCAACGAACCCGGAACGGTGGTTGCCAGCAAGCAGTCTGCGCCGCTGCATGATTTGCTTAAGATTATGCTGAAAAAATCGGACAACATGATTGCCGATACCGTCTTTCGCATGATCGGCCACGCACGCTTCAACGTCCCCGGCACATGGCGGGCGGGATCTGATGCCGTACGCCAGATCCTGCGTCAGCAGGCTGGCGTTGATATTGGCAATACCATCATCGCTGACGGTTCGGGCCTCTCTCGCCACAACCTGATTGCCCCGGCCACCATGATGCAGGTGCTGCAATACATCGCCCAACACGACAACGAGCTGAACTTTATCTCCATGCTGCCGCTGGCGGGATATGACGGCTCTCTGCAATACCGTGCGGGTCTGCATCAGGCTGGGGTTGATGGTAAAGTTTCGGCGAAAACAGGCTCGCTGCAAGGGGTCTATAATCTGGCGGGATTTATTACAACGGCAAGTGGGCAACGGATGGCGTTTGTTCAGTATCTTTCCGGGTATGCCGTTACGCCAGCTGACCAGCGCAATCGTCGTATTCCGTTAGTACGTTTTGAAAGCCGGTTGTACAAAGATCTTTATCAGAACAACTAGGTGAGGATAGTGCCGGATGGCGCTGACGCTTATCCGGCCTACACACTAGATGGGTCATTTAATTGCCGGATGGCGGCGCTTTGCGCCTTATCCGGCCTACTATCCGTAGGCCCGGTAAGCGTAAGCGCCACCGGGCATTTGAACCAGATTAACGTTTGTAGATGAACTCGACGCCTTCTTCGTCGTCTTCGTCCCAGTCGTCATCCCAGTCATCTTCCGCTTCGTCTTCGACTTCAGCGAGCTGCTGACGGTGATAATCGTCCCACATGAACTCCACTTTCTCCGGCTGCTTCGCTTCATCAGCCTGAACGATAGGGTTCTCGATGATAAAGGTCATCACATCCCAGCAGAGATCTTTCACGCCAGTCTGGCTGGCAGCGGAAATCATGTAGTACTTATCTTCCCAGCCCAGCGCCTGCGCGATAGCTTTCGCTTTTTCTTCCGCTTCGGCCTGGTCCAGCAAATCAATTTTGTTGAACACTAACCAGCGCGGCTTAGCAGCCAGATCCTGACTGTATTTTTCCAGTTCGCCGATAATGATACGGGCGTTTTCCACCGGATCGGAACCGTCGATAGGATCGATATCAATAAGGTGCAGCAGTACGCGGCAACGTTCCAGGTGCTTCAGGAAGCGAATCCCCAGACCCGCGCCTTCCGCCGCGCCTTCAATCAGCCCCGGAATATCGGCAACCACAAAGCTCTTTTCGTTGTCCATACGCACAACGCCAAGGCTCGGCACCAGAGTGGTAAACGGATAGTCCGCCACTTTCGGTTTTGCCGCAGATACCGCGCGGATAAAGGTTGATTTACCGGCGTTTGGCATCCCCAGCATACCCACGTCCGCCAGCAGCATCAGCTCCAGCATCAAATCGCGCTTATCGCCCGGCGTGCCCATCGTTTTCTGACGCGGAGTACGGTTAACAGAGGACTTAAAGCGGGTATTGCCCAGGCCGTGCCAGCCGCCTTTGGCAACCATCAGACGCTGACCGTGTTTGGTCATATCGCCCATGGTTTCGCCGGTGCCCTGATCGATAACACGCGTACCGACAGGCACTTTGATCGTGACATCTTTCCCACGTTTACCGGTGCAGTCACGGCTTGCGCCATTCTGACCACGTTCAGCGCGGAACGATTTTTCAAAGCGGTAATCGATCAGCGTGTTCAGGTTTTCGTCGGCTTCCAGCCAGACGTCGCCACCATCGCCGCCATCACCGCCATCCGGGCCGCCTTTCGGGATGTATTTTTCGCGGCGGAAGCTCACGCAACCATTACCGCCATCGCCAGCAACGACCAGAATCGATGCTTCATCAACAAACTTCATTTTACTCTCCGTAAATCATTCGCCTGAGCGGGGTTGCGAAACCACCGTTTCATGCTTGCGTAAACCGCCCCAAATACGATGACCAATGGCGGAATACATCGCGCCCGCAACCACGACAAACGCACCGAGATAACCTAAAAGGTTTAACATCGGTCTGGCGAAGAAATCGGGCCAGGCCATAGATAATAGATCTGAAAATAACAGCGTAAACAGCGGAGTGAGCGTGATTAACGCACTTACCTGCGCTGCCTGCCAACGCGCCATCGCTTCCGCCAGGGCGCCATATCCTACCAGCGTATTCAGCCCACAGAAAATCAAACACGCGAGCTGCCAGTCGCTTAACTGCGAGATAACCCCCGGCTTCGCCAGCGGCAATAACGCAATCGTACATAAAGTGTACAGTAAAAACAGGATCTGCTGTGAGGCCAGACGACGCAATAACACCTTTTGCGCGACGCCATAACTCACCCAGACCGTCGCCGCACCGACCCCAAAGATCACACCCCAGGTGTAATCGGTCAGTTTGGTAAAAATCTCGACCAGACTGGTATTAAAGAACATCACCAGCCCACAAAGCAGCATGAGCGCGCCAATCACCTGCGTGCCGCGCATCTTTTCTTTCAAAATAAAGACGCTGGCGACCATCATGCCAACCGGTGACAGTTGACCGATAACCTGCGATGCCGTCGGACTCAAATATTGCAGGGAAGAGCTGAACAGGATGAAATTCCCGAAAAGTCCACCTGTTGCAATCGCCAGCAACACCAGCCAGCGCGGTTTGCGAAAAATACGCAATGGCGGGAGCTTTCTTTTAACTGCCAGGATTGCGCCAAGGCCGATACTCGCCATTAAAAAGCGATAGAAGACAATGGTCGGAGGTTCCATCACCTCCAGCACCTGCTTCATTGCAATTGGCAAGGCGCCCCAACACATTGCAGTGGTGAGTGCTAAAAGGATGCCAATGCCAGCCTGCTGCTTCATGCCCGTTTTCCCTACAAGAAAATTTTCCGGGTTTTCAATGTAAAAAGCCCCGCAACACGTTGCGGGGCTTTAATCCGTTACCGGACCACGAAGAACTTACTCAGCAACGATGCTGATGTATTTACGGTTGTTCGGGCCTTTAACTTCGAATTTCACTTTACCGTCTGCTTTAGCAAACAGAGTGTGGTCACGACCGCAACCTACGTTAGTGCCAGCGTGGAATTTGGTGCCACGTTGACGAACGATGATGCTACCCGCCAGAACGGTTTCGCCACCGAAACGCTTAACGCCCAGGCGTTTAGCTTCTGAATCGCGACCGTTACGAGTTGAGCCGCCAGCCTTTTTATGTGCCATTTAAATCTCTCCTCAGGTCTTAGGCGCTGATGCCAGTAATTTTCACATCAGTGAACCACTGACGGTGGCCTTGCTGCTTACGATAGTGTTTACGACGACGAAACTTAACGATTTTAACTTTCTCGCCACGACCGTGAGCAACAACTTCAGCTTTGATTACGCCGCCATCAACGAAAGGAACGCCGATTTTGACTTCTTCACCGTTTGCGATCATCAGAACTTCAGCGAACTCAATAGTTTCGCCAGTTGCGATGTCCAGCTTTTCCAGGCGAACGGTCTGACCTTCGCTTACTCGGTGTTGTTTACCACCACTTTGGAAAACCGCGTACATAAAAAACTCCGCTTCCGCGCACGCCTTTTCAATGATTCAGAGTGCGCTATAAATATTCACAATAGGGCGCGAATATTACGCAAAACGCGAGCCTTTGACAAGTGCTACCGTCAATACATGAAGAAAAAAAACACAACGTGTACGGTAACGTTTATCTGCGCCGTTTTTTCAGTACAATCAGCATATATTCCTAACCCTAAACCCTTAGTTATCTCATCCCATGATGAGTTAATCGGGGCGATAAGCCCGGCTTTTGCGATGAATTTAGAAAAAATCAATGAGTTAACCGCGCAAGATATGGCGGGTGTCAATGCGACAATCCTTGAACAGCTCAATTCCGACGTCCAACTGATCAATCAGTTAGGGTATTACATCGTTAGCGGCGGCGGAAAACGTATCCGCCCGATGATTGCCGTACTCGCTGCGCGCGCCGTTGGTTATCAGGAAAATGCGCACGTCACGATCGCTGCCTTAATCGAGTTTATCCACACCGCCACCCTGCTACACGACGATGTTGTGGATGAATCCGATATGCGTCGTGGGAAGGCAACGGCGAATGCGGCATTTGGCAACGCCGCCAGCGTCCTGGTCGGTGATTTTATCTACACCCGCGCGTTCCAGATGATGACCAGCCTTGGCTCGCTGAAAGTGCTGGAAGTAATGTCAGAAGCGGTGAACGTCATCGCCGAAGGCGAAGTGCTGCAACTGATGAACGTCAACGACCCGGATATCACCGAAGAAAATTACATGCGCGTGATTTACAGCAAAACGGCGCGCCTGTTTGAAGCTGCGGCGCAGTGTTCCGGTCTTCTTGCTGGCTGTACTCCTGAGCAGGAAAAAGGGTTGCAGGATTATGGTCGTTATCTCGGTACGGCCTTTCAGCTGATTGACGATTTACTCGATTACAGCGCTGATGGCGAGCAGTTAGGTAAAAATGTCGGCGATGACCTCAACGAAGGAAAACCAACGCTGCCGCTGCTGCACGCTATGCGTAACGGTACGCCAGAGCAGGCGCAAATGATCCGTACCGCCATTGAACAAGGCAATGGGCGCCACCTTCTGGAACCCGTTCTGGAAGCCATGACCGCCTGCGGTTCACTGGAATGGACGCGTCAGCGTGCAGAAGACGAGGCCGATAAAGCCATCGCCGCCCTACAGATTCTGCCTGATACGCCGTGGCGCGAAGCCCTGATCGGTCTGGCGCACATCGCCGTACAACGCGATCGTTAACCCTCCCTTCTCATCCCGTGCTCTGCGCGGGATGAATCTTTAAGTTCCAGTAAATTCCAGTTGTTCGTTTCTTTCCCAGCCCTTTACCCATCGCACGTATGCTGTCACATTTTATGAATATGCATACTCTTTACAGGAACATATTAGAGCAATACTATCACCTGGCGTATAGTATTTCTCACAGGCTGATTATCCAGGCCGCAAGCGACTGACTGACCGAAGGAGTGAGGGAATAATGGAAAATAAACTCATTGACTGGCATCCCGCAGACATCATTGCCGGATTACGTAAAAAAGGGACATCTATGGCGGCGGAATCACGCAAGAATGGATTAAGTTCCTCGACGCTGGCAAACGCCCTGACCCGACCGTGGCCGAAAGGAGAGCTCATCATTGCGAAGGCGCTGGGTACAGAACCCTGGGTGATCTGGCCGTCGCGCTATCATGACCCAGAAACCCATGAGTTCATTGACAGAACGCGTCTGATGCGGGCTCGAAAAGGGAAATAGAGAAGTAAGGAACGGATAACGCTCTGAACGGTAGCCCCCGAACAAGGGGCTACCAGTGCATGCGGAAAAAATTACTCGCCTTTCACACGCTCAATATTCGCGCCCAGCGCGCGCAGTTTGTCTTCAATGCGCTCATAGCCACGATCGATGTGATAAATACGATCGACCAGCGTCGTACCTTCTGCAATGCATCCCGCCAGCACCAGGCTCGCAGACGCACGCAAGTCGGTCGCCATCACCTGCGCCCCGGAGAGTTTTTCAACGCCGTGGCAAATCACGGTGTTGCTCTCGATTTCCGCGTGCGCACCCATACGGATCAGTTCAGGCACATGCATAAAGCGGTTTTCGAAAATGGTTTCCGTGATGAAACCCGTCCCTTCCGCGACAAGGTTCAGCAGCGTGAACTGCGCCTGCATATCGGTCGGGAAAGCCGGGTGCGGCGCGGTGCGCACATTCACAGCTTTCGGACGCTGGCCATGCATGTCCAGGCTGATCCAGTCTTCACCGGTTTCAATATCCGCTCCGGCGTCACGCAGTTTAGCCAGTACGGCATCCAGCGTATCCGGCTGCGCGTTACGGCAGACGATTTTACCGCCGGAAATCGCCGCCGCGACCAGGAAGGTGCCGGTTTCAATGCGATCGGGCAGAACACGGTATACGCCGCCGCCCAGACGCTCAACGCCCTCAATGGTAATACGATCGGTGCCCTGACCGCTGATCTTCGCTCCCAGCGTCACCAGGAAGTTCGCGGTATCGACGATCTCCGGCTCACGCGCGGCGTTTTCAATCACGGTGGTCCCTTCGGCCAGCGTTGCCGCAGACATGATGGTCACCGTCGCACCGACGCTGACTTTGTCCATCACGATATGCGCGCCTTTCAGGCGACCATTAACAGACGCCTTCACATAGCCTTCTTCCAGCTTGATCTCAGCGCCCAATTGTTCCAGGCCGGTGATGTGCAGATCGACCGGACGCGCGCCGATGGCGCAGCCGCCTGGCAGAGAAACCTGTCCCTGACCAAAACGCGCAACCAGCGGCCCCAGCGCCCAAATCGACGCGCGCATGGTTTTTACCAGTTCGTAAGGCGCGCAGAAGATGTTGACCTGGCTGGCGTCGATCCAGACAGAACCGTTACGTTCCACTTTCGTTCCAAGCTGGCTGAGCAGTTTCATCGTCGTATCGATGTCTTTCAGCTTTGGAACGTTCTGGATCTCTACCGGCTCTTCTGCCAGCAGCGCCGCGAAAAGGATCGGCAATGCGGCATTTTTAGCGCCTGAAATTGTGACTTCGCCCTGGAGCGTTGTCGGCCCCTGTACACGAAATTTATCCATTATTCTGTTCTCTGTTAAGAATTCATATCTGCTACCGGCGTGTCGCCCGTCGCTCAAAAACCGTTAAGTTTGCGATCGCGTTCCCATTCCGCTGGGGTATACGCTTTGATCGATACGGCATGGATACGGTTATCCGCAATAAACTCCATCAACGGGCCGTACACAGACTGCTGCTTCTTGACCCGGCTCATGCCGTCAAACATCTCACCCACGGCGATAACCTGAAAGTGACTGCCATCGCCAGAGACGTGGACTTCCTGGAGGGAGAGTGCGCTCATCAGCACGCTCTGAATTTCATGATTTTCCATGGGCTCTTCATTCGTCAAATAGGGAAAACAGCCCAACATCTTAGAGCAAAGTGGCGCTGTCATAAATAAGCAAAAAGCCCAGCTGATAAATCAGGCAAGGCTTTGGTGGCAAATCCCACTTAGGGGTTGTGCCGGATGGTGGCACAAGGCCTTATCCGGCCTACAAAAATTAACGTGGAAGCACGTCAGCAGGCAAATTATAGAGCTTCGCCAGCGTGTAAACCTTCTCGTTTACCCCTTGCAGCGAAACGCTGTTGCCCTGTCGTTTCGCCTGATCGACAAGATGCACCAGTAACGCCAGACCACCGGTATCCACCCGGGAGACCTGGCTCAGATCGATGCAGGTTACGCCTTTCATCGCATCAACGCGCGCATCCCACAGAGGGTTCAGCACGTCCTGGTCCAGCTCTCCCGCTAATGCCAGCGTGTCACCTTCGCGCGTCCAGCTAAGTGACTGCGTCATTATTTTTTCTCTTCCAGCGAAATTTTCTGACGAGAAATTGACTGCAACTGCGCGGTCAGGCCGTCGATGCCTTTGGTACGCAGCAGATCGCTCCACTCATTCTGTTTTGTGGTGATCATGCTGACGCCTTCCGCGATCATGTCATAAGCCTGCCAGTTACCGGTCTGGGTGTTTTTACGCCACTGGAAATCCAGTCGAACCGGAGGACGGCCATTCGGATCGATGATCGTCACGCGGATCGGCACGATGGTCGCATTGCCCAGCGGTTGTTCCGGCGCAATCTGGTAAGTCTGGCCGTGGTACATCGCCAGCGCCTGACCATAAGCCTGTTTCAGGTATTCACGAAACGCCGCGAAATAGGCGTCACGCTGCGCCGGCGTCGCCTCCCGGTAGTAACGACCCAGTACCAGCGCGCCCGCGTATTTCACCTGCACATACGGCAGCAGTTCCTGGTCAACGACGTCGCGCAGGTAATCAGGGTTGGCACGGATTTTCGGCTGTTCGTTTTTCAGACGATCGAAGGTTTTCTGCGCCGCCTCATTCATCAATTTATACGGGTTAGTCTGGTCCGCCGCGGTTGCCGCGCTCAACGGTGCAATGACCAGCAGCGCTACCATCATTAATCGCTTAAACATACATCGATTCTCCTGTGATTAATTTGTTGCGCCCGCAGGCGGTGTCGCTTCATTATTGCCTTCAGTTGGCGCTGGCGCATCGCCAGAATTCTTATTGTCGTCCCCTTTACTGTTGTAAAGGAACTGACCAATCATGTCTTCAAGCACCATCGCGGACTTGGTGTCCTGAATAGTGTCGCCATCTTTGAGGATAGACGTTCCCAGTTCAGGATCTTCAAACCCAACGTTTAACGCCAGATATTGCTCCCCCAGCAGGCCAGAGGTGCGGATACTCAGCGAACTGGTATCAGGAATGTGGTTATAGCGCTCTTCAATATCCAGCGTGACGCGCGGCAGGTAGGTTTTCGGATCCAGCGAGATATCCGCAACCCGGCCGACAACCACCCCGCCGATGCGCACCGGAGAGCGCGCTTTCAGGCCGCCAATATTGTCGAAGGTCGCATAAATCGTGTAGGTCGGCTCCGTGCGCATTGAGGTGACATTGGCCGCTTTCAGGCAAACAAACAGCGCCGCCAGCAACGCAACCAGCAAGAAGATCCCTACCCAAATTTCACTTTTTTTCGTTTGCATGAACTCAATTCCCAAACATCAGTGCGGTCAACACAAAATCCAGACCCAGAACGGCCAAAGACGAGTGCACAACGGTGCGCGTGGTTGCGCGGCTAATCCCGGCAGAGGTCGGAATCGCGTCATACCCATTGAACAGCGCAATCCACGTTACCGTGATGGCGAACACCACGCTCTTAATCAAACAGTTCACGAGATCCAGACGCCAGTCGACGGCATCCTGCATCGCCGACCAGAAGAAACCGGCATCGATCCCCTTCCAGCTAACGCCAACCAGCGATCCTCCCCAGATGCCAACGGCCACGAAGATAATCGTCAGCAGTGGCAGCGAAATCACCCCCGCCCACAGGCGCGGAGAGATCACCCGGCGCAGCGGATCGACGGCCATCATTTCCATACTGGAGAGCTGCTCAGTCGCTCGCATAAGACCAATTTCTGCGGTCAGCGCAGACCCTGCGCGCCCGGCAAACAGCAACGCCGCGACAACCGGCCCCAGTTCACGCAGCAATGAAAGCGCCACCAGCATACCCAGGCTGGTTTCCGCGCTGTAGGTCGTCAGAACCAGATAGCCCTGCAACCCGAGCACCATGCCGATAAAAACGCCAGAGACGATAATAATGAGCATCGACAGGACGCCCACATTATAGAGCTGACGCACCAGCAGCGGCGCATGCTTGCGAAATTCCGGCTTACCAATCACCGCATTGAATAACATTAACCCGGCACGCCCGAACGTTCTGAGGGTTTTGATCCCCCGGTGTCCGAGCGATGCCAGCGCATTTAACAGCATGAGTGGCTTAACTCCCTGTTTCGAGTAAATCGGAGTGATAATCGCCCGCCGGATAGCGGAACGGAACCGGCCCGTCGGCAATACCGTCCAGGAACTGGCGGACGCGCGGGTCGGCATTTTCTTGCAGTTCCTTCGCGCTACCGTGCGCCACGATTTTTTTGTCCGCCATAATCCAGGCGTGATCGGCGATGCTCAGCACCTCCGGCACATCGTGGGACACGACAACGCAGGTTACGCCCAGCGTGCTGTTCAGTTCTGAAATCAGCTTCACCAGTACGCCCATCGTAATCGGGTCCTGACCCACAAACGGCTCATCGAACATAATGAGGTCGGGTTCCAGCGCAATAGCACGGGCTAATGCCGCACGCCGCGCCATCCCCCCGGACAGTTCAGAGGGCATGAGCTTTGCCGCGCCGCGCAGACCAACGGCTTCCAGTTTCATCATCACCGTGCTTTTCAACAGCGGCGCGGGTAAATTCGTGTGCTCCCGCAGTGGGTAGGCTACGTTATCAAACACGTTCATGTCGGTGAATAGCGCCCCCGACTGAAACAGCATGCTCATCCGTTTTCGTACCGTGTACAACCGCGAGCGAGACATAGCCGGTACGTTTTCGCCATCAAACAGTATTTCCCCGCTATCCGGCGGGATTTGTCCGCCAATCAGTCGTAACAGCGTGGTTTTACCGATCCCCGATGGCCCCATGATCGCCGTGATCTTCCCGCGTGGCACGGTCAGGGAAATATTATCGAAAATGCAGCGGTCGCCACGCGAAAAGCTGACGTCGCGCATATCGACTAAATTCGCCACAGACTGACCCATTGATTCATCCTTTGTATCGCCTTGTTGATCTAAGCATGGCGCTGAATTTAGCCATGAACCCAACATATTTACAGAATATTACCTGCCCTGGTTAGCTAAAGCTGGCATTTGTTTTACTTTTTAGCCGCATAAAGTCAAAATTAAGACTTCGTTACGGCTTCCAGAAGATCCCTCCAGTGGACCGGCGAGTATACCTGAAGAAAGGACTTTAGATGCTTTTAGCTACGGCGCTGTTAATTATTGGTTTACTTCTGGTGGTCTACAGCGCCGATCGTCTGGTGTTTGCCGCATCGATTTTGTGTCGGGCAGTGGGGATTCCTCCGCTCATTATCGGGATGACGGTCGTCAGTATCGGAACATCATTACCGGAGATAATTGTCTCGGTTGCCGCGTCGCTTCACGGGCAACTGGACTTAGCCGTAGGCACCGCGCTCGGCTCCAACATCATCAATATCTTGCTGATTCTGGGCCTGGCGGCGCTGTTTCACCCTTTTACCGTGCATTCTGATGTTTTGCGCCGCGAATTGCCGCTAATGTTATTTGTCAGTGTGCTGGCGGGTTCCGTCCTGCACGATGGCGAGCTGAGCCGTAGCGACGGAATCTTTCTTCTGCTGCTGGCCGTGCTATGGCTGCTGTTCATTGTTAAGATCGCGCGCCTGGCGGAGCGGCAGGGAAATGACAGCCTCACCCGGGAGCAGGTGGCAGAGCTGCCGCGCGAAGGCGGCTTACCCGTCGCGTTTTTGTGGCTGGGTATCGCGCTGATTATTATGCCGATGGCGACGCGGATGGTGGTTGATAACGCCACCGTACTGGCGAACTACTTCGCCATGAGCGAACTGACTATCGGCCTGACGGTGATTGCGATTGGCACCAGCCTGCCGGAGCTGGCGACGGCGATCGCGGGCATCCGCAAAGGTGAAAATGATATCGCCATTGGCAACATTATCGGCGCCAATATTTCTAATATCGCCATCGTTCTGGGGCTGCCTGCATTGATTACGCCAGGCGACGTCAACCCGCTGGCGTTTGGGCGTGACTATAGCGTGATGCTGTTAGTGAGCATTGTTTTGGCATTGCTGTGCTGGCGGCGTCCGCGCCAGATTGGTCGGGGCGCAGGCGTGCTGCTGACCGGCGGTTTTATCGTATGGCTGGCGATGCTGTACTGGCTATCGCCGCTTCTTATTGGATAACGGGAAAACGGACTATGTCGCACTTAGCGTTACAACCGGGTTTTGACTTTCAGAAAGCAGGCAAAGACGTCCTGGAGATTGAACGTGAAGGCCTGGCGGAGCTTGATCAATACATCGACCAGAACTTCACGCTCGCCTGTGAAAAAATCTTCTCGTGCACAGGCAAAGTCGTTGTCATGGGGATGGGAAAATCAGGTCATATCGGGCGGAAAATGGCCGCCACCTTTGCCAGCACCGGCACTTCCGCCTTTTTTGTTCACCCGGGCGAGGCCGCGCATGGCGATCTCGGCATGGTCACCTCGCAGGATGTGGTGATCGCGATTTCCAACTCTGGCGAATCCAATGAGATTGCCGCATTAATCCCGGTTCTCAAACGCTTGCAGGTGCCGCTGATTTGTATCACCGGGCGGCCAGAAAGCAGCATGGCGCGTGCGGCGGATGTGCATCTGTGTGTTAAAGTGCCGAAAGAAGCCTGCCCGTTGGGTCTGGCACCGACCAGCAGCACCACGGCTACGCTGGTCATGGGCGATGCGCTCGCGGTCGCGTTATTAAAAGCCCGCGGCTTTACCGCCGAAGATTTTGCGTTGTCGCATCCGGGCGGCGCACTTGGCCGTAAACTTCTGCTGCGCGTTAACGATATCATGCACACCGGCGATGAAATCCCGCATGTGAATAAAAACGCCAGCCTGCGTGATGCCCTGCTGGAAATTACGCGTAAAAATCTCGGCATGACCGTCATTTGTGATGACACAATGAAGATTGACGGCATCTTTACCGATGGCGACTTGCGTCGTGTTTTCGATATGGGTGTGGATGTTCGCCAGTTAGGGATTGCCGACGTCATGACGCCAGGGGGAATTCGCGTTCGCCCCGGTATTCTCGCCGTTAACGCCCTGAACTTAATGCAGTCCCGTCATATCACCTCCGTTTTGGTTGCTGATGGCGACCAGTTACTGGGTGTGTTACATATGCATGATTTACTGCGTGCAGGCGTAGTGTAGAAACTCAAGGATAAAAGAAATGAGTAAAGCAGGTGCGTCGCTTGCGACCTGTTATGGCCCCGTCAGTACACAGGTTATCGCCCAGGCGGAAAACATCCGTCTGCTCATCCTCGATGTGGATGGCGTGCTGTCTGATGGTCTGATTTATATGGGCAACAACGGTGAAGAGCTGAAGGCCTTTAACGTCCGTGATGGCTACGGCATTCGCTGTGCGCTCACTTCCGGGATTGAGGTCGCTATTATTACCGGACGAAAGGCTAAACTTGTAGAAGATCGCTGTGCCACCCTGGGGATCACGCATCTCTATCAGGGGCAGTCGGACAAACTTATCGCGTTTGGCGACCTGCTCGATAAGCTGGGCGTTGCGCCTGAAAATGTGGCTTACGTCGGTGACGATCTGATCGACTGGCCGGTGATGGAAAAAGTGGGTCTGAGCGTTGCGGTCGCTGATGCGCATCCGCTCCTGATCCCCCGCGCCGACTATGTGACGCATATCGCCGGTGGACGCGGCGCGGTGCGGGAAGTGTGCGATCTACTCTTGCTGGCGCAGGGTAAGCTTGATGAGGCCAAAGGGCAATCGATATGAGTAAAACCAGACGTTGGGTTATCATTCTACTGTCGTTGGCCGTACTGGTGTTGATCGGAATTAATCTGGCGGATAAAGACGATCCTGCTCAGGTTGTGGTGAACACCAGCGATCCGACTTATAAGAGCGAGCATACCGATACGGTCGTCTATAGCCCGGAAGGCGCGTTGAACTATCGTCTTATTGCGCAGCACGTTGAATATTATTCAGAACAGGCGCTTTCGTGGTTTACCCAACCGGTATTAACCACCTTTGATAAAGATAAAGTCCCGACATGGTCGATTAAAGCGGATAAGGCGAAATTGACCGAAGACCGGATGCTCTATCTGTATGGTCACGTTGAAGTCAATGCGCTGGCGCCTGACGCTCAACTACGCAGAATCACGACGGATAACGCGACGATCAACCTGGTGACGCAGGATGTCACCTCTGAAGATCTGGTCACGTTATACGGAACAACATTTAACTCCAGCGGACTGAAAATGCGCGGCAACTTACGCAGCAAGAACGCCGAGCTGATTGAAAAGGTTAGAACCTCCTATGAAATTCAAAACAAACAAACTCAGCCTTAATCTTGTGCTTGCCAGCACACTTCTGGCCGCCAGTCTTCCGGCGTTCGCGGTCACCGGCGATACCGAACAACCGATTCATATTGAATCGGACCAGCAGTCACTGGATATGCAGGGTAACGTGGTGACGTTTACCGGAAATGTCGTCGTGACTCAGGGCACCATCAAAATCAATGCCGACAAAGTGGTCGTCACCCGTCCGGGCGGCGAGCAAGGCAAAGAGGTGATCGACGGCTTCGGCAACCCGGCGACGTTTTATCAGATGCAGGACAACGGCAAGCCGGTAAAAGGCCATGCCCAAAAAATGCATTATGAACTGGCGAAAGATTTCGTCGTCCTGACCGGTAACGCCTACCTGGAGCAGCTCGACAGCAACATCACCGGCGATAAGATCACTTACCTGGTGAAAGAGCAGAAAATGCAGGCGTTCAGCGAAAAAGGCAAACGTGTAACGACGGTTCTGGTGCCGTCGCAGTTGCAGGACAAAAACAAAGACCAGACCCCGGCACAGAAGAAGGGTAACTAATTCGTTATGGCAACATTAACTGCAAAGAATCTTGCGAAAGCCTATAAAGGCCGTCGCGTGGTGGAAGATGTCAGCCTCACCGTGAATTCCGGGGAGATCGTCGGTCTGCTCGGGCCGAACGGCGCAGGCAAAACCACTACCTTCTACATGGTGGTGGGCATTGTGCCGCGCGATGCTGGCAACATTATTATTGACGATGAGGACATCAGCCTGCTGCCGCTGCATGCCCGCGCGCGTCGCGGTATTGGCTATTTACCGCAGGAAGCCTCCATTTTCCGCCGTCTGAGCGTGTTTGATAACCTGATGGCGGTGCTGCAAATTCGCGACGATCTCACGACCGAACAGCGTGAAGACCGCGCCAATGAACTGATGGAAGAGTTCCACATCGAGCATCTGCGCGACAGCCTCGGACAAGCGTTGTCCGGCGGTGAGCGCCGCCGTGTGGAGATTGCCCGCGCGCTGGCCGCAAATCCGAAATTTATCCTGCTGGATGAACCGTTTGCAGGCGTTGACCCGATTTCCGTCATCGACATCAAACGCATTATCGAGCACCTGCGCGACAGCGGTCTCGGCGTTCTGATTACCGACCACAACGTTCGTGAAACGCTGGCGGTGTGTGAACGCGCGTATATTGTCAGCCAGGGGCATCTGATCGCACACGGCACACCGACAGAAATCCTGCAAGACGAGCACGTTAAGCGCGTATACCTTGGGGAAGACTTCAGACTCTGATAGGGTAGAAGACTGCGACGTCACAGCGGGAGAAAACGACTCTGAACATGAAGCAAGGTTTGCAACTCAGGCTCAGCCAACAACTGGCGATGACGCCCCAGCTACAACAGGCCATCCGTCTGTTGCAGTTGTCTACGCTGGAACTTCAGCAGGAACTTCAGCAAGCGCTGGAGAGTAATCCGCTGCTTGAGCAAACCGATCTTCACGATGAAATCGACACGCGCGAAACCCAGGACAACGAAGCCCTGGATACCGCAGACGCGCTCGAACAGAAAGAGATGCCCGAAGAGCTGCCGCTTGACGCCAGCTGGGATGAGATTTACACCGCAGGTACGCCGTCCGGCACCAGCGGCGACTACATCGACGACGAGCTGCCGGTGTACCAGGGCGAAACCACGCAGTCCCTCCAGGACTACCTGATGTGGCAAGTCGGGCTGACTCCGTTCTCGGATACCGATCGCGCGATTGCCACCTCAATTGTCGATGCCGTTGATGATACCGGCTATCTCACCATTTCGCTGGATGACATTCTCGAAAGCATCGGCGATGAAGAGATCGGCCTCGATGAAATAGAAGCGGTACTCAAACGCGTTCAACGCTTCGATCCCATCGGCGTGGCGGCGAAAGATCTCCGTGACTGCCTGCTGATCCAGCTCTCACAGTTCGATAAATCCACGCCCTGGCTGGAAGACGCCCGGTTGATCATCAGCGATCACCTCGATCTGCTGGCCAATCATGACTTCCGCACCCTGATGCGCGTTACGCGGCTGAAAGAAGAGGTGCTGAAAGAGGCAGTCAATCTTATCCAGTCGCTCGATCCCAGACCGGGTCAGTCTATCCAGACCGGCGAACCTGAATATGTGATCCCGGATGTGCTGGTGCGTAAGCATAACGGTTACTGGATGGTGGAGCTGAACGGCGACAGCATTCCCCGTCTACAGATCAATCAACATTATGCCGCCCTGTGCAACGGCGCGCGTAATGATGCCGACAGCCAGTTCATTCGCAGCAACCTTCAGGATGCGAAGTGGCTGATCAAAAGTCTGGAAAGCCGCAACGACACCCTGTTACGCGTGAGCCGCTGTATTGTTGAGCAGCAGCAGGCCTTCTTCGAGCAAGGCGAAGAGTTTATGAAACCGATGGTGCTGGCGGACATCGCCCAGGCCGTCGAGATGCACGAATCGACGATTTCCCGTGTGACCACGCAGAAGTATCTGCACAGTCCACGCGGCATTTTTGAACTGAAGTATTTCTTTTCCAGCCATGTGAATACCGAAGGCGGAGGCGAAGCCTCTTCCACGGCGATACGTGCGCTGGTGAAGAAATTAATTGCTGCGGAGAACCCCGCGAAGCCGCTGAGCGACAGCAAGTTAACCTCTATGTTGTCGGATCAGGGTATCATGGTGGCGCGCCGCACCGTTGCGAAGTACCGAGAGTCTTTATCCATTCCGCCGTCCAATCAGCGCAAACAGCTGGTTTGAACCAACCGATAAGGAAGACACTATGCAGCTCAACATCACTGGAAATAACGTCGAAATTACTGAAGCCCTGCGCGACTTTGTCTCAACCAAATTCGCCAAACTTGAGCAGTATTTTGACAGGATTAATCAGGTCTACGTTGTTTTGAAAGTGGAGAAGGTAACACACATCTCGGATGCGACACTGCATGTAAACGGTGGCGAAATTCACGCCAGCGCGGAAGGTCAGGATATGTATGCCGCCATTGACGGTTTGATCGATAAACTGGCAAGGCAGCTAACGAAACACAAAGATAAACTGAAACAACACTAATTGTCCGGGCAGTTAGCGAGTGCAGGACGGCCTGTTGTGACGCACAACAGGCCATTTGTACAGTTAGCGCTCCGAATCTGCCTCATCAGGAATCATTCTGATGGAACAGGTTCTTAGGTGAAATTATGACAAATAACGATACGACTCTACAACTGAGCAGCGTACTTAACCAGGAATGTACGCGCAGCGGCGTTCACTGCCAGAGCAAAAAACGTGCGCTGGAGATTATCAGTGAACTGGCGGCAAAACAGCTCAGCCTGCCTCCGCAGGTGGTATTTGAAGCAATCCTGACGCGTGAGAAAATGGGCAGTACCGGTATTGGCAATGGTATCGCCATCCCGCACGGCAAGCTGGAAGAAGATACGCTGCGCGCCGTCGGCGTGTTCGTCCAACTCGAAACGCCTATCGCTTTCGATGCCATTGATAATCAACCGGTCGATCTGCTTTTCGCCCTGCTGGTGCCCGCAGATCAGACCAAAACACATCTGCATACACTGTCGCTGGTCGCTAAACGTCTGGCGGATAAAACCATCTGCCGCCGCCTGCGCGCCGCGCAGAGTGACGAAGAGCTGTATCAAATCATCACTGACACCGAAGGTGGAAAGGATGAGGCATAACCACCCAATGGCATCTGTTGTGAGGAGAAACGGTACATGGTACTGATGATCGTCAGCGGTCGTTCAGGGTCAGGGAAATCTGTCGCCCTGCGTGCGCTGGAAGATATGGGTTTTTACTGCGTGGACAACCTCCCCGTGGTGCTGTTGCCCGATCTGGCTCGTACGCTGGCCGATCGCCAGATTTCTGCGGCCGTCAGCATTGACGTGCGTAACATGCCTGAGTCCCCTGAAATTTTCGAGCAGGCGATGAACAACCTGCCCGATGCGTTTTCACCACAGCTTCTGTTCCTTGATGCCGATCGCAACACGCTGATTCGCCGTTACAGCGATACGCGCCGTCTGCATCCGCTTTCCAGCAAAAATCTCTCCCTGGAGAGCGCCATCGACCAGGAAAGCGATCTGCTGGAACCGCTGCGCTCCCGCGCCGATCTGATTGTCGATACCTCTGAAATGTCCGTGCATGAACTGGCGGAAATGCTGCGTACCCGTCTGCTGGGTAAGCGCGAACGCGAGCTGACAATGGTGTTCGAGTCCTTCGGCTTCAAGCACGGTATTCCAATCGATGCCGATTATGTTTTTGACGTGCGCTTCCTGCCTAACCCGCACTGGGACCCGAAACTGCGTCCAATGACCGGTCTCGATAAACCGGTTGCGGCATTCCTCGACAGGCACACAGAAGTACACAATTTTATCTACCAGACTCGCAGCTATCTTGAGTTATGGTTACCCATGCTGGAGACAAACAACCGTAGCTATCTCACCGTAGCCATCGGCTGTACCGGCGGGAAACACCGTTCGGTGTATATTGCAGAACAGCTGGCAGACTACTTCCGCTCACGCGGTAAGAACGTGCAGTCACGCCATAGAACGCTGGAAAAACGCAAAACATGACCGTGAAGCAGACTGTAGAAGTCACGAACAAGCTGGGTATGCATGCCCGGCCTGCCATGAAACTGTTTGAATTAATGCAGGGTTTTGAGGCCGAAGTGCTGTTACGCAATGATGAAGGCACCGAAGCCGAAGCCAATAGCGTCATTGCCCTGCTGATGCTGGACTCTGCTAAAGGTCGCCAGATAGAAATTGAAGCTACCGGCCCGCAGGAGGTCGAAGCGCTGGCGGCGGTGATCGCGCTGTTCAATTCAGGATTCGACGAAGATTAGGCCATTTCGCTTTCGTCTCCTCCTTTCTCCCAGAAAACGCCATCCGGCGTTTTTTTTATTCTCTCGCCTTTCTGCCTGCGTCGATATTGTACATTCCGTGCGCTTTTCCGTCCTGATTAAACCTTAAGAAAACCTTAAGAAGTGTTGTTTACGTTCTATTTAAGTTGAGCGTTCATACTGGTTCTATTAGCAACATTACCAGGAGATCTCATGATACTTTTATCTGAACAAAATCCCCTGGGCACCGGACGCCATCGTAAATGTTATGCGCATCCGGGCGATGCCCAACGCTGCATTAAGATCATTTACAATGCCGACCGCAGCGGCAAGAAAGAGATCCGCCGCGAGCTGAAATATTACGCGCATCTGTCACGTTACCTGCAAGACTGGAGCGGCATCCCGCGCTATCACGGTACGGTAGAGACCGATTGTGGTACGGGTTACGTCTACGATGTGATAACCGATTTCGATGGCAAACCGTCCGTCACGCTGACTGAATTTGTGGCGCAGTGCCGCAATGACGAAGATGCCGCCGTCCTGCGCCAGTTGCTGAAAACGCTCAAGCGTTATATCTACGATAACCGCATCGTCACCATGACCCTGAAGCCGCAAAATATTCTGTGTCACCGCATTAGCGAATCCGAAGCGATCCCGGTGATCTGCGACAACATCGGCGAGAGCACGCTGATCCCGCTGGCAAGCTGGTCAGCCTGGTTTTGCCATCGCAAACAGGAAAGACAGTGGGAACGGTTGATTGCCCAACCGGGTCTGGTGGCGGCGCTGAAGATGAACCGCCAGGAAGAAGACAAAAGCGCGCTGCCGCTCCCCTCTCTTGAGGCCGCGCGTCAGCGCAATCTTAATACAGATGGTTACGCGTCATAAACGATTCGCCGCCCAACTGGCGCATTTGACGCAAAATCCACGCCTGACGGCTACGCACATAGCCTGAAGGCGCGTTCGCTTTAAAGCGTAAAGGGTTTGGCAGCACCGCCGCCAATAGCGCGGCTTCTGACATACTTAACCGGCTGGCAGGTTTATTAAAATAGCGCTGCGACGCCGCTTCCACGCCAAACACGCCATCGCCAAACTCCGCAATATTCAGGTAGACGGTCAGGATGCGTTTTTTACTCCAGACGGTTTCCAGCCCGACGGTGAGCCCGGCCTCCAGCCCTTTGCGCAGCCAACTGCGGCCATCCCATAAAAAGAGATTCTTCGCCGTTTGCTGAGAAAGCGTGGACGCCCCACGAATTCGGTTTTCATTACGCTCATTGTGCGCCAGCGCCTTCTCAATGGCCGAAACATCAAAGCCCCAGTGTTCCGGGAATTTCTGGTCTTCCGCCGCAATCACCGCCAGCCCCATCCACGGCGAGATCGCATCCATGCCAACCCAGTCGGAATGCGCAACATAGCCGAAATCGCCTTGCAGCCACGCGCTAATCTGCCGTTCCACCATCACTGCGGAAAAAGGCACCGGAACGACGCTGAACAGCGCGATGCCGCCGCCCCAAAAAACCGCCAGCACCACAAGGATGCGCAGGAGCAAACGGCGCAGGGACGCCAGCGGAGTGAAACGCCCTTTACTCATTCAGCCAGAACCAGTACGCGAGACACCAGTTTTTCAATGCCGGTCGCCGCCTGTGCAATATCCTGCGCCAGCATGTAAGCAGGCGTGGTGACAATTTTGTTATCTTCATCCACCACAATATCGTCAACCGGACATGGCACATGCTCGGCCCCCATATCTTCCAGCACTTCCGCCGTATCGATATCGGTGCCAATCGTCAGACGAAGCGGGAAACCAAAAATCCTGGGCAGCATTGCCGGGGCAATGCACATAAACCCTAACGGCTTACCCGACTGGTGCATGGCGATTGCCAGCGCGGCCAGGTCGCTATCTACCCGGCACTCGCTGCCCTGGCTGGCAAAATTACTCAGGTTTTTCGCCGCGCCAAATCCACCCGGAACAATCAGCGCGTCCAGATCGCTGGAGATCGCCTGGGCGAGTGGACGAATTTCCCCTCGCGTAATGCGCGCGGCTTCGATCAGGACATTTCGCGTCTCCGCCATCGCTTCGCCCGTCAGGTGATTAATCACATCAGCCTGCTGTTTATCCGGCGCAAAGCAGATGGCCTGCGCGCCGCTGCGGGCAATCGCCAGAAGGGTCAGAACGGCTTCATGAATCTCGGCGCCGTCGTATACGCCACATCCACTGAGCACTACGCCAATTTTTTTCATCGTGATGATCCTTTTCGCAACTTACTGAAGCGTATTAATAATT
This sequence comes from Citrobacter sp. CK188, assembly GCF_030333525.1. Taxonomy (NCBI): domain Bacteria; kingdom Pseudomonadati; phylum Pseudomonadota; class Gammaproteobacteria; order Enterobacterales; family Enterobacteriaceae; genus Citrobacter; species Citrobacter sp. CK188. The sequence continues at coordinate 385,249 of NZ_JAOWFU010000034.1, forward strand.
CTGATTAAAATGCTGCGCTTCACACATTTAACTGATTCATGTAACAAAACATTTAAGATTTGCTATCTTAACTGCGTGCGGCCTGAAAAGCAGAGCTGCGCCTGTGTAAAAAACAATCATAACTTACGGCGCAGCCACGATTTCCCTGGTGTTGGCGCAGTATTCGCGCACCCCGGTCAATCCGGGGTCATTTTTTTTCCGCGTTTGCCACCCAGGCTTTCAGCACCGCGACGTCGTGCTGCCACTCCTGCTTCATCTCTTCAACCCATTCACCCACGTTATCTTCCCAGGCAGGAAGATCCGGCGACTGAATTTGCTGACCCAGTTGCTGTAGATGACGCAACCCGACGGAGCCCGCCGCGCCTTTAATTTTGTGGCCTTCTTCAACAACGCCTTTGGTATCCCGCGCCGTCAGGTTGGACTCCAGGATGCTTAAGTAACCCGGCATCATTTTCTCGAACACCGCCAGTCCATCCGTAATTAATTTCGGGCCGACCAGTTCGATATACTGCTCTAACATCGGGATATCTAACAACGCTTGCGATTTACTGCTCTCTTCAGATGTCACAGTGCTCTCCTCTTCGTTACGGGTATCCCAGTATTTTTTAATCATTGCGGTTAACGCCGGAACCGACAGCGGCTTGCTCAACACATCGTCCATTCCCGCGTCCAGATACTCTTTCTTGTCTTTCAGGACGTTAGCAGTGAGTGCGACCAGCGGCGGTAATTCTTCCCGCGCATAGCGGCGGGTAAGTTCTCTGGAGATATCCAGGCCCGTCATATCCGGCAGTTGAATATCCAGCAGCAGCAGATCGTATTCACCCGGGGTGAACATTTCCAGCGCGGCTTTCCCGGTCATCGCCACGTCAACGCTGTTGCCCAGTTTTTCCAGCACTGAACGCGCCACAATGACGTTCAGCTCAATGTCCTCGACCAGCAGCACATGCAGCGCAGGCAGCGGCATGTCATTCTCTTCCAGCGTGTCCTCGACCTCTTCCGCCACGGCTGGCGCATGTACGGTTAACGTAAAGACGGAACCTTTACCCGGCTGGCTGGAAACGGTGATGTCGCCGCCCATATTTTTTGCCAGGCGGCGCGATACCGCCAGGCCAATCCCGGTCCCCGTCGCGGGTTTACCGCCATGACTGTCTTTCACCTGATAATACATGGCGAAGATTTTATCCTGCTCATCCTGCGGAATACCGATGCCGGAATCTTCCACGTCAAAATGCAGCACATCGCCTTCGTCATAGCGTACGCGCACCGTCACCTGCCCTTGCTGGGTAAACTTCACGGCGTTGCTGATCAGGTTCCACAGAATTTGGCGCAAACGCGTGCCGTCGGTGATCACCTTATGCGGCAGCGGCAACGTCGGATCGAGCACAAAGCGTAGCCCTTTTTGCTGCGCCTGCAGGCCGGAGAGATTCTCCAGATCCGCCATGAAACTGGTGAAATCTACCGGCTGGTTATCCAGCTGGACTTTACGCCGCTCCATCTTATCCATATCAATGATATCGTTGAAAATATTCCCCAACGTGACCGCAGAGACATGGATGGTTTTCAGGTATTTTTCCTGCTCGCTGGTAAGGTCGGTATCCAGCAGAATGCGGCTTAAGCCGACAATGCCGTTCAGCGGCGTACGCAGCTCGTGGCTGATCGTAGAGATAAACGTGGTCTTGTCGCGGCTGGCGCGTTCAAGCGCGTCCTGATAACGCTTACGTTCCGTAATATCGCGCCCAAAGCCCATCAGGCCATGACGTTTACCAACGCGGTCGTAATAGGGCACCTTGCGAATTTCAAAGCACGCTTTGCGCCCGTCCGGGTAATCGAGCCACTGTTCATAGGTCAACGAGACATTATGGCGGAAGACTTTTTCGTCGGTCTCAATCACTTTTTCCGCCGCTTCGGGGGAATAGACGTCAGCCGGTTTTAAATGGACGAGCTGTTTTTCACTCTTGCCGGTCAGCAGTTCCATCGCGCGGTTACAGCCGGAAAACTCTTTATCTTCATTGCGATAAAAAACCAAATCCGGCGACGCATCGAGGAAAGAGCGTAAGAAAGAGGATTGCTGTTCAAGCTGAATCTGCGTCTCTTCACGCTCCTTGATTTCCACTTTTAGCTGTTCGAAGGTCGACTGGCGCTCAGCCTCCGCTTTTTCGCGATCGGCAATTTCCTGATTAAGCTGAGCAATATTGTCTTTCAGTTGTACCGTGAGTTTGAGATCGCGCTCGCGCATCTCTTCCAGCTTTTGTACCAGCCGTGACAGGCGCTGCCTGGACTCCTCCAGTTGCTCCACCACCACCGACAAGAAATAGACGGCCCAGGGCGTGATTAACAGGCCAAAAAAGATGGAGCGGATGACATCAATACTTTCGACCTGACCATGCAACACCATGGTGACCGCCATCTGCACCACTATCGCCAGCACCACCAGCGCTAACGCCAACAGCATCGAAAAGCGCACCAGACCCAGCTTCATCATCAGGTCGACATAGTATTGCGCCAGCATACGAATTTGCTTCATAGGGGATTCCTTCACGACAACTTCGCACAATAATACTCAATTCTGAGCAGTACGTTGAAAATTGTGCAATAAATGCGGAGGTTATCGGTGAAATGACCGGGTAGGCGGTAGGCCGGATAAGGCATAGCCGCCATCCGGCAATGTGCGCCAGGCTGCCTGATGGCGCTTCGCTTATCAGGCCTACACGCCTACGGATGGTTAGCTCTCCGGCTGAATCCACGGAGTGCCAAGCGCGGAGCCTTGCGCGCCATGTTCGTTAAGATAGCGGTCCAGCTCCACCATGCCCGTCCAGCGATTCTCACACCACAGCGGGGCGAGCAACGTCGGACGACGGGCGCTGGCGGAAATGCGATGATAAATAACCTCCGGCGGCGTATGGCGGATCATCTCCCCCGCCGTCAGCGTATACGCCTCCAGCGCAATGCCGTTCAGGCGTCCCGCCTCCCAGGCTTTCGCCATAATGCTGCCTTTTACAATATGCAGCGGGTGCAGCTTAATGCCATCCACGCCCGTTTCCACCACGCGCTCCAGCGTTTGCAGGCATTCCGTCTGCCCTTCGCCGGGTAAACCCACAATCAGATGCGAGCACACTTTCAGCCCACGCTCACGCGCCAGTTGGGTGGTTCGCTGATAACAGGCAAAATCATGGCCGCGATTAATACGGCGTAGCGTTTTGTCATGCGCGGTTTGCAATCCCAGTTCCAGCCACACTTCATAGCCCTGGTCTTTATATTCGCAGAGCAGATCGAGCACCGCATCCGGTACACAGTCGGGGCGCGTACCGACGCACAGCCCAACAATGCTGGCCTGGCTTACCGCCTGCTGATACATAGAACGCAGCACCTGCACTTCGGCAAAGGTACTGGTGTACGCCTGGAAATAGGCCAGATAACGTTTGGCGCGATTGACCAGATGCGCCTGATGCGCCAGTTGTTCGGCAATGGAGCGATACTGCTGCGCCTCATCGGCGAAAGAGGCGACATTACAGAAAGTACACCCGCCACGTCCGATGGTGCCATCGCGGTTTGGACAGCTAAATCCGCCGTGCAACGTCAGTTTATGAACTTTTTGCCCATAACGACGAGAAAGATCCCCACCAAACATATTGACTAATTTCTGTAACTGCATAATCTGATAGACCGCGCCTTGAAAAGAGGCCAAAGCCTGCCATTTTTAGCCTTTGTCGGCGATGACCTGGATCAATCGCTCCGGCAGGCTTTTATTTATTGCATAATCAAGCAAAATTACCGCGATTTCATTCACTCCATAGCTAATTACTTTTCCTTATAACTGCACACTTTTTTTATCTTCTGATGACACTGGCTAAAAAACAGTATCATGAAATGCCTGCACCGCTTAAACCAGCATAAAATGCTAAGCATTACGGATAATCAAGGTGAGATAAGGGCTAACAGGCCGTTATGATAGTGAGACAGATCACACTCTCCCCCGCGCTTATGCCGCATCAAATCAATGTAAAAAAGTCATTATTTTCAATACATTCATAAAGTTAATCGACCTATAGCACATTTTTGCATAAATAAGATTGCCATTTGACCTGTGTGTGGATTCCCGATAAGTTGGAAATCCGCTGGAAGCTTTCTGGATGAGCAGCCTGCTCATCATATTTATGCAGTAATTGAGATTCCCTCTTAAACGTATTTACCGATGCGAAAAGGATAAAAGAGGGCGAATGCGAGGTAAGCGTATGATACGCAACCCCCGTCGCCACGCTCTTTCTGTGCCCGTGCGCAATCGGTATCGGATGGGAGTCCCGCAGAGCCTGGGGAGGTTCACTGATATGTTGTACGATAAATCCCTTGAGAGGGATAACTGTGGTTTCGGCCTGATCGCCCACATAGAAGGCGAACCTAGCCACAAGGTAGTGCGTACCGCCATACACGCACTGGCCCGTATGCAGCACCGTGGCGCGATCCTCGCTGACGGTAAAACCGGCGACGGTTGCGGTTTGCTGCTGCAAAAACCCGATCGCTTTTTTCGCATCGTTGCAGAAGAGCGCGGCTGGCGTTTAGCCAAAAACTACGCTGTCGGTATGCTCTTCCTGAATAAGGACTCTGAGCTGGCGGCGGCATCACGTCGTATCGTCGAAGAAGAATTACAGCGGGAAACCCTGTCGATTGTGGGCTGGCGCGATGTGCCGACCAACGAAGGTGTCCTCGGTGAAATCGCCCTCTCCTCCCTGCCACGTATTGAGCAAATTTTTGTTAACGCCCCTGCGGGCTGGCGTCCCCGGGATATGGAACGCCGCCTGTTTATCGCCCGCCGCCGCATTGAGAAACGCCTTCAGGACGATAAAGACTTCTACGTTTGTAGCCTGTCGAACCTGGTGAACATCTATAAAGGTCTGTGTATGCCGGCAGATCTGCCGCGCTTCTACCTGGACCTGGCGGATTTGCGTCTGGAATCGGCCATTTGCCTGTTCCACCAGCGCTTCTCCACCAATACCGTGCCGCGCTGGCCGCTGGCGCAGCCGTTCCGCTACCTGGCGCACAACGGCGAAATCAACACCATTACCGGCAACCGTCAGTGGGCGCGCGCCCGTACTTATAAATTCCAGACGCCGCTGATCCCGGATTTACAATCCGCCGCGCCGTTCGTCAACGAGACCGGTTCCGACTCCAGCTCGCTGGATAACATGCTGGAACTGCTGCTGGCAGGCGGGATGGACATCGTGCGCGCCATGCGCCTGCTGGTGCCGCCCGCATGGCAGAACAACCCGGATATGGACCCGGACCTGCGCGCCTTCTTTGACTTTAACTCCATGCACATGGAGCCGTGGGATGGCCCGGCGGGCATCGTGATGTCCGACGGTCGCTTCGCTGCCTGTAACCTCGATCGTAACGGTCTGCGTCCGGCGCGCTACGTCATCACCAAAGATAAACTGATCACCTGCGCCTCTGAGGTGGGGATCTGGGACTACCAGCCTGACGAAGTCGTGGAAAAGGGCCGCGTCGGCCCCGGTGAACTGATGGTGATCGACACCCGTGGCGGGCGCATCCTGCACTCTGCGGAAACCGATGACGATCTGAAAAGCCGCCATCCGTATAAAGAGTGGATGGAGAAGAACGTCCGCCGCCTGGTGCCGTTTGAAGATCTGGCCGACGATCAGGTCGGAAACCGCGAGCTGGACGACGACATGCTCGCCAGCTATCAGAAACAGTTTAACTACAGCGCCGAAGAGCTGGATTCCGTCATCCGCGTACTGGGCGAAAACGGCCAGGAAGCGGTCGGTTCAATGGGTGATGACACCCCCTTCGCCGTGCTTTCCAGCCAGCCGCGCATTATTTACGACTACTTCCGCCAGCAGTTTGCGCAGGTGACCAACCCGCCAATCGACCCGCTGCGTGAAGCGCACGTCATGTCGCTGGCCACCAGCATTGGCCGCGAGATGAACGTCTTTTGCGAAGCGGAAGGACAGGCGCACCGTCTGAGCTTTAAATCGCCAATTCTGCTGTACTCCGATTTCAAACAGCTCACCACCATGAAAGAGGAGCATTACCGCGCCGATACGCTGGATATCACCTTCGATGTGACGGAAACCTCGCTCGAAGAAACGGTGAAAGCGCTGTGCGATAAGGCTGAACAGATGGTGCGTAACGGCACCGTCTTGCTGGTGCTCTCTGACCGTAACATCGCCAAAAACCGTTTACCGGTTCCGGCGCCGATGGCTGTCGGGGCGGTACAGACTCGTCTGGTGGATAAGAGCCTGCGCTGCGATGCCAACATCATCGTAGAAACCGCAAGCGCGCGTGACCCGCACCACTTTGCCGTGCTGCTGGGCTTTGGCGCCACGGCGATCTATCCGTATCTCGCCTATGAAACGCTGGGCCGTCTGATCGACACCCAGGCCATCGCCAAAGACTACCGTACCGTGATGCTGAACTACCGTAACGGCATCAATAAAGGTCTGTACAAGATCATGTCCAAAATGGGCATTTCGACCATCGCCTCATACCGCTGCTCCAAACTGTTTGAAGCGGTCGGTCTGCATGATGACGTGGTGAGCCACTGCTTCCAGGGCGTGGTCAGCCGCATTGGCGGCGCCGGTTTTGCCGACTTCCAGCAGGATCTGCTGAACCTCTCGAAACGTGCCTGGCTGGCGCGTAAACCGCTGGATCAGGGCGGTCTGCTGAAATACGTGCACGGCGGCGAATACCACGCCTATAACCCGGATGTGGTGCGCACCCTGCAACAGGCGGTGCAGAGCGGCGAGTACCGCGATTACCAGGCATATGCCGCGCTTGTTAACGAACGTCCGGCGGCAACGCTGCGCGATCTGCTGGCGCTCAATCCTGGCGATAACGCCATCAGCATCAACGATGTTGAACCGGCGAATGAGCTGTTTAAACGCTTCGATACCGCGGCGATGTCCATCGGCGCGCTGAGCCCGGAAGCGCATGAAGCGCTGGCGGAAGCGATGAACAGCATCGGCGGTAACTCCAACTCCGGCGAAGGCGGCGAAGACCCGGCGCGCTACGGCACCAACAAAGTGTCGCGCATCAAACAGGTCGCTTCCGGCCGCTTCGGCGTAACGCCAGCGTATCTGGTCAATGCTGACGTCATTCAGATTAAAGTCGCTCAGGGCGCGAAGCCGGGCGAAGGCGGCCAGTTGCCGGGCGATAAAGTGACCCCGTACATCGCCAAACTGCGCTATTCCGTACCGGGCGTGACGCTGATTTCTCCGCCGCCGCACCACGATATCTACTCTATCGAGGATCTGGCGCAGCTGATTTTCGACCTGAAACAGGTCAACCCGAAAGCGATGATCTCCGTGAAGCTGGTTTCTGAACCGGGCGTCGGCACCATCGCTACCGGCGTGGCGAAAGCCTATGCGGATCTGATCACTATCGCCGGATATGACGGCGGCACCGGCGCCAGCCCGCTCTCCTCCGTGAAATATGCGGGCTGTCCGTGGGAGCTGGGCCTGGTGGAAACCCAGCAGGCGCTGGTGGCTAACGGTCTGCGTCACAAGATCCGTTTGCAGGTGGACGGCGGCCTGAAAACGGGCCTCGACATCATCAAAGCAGCGATTCTCGGCGCGGAGAGCTTTGGCTTCGGCACCGGCCCGATGGTGGCGCTGGGCTGTAAATACCTGCGTATTTGCCACCTGAACAACTGCGCGACAGGCGTGGCGACTCAGGATGACAAACTGCGTAAGAACCACTACCACGGCCTGCCGTTCAAAGTGACCAACTACTTTGAGTTTATCGCCCGCGAAACCCGCGAGCTGATGGCGCAGCTTGGCGTGAAGCGTCTGGTGGATCTGATTGGCCGTACCGACCTGCTGAAAGAGCTGGAAGGGTTTACCGCTAAGCAGCAGAAGCTGGAACTGTCCCGACTGCTGGAAACCGCTGAGCCTCATCCGGGTAAAGCGCTGTACTGCACCGAGCATAACCCGCCGTTTGATAACGGCGTGCTGAACGCGCAACTGCTGCAACAGGCGAAGCCGTTTGTCGATGAGCGCCAGAGCAAAACCTTCTGGTTCGACATTCGCAACACCGACCGCTCCGTGGGCGCGTCGCTCTCTGGCTATATCGCTCAGACGCATGGCGATCAGGGGCTGGCCTCTGACCCGATCAAGGCACACTTCAGCGGCACCGCAGGTCAGAGCTTCGGCGTCTGGAACGCGGGCGGCGTGGAGCTGTATTTGACGGGCGATGCCAACGACTACGTCGGTAAAGGCATGGCGGGCGGTCTGCTGGCGGTGCGTCCTCCGGTGGGTTCAGCGTTTCGCAGTCATGAGGCCAGCATCATCGGCAATACCTGTCTGTACGGCGCGACCGGCGGTCGTCTGTATGCGGCGGGCCGCGCGGGCGAACGTTTCGCAGTACGTAACTCCGGGGCCATCACCGTGGTAGAAGGCATTGGCGACAACGGCTGTGAATACATGACGGGCGGTATTGTCTGTGTACTGGGCAAAACGGGCGTTAACTTCGGTGCTGGCATGACGGGCGGCTTCGCCTACGTGCTGGATGAAGACGGCGAGTTCCGCAAACGCGTGAACCCGGAGCTGGTGGAAGTGCTGAACGTCGATGACCTGGCCATCCACGAAGAACATCTGCGCGGTCTGATTACCGAGCATGTGCAGCATACCGGTTCTCAGCGCGGTGAAGAGATCCTGGCTAACTGGTCAGTATTCTCAACCAAATTCGCGCTGGTTAAGCCGAAGTCCAGTGATGTGAAAGCACTGTTGGGTCACCGTAGTCGTAGCGCAGCTGAGCTGCGTGTGCAGGCGCAGTAAGGGGTAGAGCAATGAGTCAGAACGTATACCAATTTATCGACCTGCAACGCGTTGATCCGCCGAAGAAGGCGCTGAAGATCCGCAAAATCGAGTTTGTTGAAATTTACGAACCGTTTTCCGAAGGCCAGGCCAAAGCGCAGGCGGATCGCTGCCTCTCCTGCGGCAACCCGTACTGCGAGTGGAAGTGCCCGGTACATAACTACATCCCGAACTGGCTGAAGCTGGCGAACGAAGGACGTATTTTCGAAGCGGCGGAGTTGTCTCACCAGACCAACACGCTGCCGGAAGTGTGCGGCCGCGTCTGCCCGCAGGATCGTTTGTGCGAGGGCTCCTGTACGCTCAACGACGAGTTCGGCGCAGTGACTATCGGCAACATCGAGCGTTATATCAACGATAAAGCGTTCGAAATGGGCTGGCGCCCGGACATGACTGGCGTGCGTCAGACCGACAAACGCGTGGCGATTATCGGCGCGGGCCCGGCAGGGCTGGCCTGTGCCGACGTACTCACCCGTAACGGCGTGAAGGCGGTGGTCTTTGACCGTCACCCGGAAATCGGCGGTTTGCTGACGTTCGGTATCCCGGCTTTCAAGCTGGAAAAAGAGGTGATGACCCGCCGTCGTGAGATCTTCACCGGCATGGGCATTGAGTTCAAACTGAATACCGAAGTGGGTCGCGACGTGCAGCTGGACGACTTGCTGGCAGAGTACGATGCGGTGTTCCTCGGCGTTGGTACCTATCAATCAATGCGCGGCGGGCTGGAAAACGAAGATGCCGACGGCGTGTTCGATGCCCTGCCGTTCCTGATTGCCAACACCAAACAGATCATGGGCTTTGGCGAAACCACTGACGAACCGTTCGTCAGTATGGAAGGCAAACGCGTCGTGGTACTGGGCGGCGGCGACACCGCGATGGACTGCGTGCGTACCTCGGTTCGCCAGGGCGCGACGCACGTCACCTGCGCCTATCGTCGTGACGAAGAGAACATGCCAGGCTCCAGACGCGAAGTGAAAAACGCGCGCGAAGAAGGGGTCGAATTCCAGTTCAACGTGCAGCCGCTGGGCGTAGAAGTGAATGCCAACGGTAAAGTAAGCGGCGTGAAGATGGTGCGTACCGAAATGGGCGCGCCGGACGCGAAAGGTCGTCGTCGTGCGGAAATCGTCGCCGGTTCCGAGCATGTGATCCCGGCAGATGCGGTGGTAATGGCGTTTGGTTTCCGCCCGCACAGCATGGCGTGGCTGGCGAAACACAGCGTGGAGCTGGACTCCCAGGGGCGGATTATCGCGCCGGAAGGTAATGAAAACGCCTTCCAGACCAGCAACCCGAAAATCTTCGCCGGTGGCGACATCGTGCGAGGCTCGGATCTGGTGGTCACGGCAATTGCCGAAGGCCGTAAAGCGGCAGACGGTATCCTGAATTACCTGGAAGTGTAATACTTCTGGCTCCCCTGCCACAGCCTGACGCTGATGGATGGGGAGCCAATATTTCTCTGCTAAATATATGCGAATTCATTCTTCGAAAGCCGCTCGCAAATACGGCTGTAACTCAATGTAATACACCTCTCCTGGATTGACCAGGATATGCCTGAAGCGTATTGGTAGCGATATATTTTTCATTTCGCAACTATCGCGCCAGGGATGACATGACTGTACCAACACCACTTCAACACGCTGACGATTATCAGCAAATCCATGACGGTATTATTCGATTAGTGGACAATGCCCATACCGAGGCCGTCCGCAGTATTAATGCTTTGATGACGGCAACCTACTGGGAAATCGGCAGGAGAATTGTCGAGTTTGAACAAGGCGGCGAAGCACGAGCGGCTTATGGTATTCAACTCATTGAGCGGTTATCCGCAGATTTAAGCCAGCGCTATAAGCGTGGATTTTCCACCAGGAATCTGTGGCAAATGAGAACATTTTATCTATGTTTTCAGTATATTGAAATTCCGCAGACAGTGTCTGCGGAATCTTCACATTTGATACAACTCGCTAAAGTTTTTCCGCTTCCCTGGTCAGCTTACGTGCGTTTACTATCGGTAAAAAATCCCGATGCCCGCACTTTTTACGAGAAAGAGACGCTACGTAACGGCTGGTCTGTGCGGCAACTCGATCGGCAAATCTCCACCCAGTTCTACGAACGGACGCTACTGTCCCATGACAAATCCGCCATGTTGCAGCAGCCTGCGCCCGCCGAGCCAACAGTCTTGCCGGAGCGAGCCATACGCGACCCGTTCATTCTGGAATTTCTTAACCTGAAGGACGAGTATTCCGAGTCGGATCTCGAAGAGGCGCTGCTCAGTCACCTGATGGACTTTATGCTGGAGCTTGGTGACGATTTTGCTTTTGTCGGCCGCCAGCGCCGATTACGCATAGACGATAGCTGGTTCCGCGTCGATCTGTTGTTCTTCCATCGCCGCTTGCGTTGCCTGTTGCTCGTTGACCTGAAGGTCGGCAAATTCAGTTATGCGGATGCCGGGCAGATGAATATGTACCTGAACTATGCCAAAGAGCACTGGACAATGCCGGGAGAAAACCCGCCCGTCGGGTTGGTTTTGTGCGCAGGAAAAGGCGCGGGGGAAGCGCATTACGCGCTAAACGGCCTGCCGAATACCATCATGGCGAGCGAGTACAAAGTGCAGTTGCCTGACGAAAAACTACTGGCAGATGAGCTCATTCGTTCACAAATAGCACTGACTGCACAGCAAGTTGAATCAACTGAATAACCAATTTACTTTGCACATCAGGAAAAGCACTGCGTCACGAGCTGAATTTTCAACAACTCGACTGACGGGATTATGCACTATCGGGAGATATAAAGCGTTACACCGGATGGCTATAAACCATCCGGTATTTTCATGCCTCTAATAAGCTGGCGCGCACCTTCACCACAGCTTTCTTAATCTCCCCTGACTCGCCAGCCATACACCCGGGCTTATGGGGTTCCCCCGGCATAAACACGGAGAACATCCCCGGTGTCAGCGTAATGGACTGCTGTTCATGGATACGGCGGCAAAGCTGGTAATCCTCTTCACCATGCAGCTCCTCGCATTCGCGCGCTGACCCGACTACGCCAAACAGAATGCGCTCCTCACCCGTCAATAACAGCTGAATGTCGATGTACTGCACATGCAGCTCCGCTTTTTTCTCCTGCGGCGACTGCGTGGCAAACTGCATCACATTCATAAACACATCGTCGCCCTGCAATTCGTAGCGCCCGGGCGTTTTCTCCTGCGGCCTTACCGCCAGCGCCAGGGTTAACGCATCCAGCAATACCGGATGCAGCCCGGCAGACGGTAACGACTGAATTTCTCCCATCAACATCATTTATCTCCCTGAGCTAACAACGCGGCACCCAGTAGCCCCGCGTCATGTCGGTAATGCGCTGCGCTCAACGCCACCTGATAAACCGCTGGTTCCTGCGCCAGAAAGTGGCGTACCTGCGCCAGATATCCCTCAGCTAACCCTACGCTGCCGCCAATAACCACCTGCTGGCAATCCGTTGTCGCTTTAACATCGGCAATTAACCGCGCGACAACCTGCGCGGAGTGCTGAACCAGACGCACAGCCTGTTCGTTCCCGGCAGCCGCATGTGCAAAGACAGTTCTGGCGTCGCACCCGGCCAGGGAACCCTGCGCCGCTGCCGCAATGCCGCGTCCTGAGGCGATAGCCTCCACACAGCCGCGTCGTCCGCAACCGCAAACCGGCCCCTGCGGATCGGCCAGCGTATGCCCCAGATGCCCGGCCAGACCGCTCATCCCGGTGAGCAATCTGCCGTCGCTCACCACGCCGCCGCCAACGCCGGTCGACACGGTAATAAACACCATATCGCGGACATCAGACGCAAGGGCATGGTATTCCGCCCATGCCGCCGCCTGCGCGTCATTCACCGCCAGCGTCGGCAGACCGGTAAGATCTTCTAACATCTGCACCAACGGAAAATGCAGCAGACCACCCAGGTTATGCGGATTTATCGCCAGTAGCGCGCCTTCTCTGATAATGCCGGTAGAGGCTATCGCCACCCGCTGCGCGGTCGTTTGCAGCGGTTCAACCAGCGCTTTTAGCGCCTCTCGCAGCGCATCCGGCGTTTTGCTGGCGGGGGTCGGCAATTCACGTCGTTCGCGGATGCGTAAATCATCATCCACCCGCGCGGCAGCCAGCTTGGTGCCGCCAATATCGATCGCCAGCGTGCTCATGACGTCGCCTTTTTCAATGCCGTGTTGTACCACTGACAAATATGTTCCAGCCGCGTAATGGCAGATCCCACCGTCACCGCCCACGCGCCGTGACGCATGGCTTCAGCGGCCTGTGCCGGCGTGTTGTAACGCCCCTCGGCAATCACCCGGCATCCGGCATCATGCAGGGCTTTGACCAGCGCGAGGTCAGGTTCGTCCGGTGTGTCCGGCGTGGTGTATCCCGACAGCGTGGTGCCGATAATTTCCGCACCACGCCGCTGACAGGCTAATCCATCCTCCAGTGACGAGCAGTCGGTCATCGCCAGCAACTGGTGCTGATGAATACGCGCCAGCAGCGCATCAACGGTCGCCGGACGTACACGGTCAGTACCGTCAACCGCAATAATATCCGCCCCGGCCTGTGCCAGCGCATCCACATCCTCAAGGAATGGCGTGATGCGTACCGGGGAGTCGTCAAGGTCACGCTTGAGAATACCGATAATCGGTACGGAGACCAGCGCACGGGTCGCCCGCAAATTGTCCACGCCTTCAATGCGTAGCGCGACGGCGCCAGCCTGCTCCGCCGCCAGCGCCATCGCAGCCACGATGTCCGGTTTATCGAGAGGGCTGCCTGGAACCGGCTGGCAGGAGACAATCAACCCGCCATTGGCGGCAATGTTTTTATCCAGTTGTTCAAGTAACGACATATCCACTTCCTTACGCAGGTCGCCCGGCAAACTGGCCGGGCAAACCTCATCAGCTTTTGGTTTTTACAAAGGCGCTTTTGTCGCCGCCAAACGGCACGGCCCCGCTGAATGGTTTTCCGTCGATAGCATCATGCATACGTAATGCTTCAGGACGCAGCCAGCGCTGTACGCGAGACGGCATATCCAGCCCAATCAACAGGATCACCACAAAGGTCAGGCTGAAGGAGAGCGATCCCAGCGCGGTGCCCAGATCCAGACGCTGTGCGATCAGCGCCCCTATGATAGGGGCCAGCGCGCCGCCCAGTGCGCCGACGTTATAGGTAAAGCCCAGACCTGCCGCTCGCTGGTCGGTATCAAAATAACCGCCAATGAGTTTCGGTAAGATCCCGGAGATCCCCTGCCCCAACATCTGCTGGAAAAACAGTAGCAGACCCAGTACCCAGACGTTTGCGCCGCCAATCGCAAATACCGGAATGATCAGCACCTGGGAAGCCAGCAAACTGCAAACGTAGGCTTTGCGCGTACCCAGCCAGTCGCCGAGGAAACCGCCCACGCAGCAGCCGACTGCCGCCCCAAAGCCGCTAAAGAAAAGCACCTGCGCAACAGTGTGAGGATCGTAAGCCAGTTCAGTTTTCAGATACGTTGGCAGCAGCGCCTGAATCGGCCATGAATAGAGGAAAGCAAAGAGCACCACGATCATCAGCATCACGCCCGTTGGCCAGCGTTTGCCGCTGCTTTGCACCATAAAACTGATGAAGATAACGGCGCACAGTAACCCTAACACCGCCACGATCGCCGCGTTTTGCAGGTCGCCCGCAAAGCAGAACCACAGCGCGGTTGCGGCGGCGATCGTCATCAGCACATTGACGACGCGATGTTCGCCCCGGTAGAGAATATCCACCATCGTGCGCACCGGCGCTTTGCCTTCGTGTTTCTCTTTCCAGTCTTCCGCTTCAGGGATGTTTTTACGCAGCCAGAGCGCGAAAATGATCGGCAGAATGCCAATGAAGAACAGCGCGCGCCAGCCCCAGACCGGAACCACCAGGCTGTAAACCTGCGCCGCCACGACCGCCCCGACGGAGAAACCGGAAATCAGGAATCCACTGGCTTTATTACGTAAGTGCTTCGGCCAGCTTTCAATGACATAGGTGGCGCTGGAGCCATATTCGCCCGCCATTCCCATACCGATCACCAGACGGGCGATAAACATGGTGGTATAGCCGGGCGCAAAACCGCAGGCCAGCGTCCCCATAGAGAAAAGAATGATACTGGTGACCATCGCCAGACGTCGGCCATAGCGGTCACCCATTGCGCCCAACATCAGCCCGCCAAACCAGCGGGAAATAAACGCCGCCGAGATCAGGCTGGCCGCCTGAACCGTCGTTAACCCAAACTCGCCCTGCACTTCCGTCAGAACAAGGGCAATCAACACAAAATCAAAACCATCAAGCAAATATCCCAGCCAGGCGGCGGAAAATGCCCACCACTGCGCCCGGTTGAGATGGCGATACCACGGGATATTCTGGGTAGAAGTACTCATTTTTCATTCTCCCGACGATTTTTATTGTCGCTTTGCCGGATGGCGGCTTCGCCGCGCCTTACCCGGCCTACGTTTCATATTTTGTAGGCCGGATAAGCGTTAGCGCTATCCGGCAACCGGTCAACCGCGTTCCTGCATTAACTGCTGCGCCAGCGCTTTCAGTTCAGGCAGATACTTCTCATCAACCGGCGCAAACGGCTTACGGCACAGCGGTACGGAGACCACGTCCATGTAGTGCAGCACCGTTTTCAGCCCACGGAACACGCCGGTTTTAATGAGCAGATCGATGACCTTATTGCACTCGGTTTGCAGATGCTGCGCTTTCACTACATCGCCTTCCTGCAAGGCCTTAACAATCCCCTGATAACGCCAGCCCATAATGTTGTAAGTGCTGCCGATTCCCCCATCTGCGCCTGCCAGCAGACCGGAAGCGAAGATTTCGTCATAACCGTTGTAGAGCACCAGATCAGGATGCGCACGGCGGATCTGCTCCATCTGATAGAGATCGCCGGAGGTTTGTTTCAGCGCGCCAACGCCGGGCAGCGTGACCAGCGTGTTGATTTGATCCAGCGTCAGCTTCACGCCGCTCAGCGCAGGAATGTTGTACACCACCATCGGTAATCCTTCAGCGGAATCGATAATGGCGCGGTAGTGATCGCAATGCTCTTCAAAGCTAAACGGATAATAAAACGGCGTCACGGCGGAAACGGCATCAAAACCGTAACGATGCGCCGCGCTGGCCAGCTGCTGGCTCTCTTCGGTACTGACCGTACCGACATGGGCAATCAGCGTCACCTTGCCCTTCGCCTCTTCCGCCACAATTTCCAGGACCTGCTCTCTTTCTGCGCGGCTCTGAACGAACGCTTCCCCGGTCGAGCCGCCGACGTACAGCCCATCAATGCCCTGTGCAATGTTGAAACGCACCAGACGGCGCAGGCTCTCAATATCCAGTTTCTGCTGGTTATCAAAAGGAGTTAACAACGCTGGCATTACGCCTCGTAAATCTTTTGCCATAACGACCTCTGTCGATGATTAGTGTTATCTGACTACATACCTTTATACCTGTTATACCAGATCAAATAAGCAGCACCCCAGTACAGAACGCACAGAGTGCGATCTACTTCACTAAACGATCGTCAGGATCGCGATCGCTAACGCAATTTTTTCTTTTGATCGAAGGCGTGCCAGGTGGCGGATACGCTATTGAGGTGGGTTTGCAGCGCGCGGTCAGCTTCATCTGGATCGCGCCGACGAATGGCATCGACAATAGCGATATGCTCTTGATAACTCACGCTATTATGCTCATGTAACTCCTGCCCGGAGACCGCAGGACGCGCAGCGATCAGCCAGTCCAGCAGCGCGACATGAATCGCCATGAAGATCGGATTGCCGGGGATTTCCGCCAGCACGCGGTGAAACTCGACGTCGGAACGAATGAAGAGCGCGTTATCGTCCAGCGACTGGCTGTTGATCTCCAGGGCTTTCGCCAGCAGATCAATTTGCTCATCCGTCGCGTGTTCCGCCGCATAGCGCACAAGGCTTGATTCAAAGAACAGGCGCAGTTGCTCAAAGTGGGCGATACCGCCGGGGTGCGAGAGGAAATCTTTCGCCATGCCGGAAAGTTCGCTGATGATGGTATCAGCAGAAGGCCGCGACACGCGGGCGCGTTCGCCGTTATTGATTTGCACCAGACCTTTACGCTTGAGCGCGGCAAGCGCTTCACGCACCGACGGGCGGCCCACGTTGAAGAAGGTCATCAACTCCCGCTCAGACGGCAGCTGCTCCCCTTCGCCGAATTCACCGCGACGAATCATCTGCTCCAGTTCTTCTTCTACCATTTCCGACAGTTTTTTACGCGCCAGCGGACGGCTGCGCAAACTACGGCCGATGGTTGGCGGAGAATTTTCTGCTTGCGAATCAAATGCGTTCATAGCGTCCATTATGTAAATCGTCGAGGAAAACAGCAACTAAAGCCATCCTATCACAGGATCGAAAGTGGGGTGAAATCGTGGCAGGCGTGAAAAAAAACAGGCCCTCAGGGCCTGTCTGTCTTGGTTACTTCACTACGCGTAATGCGGGTCGACCACCACGCGGCGGCGGCGGATCGTCATCAGGATTGTTGTCATCATCATGATCGGGCTTATCACCATCAATCACGGACATGACCGTTTCGCTCTCCGCGCCCGGCGTTACATCGTCATCATTTAAGCTGGCGACGTCTTCATCGTAAGCGGCTTCAGGTTCAAACATTGTGCCTGCGCCGTTTTCACGCGCATAGATCGCCAGTACCGCAGCCAGCGGCACGGAGACCTGACGCGGGACGCCGCCAAAGCGCGCGTTGAAACGCACTTCGTCGTTGGCCAACTCCAGATTCCCAACCGCACGGGGAGCAATGTTCAGAACAATTTGCCCGTCGCGCGCATATTCCATAGGGACATGCACGCCAGGCAGCGTCACATCCACCACCAGGTGCGGCGTGAGCTGGTTATCCAGCAACCATTCATAGAATGCACGCAGCAAATATGGACGGCGTGGGGATAGCTGTGACAAATCCATACTGATTAACCCCGACCGAGGCGCATTTCACGTTCAGCTTCAGTTAAAGAAGCGAGGAACGAGTCACGTTCAAAGACGCGGGTCATATAGCCTTTCAGCTCTTTAGCGCCCGCACCGCTGAACTCAATACCCAGTTGCGGCAAACGCCACAGCAGCGGCGCCAGATAGCAATCAACCAGGCTGAACTCATCGCTCAGGAAATACGGTTTTTGACCAAACACAGGCGCGATCGCCTGCAACTCTTCACGCAGTTGTTTACGCGCAACGTCAGCTTCAGAAGCGGACCCGTTCACGATGACGTTCATCAGCGTGTACCAGTCTTTTTCGATACGGTGCATGTACAGGCGGCTTTCGCCACGCGCAACCGGGTAAACCGGCATCAGCGGCGGATGAGGGAAACGCTCATCCAGGTATTCCATAATGATGCGAGATTCCCACAGGGTCAGCTCACGATCCACCAGGGTCGGTACGCTCTGACTCGGGTTGAGGTCAATCAGATCCTGAGGTGGGTTATCCTTCTCCACATGCTCGATCTCGAAACTAACACCTTTCTCCGCCAGCACAATGCGGACCTGATGGCTATAGATGTCAGTAGGACCAGAAAACAGCGTCATTACCGAACGTTTGTTGGCAGCGACAGCCATGAAAACCTCCAGGTATATTCAGAATTTTTACTGCTACCAGCCACCGCGTGGCCAGCCAGAAGTTATGTCACCCGCCTGCGGAAAAGTCATCATTGTTCAAAAAGCAAACAAAAAATGAACAATACCCGTTATTTGGGCAGAAAATGGATGATAGTTTACCAGATTTTGTGACCTTTGTGGTGAGTCGATTCTGGAAATGGGGAAAAAGAGGTGGCAATCAGAGGATTACTTTGGACACACGCGCATTTTTTCCATAAAAAAACCCGCCGAAGCGGGTTTTTTCGCCAATGGTAATCTGCCGGAGCAGAAACCCATTAACGTTTGGAGAACTGCGGACGACGACGTGCTTTACGCAGACCGACTTTCTTACGTTCAACCTGACGAGCGTCACGAGTAACGAAGCCAGCTTTACGCAGTTCAGAACGCAGAGACTCGTCGTACTCCATCAGAGCGCGGGTGATACCGTGACGGATCGCACCAGCCTGACCAGAGATACCACCACCTTTAACAGTGATGTACAGATCCAGTTTCTCAACCATGTCGACCAGTTCCAGCGGCTGACGAACTACCATGCGGGCAGTTTCACGACCGAAGTACTGTTCCAGAGAACGTTGGTTGATAACGATTTTGCCGTTGCCCGGTTTGATGAACACGCGAGCTGCGGAACTTTTGCGGCGACCAGTGCCGTAGTATTGATTTTCAGCCATTGCCTATAATCCCGATTAGATGTCAAGAACTTGCGGTTGCTGTGCCGCGTGGTTGTGCTCGTTGCCAGCGTAAACTTTCAGTTTACGGAACATAGCACGACCCAGCGGGCCTTTTGGCAGCATGCCTTTAACCGCGATTTCAATCACACGCTCAGGACGGCGAGCAATCATCTCTTCAAAGGTCGCTTGTTTGATACCACCGATGTGACCGGTGTGGTGATAGTACACTTTGTCAGTACGCTTGTTGCCGGTTACAGCAACTTTGTCAGCGTTCAGAACGATGATGTAATCACCGGTATCGACGTGCGGAGTGTATTCCGCTTTGTGCTTACCGCGCAGGCGAAGAGCCAGTTCAGTAGCCAGACGGCCCAGAGTTTTACCGGTCGCGTCAACAACGTACCAGTCGCGTTTTACGGTTTCTGGTTTAGCTGTAAAAGTTTTCATTAAAAGCTTACCCAATAGATAGTTACACGTTGGTGAACACCCAAACGTTTTCAATTGTTGAGGTTCACACGACAAAGTCCGGCAAACCTACCCCTTCGAATAGCCAATGCCAGCACACAAAAAGTTTTGGGAAAAAAACTTTCTTGTAACGTGGGGTCGCAGGATTATAGAGAAGTCAGGGGCAAAGATCGACCCCTTTTTGTGATTTGCAATGGGTTTTGTGCGGGGCATTTCTGCCGGTCTGATAAGCGAAGCGCCACCAGGCAACCTGCGCCGGATGGCGGAGAAACGCCTTATCCGGCCTACGGCATATGCGAACGTTTCAGATACTCCTCGCTCTGCATCTCCTGCAAACGCGACAAACAGCGCTGGAACTCAAACTTCAGGCGTTCGCCCTGATAGATCTCATATAAAGGCGCGTCGGCGCTCACCACCAGCTTCACATGGCGCTCGTAGAATTCATCCACCAGCGCGATAAAACGGCGCGCTTCGCTTTCCATCAGCGGCGTCATGACCGGCACATCAAACAGCAGAACCGTGTGGAACAGGCGTGACAGCGCAATATAGTCATGCTGGCTGCGGGCGTCCACGCATAAGGTGACGAAGGAAACCGCCAGCGTCTGGTTTTCCACCCCCATCGTCGGTAGCGGACGATGATTCACCTCCAGCGTTGGCGCATTCTCACGTTTTGCACCGGCCAGCGCCAGCCAGAGTTTATCCATCTGTTGCTGCGTTTCGTCATTACGCGGCGAGAGCCACAGATGCGCCTGCGTCAGCGTGCGCAGACGATAATCCACCCCGGCATCCACATTCATGATGTCGCAATGCGCTTTGATAGCGTCGATAGCCGGAAGGAAGCGGGTACGTTGCAGGCCATTGCGGTACAGCTCATCCGGCGGGATGTTCGAGGTCGCCACCAGGGTAATGCCGCGGGCAAACAGCGCTTTCATTAAGCCGCCAAGCAGCATCGCGTCGGTGATGTCGGAAACAAAAAACTCATCAAAGCAGAGCACATCCGTTTCGGCTTTGAAACGATCGGCAATAATCTCCAGCGGGTCGGTCTGCCCCTGTAGCGCCGTCAGCTCCTCATGCACGCGCAGCATAAAGCGGTGGAAATGCAGACGCTGTTTCCGCTCGCCCGGCAGACTATGATAGAAGAGATCCATCAGCCAGGTTTTCCCTCGCCCGACCCCACCCCACATATACAGACCACGCACCGGCGCATTCGCTGACGGTTCACGTTTGCCAAGCAGTTTACCGAAACGGGCCATCAGTCCGCCGGTTTGCGGCGCCGGAGGCGTTTTGGCGATCAGCGCCTGGTAAATCGACTCCAGTCGGTTGACTGCATCTTTTTGCACGTCGTCGGGTTGATGGCTGCCATCGTTGAGGGCCTGAAGGTAACGCGATGTGGGAGAAATGCTTTGCATGATGTTATTGTTATTCCTTGAAAATCGATGTGCCGACGTTCACGGCTGACGAAAAAAAGGCCGTTCTACATTACGTGATATAAACACGGGATTCCACTTCTACGGGATTAGCGGTTATAGTGGCATAATCAGGCGCAGGCATGGAGCCTAAAGCCAACACCCTACGGAAACAAAAGACAACGGGAGATGTTCATGACCTGGGAATATGCGCTAATTGGGTTAGTCGTCGGTATCATCATTGGTGCCGTAGCCATGCGTTTTGGTAATCGTAAATTACGCCAACAGCAGGCATTGCAGTACGAACTGGAAAAGAATAAAGCTGAGCTGGAAGAGTATCGTGAAGAGCTGGTCAGCCACTTTGCCCGCAGCGCCGAGCTGCTGGATACCATGGCGCATGATTATCGTCAGCTGTATCAGCACATGGCGAAAAGCTCCAGTAGCCTGCTGCCGGAACTGTCTGCGGAATCGAACCCGTTCCGTAACCGTCTGGCGGAGTCTGAAGCCAGTAACGATCAGGCGCCGGTCCAGATGCCGCGTGACTATTCCGAAGGCGCTTCCGGCCTGCTGCGTAGTGGCGCAAAACGCGACTAATCGCACATCGTTAAGAAATTTTTCGGGCGCAGCGATTGCGCCCGTCTCTTCTCTCCTGTCCCAGCTATTATTTAGTCATTAACCTCATTGTTACCAGGCCGAAAATTCAATAACATCAAACTGTTTTGAATCGTCTTTCCGTTCACTCAAGGTACGAGAGCAGGCTCCATGAAAAAACAAACCCCGTTGTTAAGTGCATTAGCGTTAAGTGTCGGGTTAACGCTCTCGGCACCGTTTCAGGCCGTCGCATCGATACCCGCGCAGATTCCCGGTCAGGCGGCGCTCCCTAGTCTCGCGCCAATGCTGGAAAAAGTGCTGCCGGCCGTGATTAGCGTGAAGGTTGAGGGAACCGCGACCCAAAGTCAGAAGGTTCCAGAAGAGTTTAAAAAGTTTTTTGGCGACGAGTTGCCTGATCAACCCTCTCAGCCGTTCGAAGGGCTGGGGTCGGGCGTCATCATTGACGCCGCCAAAGGCTACGTTCTGACCAATAACCATGTCATTAATCAGGCACAGAAGATCAGCGTTCAGTTAAATGACGGACGCGAGTTTGACGCTAAACTGATCGGCAGCGACGACCAGAGCGACATCGCGCTGCTGCAAATCCAGAACGCCAGCAACCTGACGCAAATCGCCATCGCCGACTCCGACAAACTGCGCGTCGGCGACTTTGCCGTCGCGGTAGGCAACCCGTTTGGTCTGGGGCAAACCGCCACCTCCGGCATTGTCTCCGCGCTTGGCCGGAGCGGGCTGAATCTGGAAGGGCTGGAAAACTTTATTCAGACCGACGCCTCGATTAACCGCGGCAACTCCGGCGGCGCGCTGCTGAATCTCAACGGCGAGCTGATCGGCATCAACACCGCTATTCTGGCACCTGGCGGCGGTAGCATCGGCATTGGGTTTGCGATTCCGAGTAATATGGCGCGCACGCTGGCGCAACAGCTGATTCAGTTTGGTGAAATTAAACGCGGCCTGCTGGGAATTAAAGGCATGGAATTGACCGCCGATATCGCCAAAGCCTTCAAGCTGGATGTACAGCGCGGGGCGTTCATCAGCGAAGTGCTCCCGGGTTCAGGTTCCGCGAAAGCGGGTGTGAAATCCGGCGACGTGATCACCAGTCTCAACGGCAAGCCGCTGAGCAGCTTCGCCGAACTGCGCTCACGCATCGCAACGACGGAACCCGGCACGAAAGTGAAGCTCGGTCTGTTACGCGACGGCAAACCGCTGGAAGTCGAAGTCACCCTCGACACCAGCACGTCATCCTCCGCCAGCGCGGAGATGATCGCCCCGGCATTGCAGGGCGCAACGCTGAGCGATGGTCAGTTAAAAGACGGCAATAAAGGCATCAAAATTGATAACGTTGAAAAAAGCAGTCCCGCCGCCCAGGCCGGTTTGCACAAAGATGACGTGATCATTAGCGTTAACCGCGATCGCGTGCACTCGATTGCGGAAATGCGCAAAGTGCTGGAAGCGAAACCGTCGATTATTGCGCTACAGGTCGTACGCGGTAACGAGAACATTTACCTGCTCCTGCGTTAAGTCATCGTTAACCGGACATCAGCCCCGCGTGCGATGTCCGGTTAACTCGTGGTATGCTGCTGCCGTTCCCTTTTTTAATGACGCCTCCATCATGTTTGTGAAGATCTTACGTTCGGTCGCAATTGGTCTTATTGTGGGTGCCATTCTGTTGGCGGCCATGCCCTCGCTGCGCAAAATAAATACCCTGACCACACCGCAATTCGACAGCGCGGATGAGACGCCAGCCAGCTATAATTCGGCGGTTCGCCGCGCCGCGCCTGCCGTCGTCAACGTTTATAATCGCAGTATGAACAGCACCACGCATAATCAGCTTGAGATCCGCACGCTGGGATCGGGCGTGATCATGGATCAGCGCGGTTACATCATCACCAATAAGCATGTGATCAACGATGCGGATCAGATCATCGTCGCCCTACAGGATGGACGCGTGTTTGAAGCGCTGCTGGTTGGTTCGGATACGCTGACGGATCTGGCGGTGTTAAAGATTAATGCCACGGGCGGTCTGCCGACAATCCCGATCAACACGAAACGCTCACCGCATATTGGTGATGTGGTTCTGGCCATCGGCAACCCGTATAACCTGGGGCAGACCATTACTCAGGGGATCATCAGCGCCACCGGGCGTATCGGTCTGAACCCGACCGGACGACAAAACTTCCTGCAAACGGACGCCTCCATCAACCACGGTAACTCCGGCGGAGCGCTGGTTAACTCGCTGGGCGAACTGATGGGCATTAACACCCTGTCATTTGATAAGAGTAACGACGGCGAGACGCCGGAAGGGATCGGTTTTGCAATCCCGTTCCAGTTAGCGACCAAGATTATGGATAAGCTGATCCGCGATGGTCGCGTGATTCGCGGTTATATCGGCATCGGTGGGCGAGAAATCGCGCCGCTGCATGCGCAGGGCGCCGGGATGGATCAAATCCAGGGGATTGTGGTCAATGAAGTGTCGCCGGATGGCCCGGCTGCGCAGGCGGGTATTCAGGTCAATGATGTGATCATTTCAGTCAACAACAAACCTGCCGTTTCCGCTCTGGAGACTATGGATCAGGTTGCTGAAATACGCCCAGGTTCGGTGATCCCGGTGATTGTGATGCGTGACGATAAAAAGCTGACGCTCCAGGTCACCATTCAGGAATACCCGGCGACAAATTAACATAATAAAAAAACCGGAGTCATCTCCGGTTTTTTACTGTGTCTCGATTAACTTGTAGGCCGGATAAGGTGTTTACACCGCCATCCGGCATTATCGCCAGGCCTGACGGCGACGCAAACGCGTCTTATCCGGCCTGCACAAAAGCGCTTACTTGTTAACGAACTCTTCGCCCAGGGCGATATCTTTTTTCAGCGTATCCAGCATACCTTCCAGCGCATTCTGTTCAAACGCGCTCAGTTTGCCGATAGACTTGCGCTCTTCCACGCCGTTTTTACCCAGCAGCAGCGGCTGAGAGAAGAAGCGCGCATACTGGCCGTCACCTTCAACGTAGGCACATTCCACCACGTCCTTCTCGCCTTGCAGCGCGCGCACCAGAGAAAGACCAAAGCGCGCAGCAGCCTGACCCATAGACAGGGTTGCCGATCCGCCGCCAGCCTTCGCTTCAACCACTTCCGTACCCGCATTCTGGATACGTTTGGTCAGGTCAGCCACTTCCTGCTCGGTGAAGCTGACGCCCGGGATCTGCGACAGCAGCGGCAGAATGGTCACGCCAGAGTGACCGCCGATAACCGGAACTTCAACGTCGGTCGGCAGTTTGCCTTTCAGTTCCGCGACAAAGGTGTTGGAGCGGATGATGTCCAGCGTGGTCACGCCAAACAGTTTGTTCTTGTCGTAAACGCCTGCTTTTTTCAGCACTTCAGCAGCGATAGCGACGGTAGTGTTCACCGGGTTGGTGATGATGCCTACACAGGCTTTCGGACAGGTCGTTGCGATCTGTTGTACCAGGTTCTTCACGATACCTGCGTTGACGTTAAACAGATCGGAACGATCCATACCCGGTTTACGCGCCACGCCAGCTGAGATCAGTACGACGTCTGCGCCTTCAAGCGCCGGGGTCGCGTCTTCGCCGGAGAAACCTTTGATTTTTACTGCTGTAGGGATATGGCTCAAGTCAACGGCCACTCCTGGGGTCACTGGAGCGATGTCGTACAGGGAGAGTTCTGAACCTGAAGGCAGTTGGGTTTTTAACAGTAGTGCAAGCGCCTGGCCGATACCGCCGGCAGCGCCGAGGACTGCGACTTTCATCCTAAACTCCTTATTATATTGATAAGCTAAGTGTTTGTTGCTCCGCGGCGGCGACCATAATTCACAAATCCAATGAATACAACCACCACGCGTCAAGAATGCGTAGTCACGCAAATTTGGCTTTTATGCATTTAACTTACGTAATAAAAAAGCTAATTTACGTAATTCAAAAGCGCCTGAACCACAGAACAACTTTCCAACAGGTGCTGACAATATACTCTACTGCCCCTCCAAAACAACATCAATTTGATAACATTTAATTTACTTTTAAGCTTATTTGCGCGCCGTGACGCAGGCATGTTTCTTGATAACGGAATTTGATAGAATTCCGCTCTTTCATAACATTATTTCAGCCTCCGGCGAGGCAGACTGTTTGCATAAAAATTCATCTGTATGCATAATAATGTTGTTTCCATCCTCATATTACGGGTGACTTATGCGAAGCTCGGCTAAACAAGAAGAATTAGTCAAGGCGTTCAAAGCGCTACTCAAAGAAGAAAAATTCAGTTCACAGGGCGAAATCGTCCTCGCGTTACAGGATCAGGGCTTTGATAACATCAACCAGTCCAAGGTCTCGCGCATGCTGACCAAGTTCGGCGCGGTGCGTACCCGCAACGCAAAAATGGAGATGGTCTACTGTCTCCCGGCTGAGCTAGGCGTGCCAACCACCTCCAGCCCTTTAAAGAATCTGGTGTTAGATATCGACTACAACGATGCTGTTGTGGTGATCCATACCAGTCCTGGCGCCGCACAGCTGATCGCGCGTCTGCTGGACTCGCTGGGGAAAGCGGAAGGCATCCTCGGGACCATTGCCGGTGACGACACCATTTTCACCACCCCCGCGAATGGCTTTACGGTGAAAGATCTGTACGAAGCCATTCTGGAACTGTTCGAACAAGAGCTGTAATCCCTTCTCCCCGTCGTTAAGCGCGACGGGGAAAAAACCTGCCGCCACCTCTTCTGCCGTCATTTTTCACTGCCTGTCATTTAACAAATAGTGCGTTTAACCGTCAAAAATCATTTACATGGTGAATGTGCATTGGAAAAAACGCACAAATTGCAAAATTTCATATCCTTATGATTTTATTGCATTTAATCTTAATCACACGCTTTTTAACACGTTTTTAATTCCATACGGTTATAAAAAAACAAATCATTAACACACAATAACCCATGAAACCATTAGCGTGATATTAATTAATCGCGTGATTAGTGTATACTTGATTTTGTGATGAGGGTCACGAAACACAGACCCTAATAAAAGAATTCGACGAGGTAAAAATCATGAAAATCAAAACTACTGTTGCAGCATTAAGCGTTCTGTCCGTTCTCTCTTTTGGCGCATTCGCAGCCGAATCCATCAACGCAGAACAAGCGCAAGGCCGTCAGGCTATCGGCTCTGTTTCCGTAAGCGCTATCGGTTCTTCCCCGATGGATATGCATGAAATGCTGAACAAAAAAGCAGAAGCAAACGGCGCATCCGCCTATCAGATTACTGAAGCACGTAGCGGCGACAACTGGCACGCTACGGCAGAACTTTACAAATAAACCCTCGTCGTCTAGTCCGACGACTTGCCCCCGACTGCCGGGGGCTTTTTTATGTTTGTCATCACGAATGGCGAACATTAAACCGCAGCTGCCCTTCCAGTTCCTCTTCTGCTTCATCAAACAGCAAAATCAGCGCGCCGTAACGCCTGCGCAGTTTTTCCGGCAGATGAACAAACTCAATCTCCAGCGGCAATGGCAGCACCTCGCTCATGAGAGTATCCCATAGAGAATCAAGATCGCCGACTTTCTCTCTGGCAAGGCCAAACATCCGCGTAAATTCGCGGTAAAAATCGTTCTGGTCTTCTATTTCATCAAAATCAAAGGTATAGATGTTCATAGCCAGCCACCATCCCCGACGCAGTCACATTACAGGCCGCCGATGTGCAGGGTCTTCACTTCCAGAAACTCTTCAAGCCCCAGCACCGATCCTTCACGCCCCAGACCCGACTCTTTCACCCCGCCAAATGGCCCCAGCTCGGTTGATACGGCGCATTCATTAATCCCAATCATGCCGCTTTCAATCGCCTGGGAAACACGGAATACGCGTTGTAAATTTTGCGTGTAGAAGTAAGCCGCCAGGCCAAACGGCGTATTGTTGGCGCGCTGAATGACCTCGTCTTCACTGGTAAAACGAAAGCAGGCCGCGACCGGCCCGAAGGTCTCTTCACTGGCCAGTTTCATCCCATCGACACAGTCGCCCAGTACGGTGGGCTGCCAGAAATTCCCGCCTAACGAATGCGCTTTAGCGCCTGCCAGCACCTTCGCCCCTTTTGCGATAGCGTCCTCAACGTGCTCACGCACTTTATCGACAGCCGCCGGTTCAATCAGCGGGCCGACGATCACGCCCTCCTCCAGACCGTTTCCGACCTTCAGTTTTTGTACGGCATCCGCCAGCTTGCGGGTAAATTCGTCATAGACCGACTCATGGATATAGAAACGGTTAACGCTGACGCACACCTGCCCCGCGTTGCGGAATTTATTGGCGATCGCCCCCTGTACCGCAGCGTCAATATCCGCATCGTCAAACACGATATACGGCGCATTGCCCCCCAGTTCCATCGAGACTTTCTTCATCGTGTCAGCCGCGTTACGCACCAGCGTTTTCCCAACGGCGGTCGATCCGGTAAAGGAGATTTTGCGCACCTCGTGGCTGGCCATAATGGCGTCGCTGATCTCTGGGGTATTGCCCGCGACGGCGTTCAGCACGCCGTCAGGTACGCCAGCTTTCTTCGCCAGCGTCAGCAAGGCGAATGCGCTAAGCGGCGTGTTATTCGCCGGTTTAATGACCCCCGTACAGCCTGCCGCCAGCGCCGGGCCTAATTTACGGGTCAACATTGCCATCGGGAAGTTCCACGGCGTAATCGCCGCCACGACGCCAATCGGTTCACGGGTGGCAAAGATCCGCGATCCGGGTTTGATCGGCGGGATTATTTCGCCATTTGCCCGCTTGGCCTGTTCAGCAAACCACTGGATGAAACTGGCGGCGTACTCCACTTCGCCTTCTGCCTCTTTCAACGGCTTCCCCTGCTCAGTGGTCATCAGACGGCCCAGCCAGGATTTATGCTCAATGATCAGTTCATACCAGCGATACAGAATGGCCGAGCGCTCTTTTGCCGTTTTGGCCCGCCAGGCAGGGAAGGCTTTTGCCGCCGCCGCAATCGCCTCTTCGGTCTCTTTTTTACCGGCTTTGGCAACGGCGGCTATCGTTTCACCGGTTGCCGGATTAAGAACATCGAAGGTGTTATCCAGCGTTTTCCAAAGTCCATCAACCAGATATCCCGTCTGAAAAAGTTCGTTGTCCTGGAGCGTTTGCATGGTTCTTTCTCCTCCTGATGTCATGTTTTTCGCACGTCAGATAAGTATAGCCACAAAAAAACCGACGCTTTTGGCGTCGGCTCCTGAGTGTTAGTTATCCGTCAAGGCGTGCTGATATTTGTGCAACATGCCGGATAGCCGTTTTACCGGCTCCGTCACCCGTGGCGGCGCTTCCCAGACTCGCAATTTTTCCTGATAGACATCAAGCTCATCCAGCAGTTGTCCAAAGTAGCGCCGACGCTTATCGTCATTTCCGGCTGAAATCACATGATCGGCCGTACGCCGGAGCTGGCGGTGAAAAGCAGATAAATCATGATTGACCGGGATGGGCGCATCACGCAGACGTTGGTGCGCAATGATCATCGTCAGCGCCAGACGAAACTTCGGCAGGTCGCCCGGGAATTTGTTCATTAACAAGAACAACTGCTGATACAGCGCCGGAAGGTGGTTCTCTTTACGGCGCACAACGTTGGTGGTCATCGCAGACACCGCTGCGGAAACGAACTGGTTAAGCAGCACACGTCCGGTTCTGTCGCGTGAATTATCACGAACCAACAGAATGACGATAAACGCCATCATGCACCCCACAATCTGCCCGAGCGCGCTGTCAAGGAACTGACTGAAGTGGAAGGTCATTGGGTTGTCCAGCACGATGATGTTAATGGTACTGGCCAGCGCCCCCATCGAACCCAGCCGCCGTTTCTGGACTTCGATCCCGAGGAAGAATCCCAGCACCGCCAGGCTCAGACACAGCAGCAACATGCTTTGCTGCGTATTCGGGATGATCACTAAAAAATAGAGCAGACCCAGCGGCAGCGCCGCCAGCGTCCCGTAAATAAAGTCGATTGCGACCATGCGCGGGTTGGGTAAGCGCATCGCCAGCGACGTGACGACCGCAATCATCACCATCGCGCCGCTTCCCGACGTCCAGCCCGTCCACAGCCAGAATAAGGTGCCCAGCACACAGGACAGCGTGGTACGCCAGAAGTTAACCATCGCGTGATGGCGCTCGGCAGATTCCACCTTCACGACGGGCTCGCCCTGCAACACTTCCTCTTCCGTCACGCTGATTTTGGCGTTGCCAATCACGCCGCGCTTTAGCAGCAGATAGCGCGTCGCCGCACCGGCCCAGGTGTAAAGGGTTACGGGCGTTTCACGTTCGCCGGTCCAGGCAATGATGCGACGCATCCGCTTAAGCTGTTTATGTACGTCCTGCGCGGTTTCGACGGGCGTTTCGAACAGCTCGCGGAAGGTGTCGGTGATCAACTCCGGGTGAGTGTTCTGAATCAGGTATGTTTCACAGGACTGGGTGATCAGCGTCAACGAGAGCGTATTCAGCGCTTTCAGGCGGCGGTTGGCGCGCCCCCAGCGCGATGACTCCATATTGAGATTGCTGCGCATGCCTTCCAGCGCCGCCGTCCGCCGCACCAGATCGCCCCAGGCTTTGTCCACTTCCTCACTGTCGCCGTGCTTAATACACAGCTGCATCAGCTGGTATTGCGCCACCAGCAGACCGTCGACTTCACGATCCACTTCCTGTTTCACTGAACGCGGCGAAAAGAGCAGATCCGCCATAATGGCGCAGACGATACCAATCACGATCTCGCTGCAACGTTCAACCGCGAACTGCGGCGTCAGTAGTGGCTCCGCCTGAATAGTAATGACGATGATCAGCGCCGTATACCCGGACAGCCCCCATGCATAGGAGTTTTCAACCCGCACCAGCGAGGAGATCCAGGTACAAAATCCCGCCCAGATACAGCACACCAGAATCATTAATAACGGCGCGCGAATCATGGTGATGATAATGGTCAGCGCGGCGATACAGCCAATAAATGTCCCGATGATACGCAGCATCCCGCGATAGCGAATCGCGCCGGAATAGGGTTCCCCACCGGCGGCGAATGCCGGGCCTGCGGCGACAATCGCGGCGGTCAGCACCGCCCAGCGCGGCGTCTCAAGCTGAAAGTGAAAGCCAACAAACAGCGCCAGGACGATGGCGCATGCCAGTTTTACCGCAAAGCGGATATGCTGGTTGGCAATGGAGAAGATACCCATGGTGATTAACCAAACTCGCGCAGACGGTGCGCCATTTTACGGAAGAAGGAGTCCTGCGTTTCATCACGATCCTGCTTGCCGGTAATCACAACGGTTGCGGTTGTCCCGGCAGGCCACAGGTTGTCCTGCTGATCGTCCAGACGGATACGTACCGGAACACGCTGCGCCAGACGTACCCACTCCAGATTGGAGTCGATGGTCGCCATCCCTTTGGCGTCACGCGTGCTGCTGGCGTTAGTGACCCCAGCCGCCACGCTGTCAACGGTGCCTTTCAACACTTTGTTACTGCCAAGCGGCGTTATCTCTGCGCGATAGCCTGGACGGACGCCTTCCAGTTTGGTCTCTTCCATATAGGCCAGCACGTAGAAAGAGTGCTGTTTCACCAACGCAACCGCCGTTGAGCCACGGGTAATAAACTCGCCGGTGTAGACATTCAGGTTGGTGACCCAACCGTCAGCAGGGGCGCGAATCACGGTACGTTCGAGGTCTAATTTTGCCAGATCGCGCGTCGCCTGCGCTTTGGCAAGCTGATGTAATACGGTTTGCAGAACGTTATTGGCCTGATCGATCTCTTCACGCGACATCGCCTGGACGCCAAGGCGGTTACGGCGGCCAGCCTCCTGGCGTTTTTCCTGTGCCAGCACCTGGTAGTAGGCAACGTCAGCTTCCGCTTCTTCGAGGGCTTTTTTATAGCGCGGCTGATCGATGGTGAACAGTATCTGGTCTTTCTTCACCAGCTGGTTATCATGCACACTCACGTTGGTGATAAGGCCCGCGACGTCTGGCGCAATGGCAACCACGTCGGCGCTGAAGCGCGCGTCACGCGTCCACGGCGACTCGGTGTAATAGACCCAGGCACGAAAAATTGCGATGAAGGCCAGAATGACCAGTACGAGCGTGATGGCCGTACGAGAGAGTTTTCTTGTTAGTGTTTTCACTTCTACCTCAAACGAACAAGCGCGATATTAAATAGAACAGGCAGCAATACAGCGCGGTATTAAACAGAGCCGGATGCCAGACGAAGTCATAAATGCCGGTTGGAACCAGCATCCGGCGCACCAGCCAGAAAATCGCCAGTGACAAAAGCAATTCGAAAAATATCGGTGGGAAGGAGAGACCAAACACCACGATAACGGGAAACAGACTCATGTTGACCTTGATTTATAAAGAGAGTGCAGGCGATACAGTTTTCAGCCAATGCCACCGCAGGGAAGGGCGTGGAAAGCCAGGCGAGAGCGGCATAGCGGTTATTTGAATAATAATATATTAACGTAACTGTTATGCTGTTATCTATAATATGTGATCTAAATCACTTTTAAGCCAGAGTGAATAATGGAAAGATTAAAACGCATGTCGGTGTTCGCCAAAGTCGTTGAATTTGGCTCCTTTACCGCCGCTGCCAGACAGCTACAAATGAGCGTTTCCTCTATCAGCCAGACCGTGGCAAAACTGGAAGATGAGCTACAGGTTAAGCTGCTAAACCGCAGTACGCGCAGCATTGGGCTGACCGAGGCCGGTAAAATTTATTATCAGGGTTGCCGTCGGATGCTGCACGAAGTACAGGATGTCCATGAGCAGCTTTATGCCTTCAACAACACGCCTATCGGCACCCTGCGAATTGGTTGTTCTTCAACCATGGCACAAAATGTCCTCGCCGGGTTAACGGCCAAAATGCTGAAAGAGTACCCTGGCCTGACGGTTAACTTGGTGACCGGCATCCCGGCGCCGGACCTGATCGCCGATGGTCTGGACGTGGTGATTCGCGTCGGTGCGTTGCAGGACTCCAGCCTGTTTTCACGCCGTCTGGGGGCAATGCCGATGGTGGTGTGCGCCGCCAAAAGCTATCTCGCACAATTTGGCGTGCCGGAAAAACCCGCCGACCTCAGCAATCACTCATGGCTGGAATACAGCGTGCGCCCGGATAACGAGTTTGAGTTGATTGCTCCGGAAGGGATCTCCACCCGGCTGATCCCACAAGGACGCTTCGTCACCAACGATCCGATGACGCTCAGCCGCTGGCTGACCGCAGGCGCCGGGATCGCCTACGTTCCGTTGATGTGGGTGATCAATGAGATCAACAGCGGAGAACTGGAGATCCTGCTGCCCCGCTACCAGTCCGATCCACGCCCGGTTTACGCGCTGTATACCGAAAAAGATAAGTTGCCGCTGAAGGTGCAGGTGGTGATTAACTATCTGACAGACTATTTTGTCGATGTCGCGCAGTTATTTCAGGGAATGTACGGTCGAGGGAAAGAGAAGTGATCAACGGCCCGACTACAGAACAGGCAGGCCGGATAAGGCGTTCACGCCGCATCCGGCAAAATGCCCGATAACGCAATGGCGTATCGGGCCTACAAAACGACTTTACGCGGTGCCGCCCACGGTCAGGTTATCCACTTTTAACGTCGGTTGGCCCACGCCTACCGGCAGACTCTGCCCTTCTTTACCGCAGACGCCAACGCCGTTATCCAGTTTCAGATCGTTCCCGACCATAGAGATCTGCTGCATCGCTTCGATACCAGAACCAATCAGCGTCGCCCCTTTCACGGGTTTCGTCACCTTACCGTTTTCGATCAGGTACGCTTCTGAAGTCGAGAACACAAATTTCCCGGAAGTGATATCCACCTGCCCGCCGCCAAAGTTAGGCGCATAGATACCGTATTCCACAGACTCGATAATCTCCTGCGGCGTGGATTTCCCGGCCAGCATATAGGTGTTGGTCATACGCGGCATCGGCAGATGCGCATATGATTCACGACGTCCGTTACCGGTCGGTGCAACGCCCATCAGACGCGCGTTGAGTTTATCCTGCATGTACCCTTTCAGGATGCCGTTTTCAATCAACACGTTGTACTGGCCCGGCGTACCTTCATCATCAATGGCAACCGAACCACGGCGATCGGCGATCGTGCCGTCATCAACCACGGTACACAGTTCAGACGCGACCAGTTCACCGATATGGCCGCTGAACACCGACGTACCGCGACGGTTGAAATCCCCTTCCAGTCCGTGGCCTACCGCTTCGTGCAGCAGCACGCCAGGCCAGCCCGCGCCCAGCACAACGGGTAATGTTCCCGCCGGAGCGGCAACCGCCGACAGATTCACCAGCGCCATACGCACCGCCTCTTTCGCCCAGGCATCGGCGCGTACTTCACCGTCCAAATCGCCTAAGAAAAAGTCATAGCCAAAACGACCACCGCCGCCGCTGGAGCCGCGCTCGCGTTTACCGTCTTCCTCTACCTGCACGCTGACAGACAGACGCACCAGCGGGCGCACATCCGCCGCCAGCGTACCGTCGGTCGCCGCCACCAGAATCAGCTCATACACGCCGGTCAGGCTGGCCGTCACTTCCTGTACGCGCTTGTCGGCTTCACGCGCCGCCTTGTCCACGCGACGCAGAATGTCGAGTTTCTCTTCGCGGCTCATGCTCTGTAGCGGGTCAATGGCGGTATAGAGCATCGGGTGCTCTACCGCGCCCAGTGTTTTTACTTTGCCGTCGCCGCTGTCGCGCACGATGGTACGCGCGGCCTGCGCGCTCTGCTCCAGCGCTTGCAGGCTGATCTGATCGGCATAGGCAAACCCTGTTTTTTCACCATTGATAGCGCGCACGCCAACGCCCTGATCGATGTTGTAAGAACCATCTTTAATGATGCGATCTTCTAAAACCCAGGATTCGTGATAGCTCGACTGAAAATAGAGATCGCCGTAATCGAGACGGCGTTCGGCCAGTTGGCCCAGAATGGCAAACAAATCCTGATGGTTCAGGCCGTTCGCCGCTAGCAATTGTTCACTTACCAGGTTCAGACTCATCGTTTTGCTACTCGTTAGTTACTGTTGTAGGCCTGATAAGACGCGCCTGCGTCGCCATCAGGCGCTTCAATGCCGGACTGCGGTAGAAGTTATGTAGGCCGGATAAGCGCAGCGCCATCCGGCTTTTGCAGTTCGTCATTCATTTCTATTTACTGAGATTGGGGCAATTACTCGCCCCCGTCAAATCATTGCTGGCTTTCTTTACGCGGCTGGCGCAGGACTTCGTTAATCTGCGGTTTGTCTACCGGGCCCGTGATGCGATAGCGCAGAATGGAGACTTTGCTCCACAACGGCCCCAACACTTTACTCGCGGCAAATACCGCCGCCCCGACAATCGGGTTCACCGCAAACGCGGCGGCAACCCCTACCGTGGCGGAGATTTCCGGTGCGACGACGGCTTCAATATCGAGTTCCCGACGCACCAGATTGACTGAACCTTTCTTGGCGATGTCGGCCTCCAGCCCATCCACCAGCGTATCGTCAGTGTGCATCACGCCGTCTTTGATCCACGCCGTACTGCGAATAGAGTCAAAGTAGAAACCGTCGCTGAACGTATCGCTAAAATCAAAACGCAGCTTACGCAGCAGTGCGTCAAAGCTCAGCAAACGCAGAAGCTGCCCCGCATGACCGGTGCTCAGCTCGGTAATTTCACCTTTCCCCAGGCGGGTACGTAAAATGCCATTAAGGGAAGCCTCATCCGGCTGCCAGGGCAGGTTACGCCAGTGTAAGTCATAGTCCACGTTAAACGAGGCGTTGCGGATGGGGGTCGAAACGCCAAAGAATCCCGCTGCGGCATCAATTTTATGGCCGCGCAGTTTCCCCTTCAGCGACGTGCGCTCGCTACCCGGCGTGTTCACCCAGACACCCTCAGCCGTCAGCCGGGAGAAACCCGTATCCAGCAGCCCGTTACTCAGGGTCAGCGTATTTCCCTGAATCGCGACGTCGCCGTCAATACGCCCATATTTTTGCCCCCACAGCCAGCATTCGACGCAGCGTAACTGCACATCAGGCCAGCCACGGAAACTGACTCGCTCAAGGGAGGAGAACGGCGAGGTCGCCTGCGCGCCGTCTGTACGCTTCGCCGCGCTCGGGTTGTAATACAGGTATTTGATATTCGCCTGCCACGGAGCATTATTGCGTATCGCCAGCGTGGCGTTAACCTCGCGCCCCTGCGCTTCGACCTTCTGACCATTCAGCGACGGCTCAGAGACAATGCTCAGGTTATTCCACTGTTGCCCGCCCAGCGACAGCGAAGGCGTTCGTAGCGTCACGCGCTGCGGCAAACTGGTCTTTGCGCCAACGTTATCCGCCGCGCCTTTCTGGAACAGCGCCAGCCACTCTGCGCCATCCATTGCCGGAAGATTAAGCTCAACGCCTTGTCGATCAGGCAATGTCGGCGTGGTGCGGCTATCCGTTGTCCAGATTGCCCGATCCAGCGTCAGTTTCTGATTCAGCAGCCAGCGGCTGTTAAAGTGATTATTCTTCCCGGCGCTGCCGGTCAGCGCGAAGCCACGCAAGTTACCGTCGGCCTTAATGCTCACTGGCAAGGATTCCCCGGCCTGCTTGTCGAGCGGTGACGGTAAGCGACTGCTCACATTCTTCAGGTCGCCTTTCAGTTCTACGTTGTATGTCGCACCAGAGTGATAAGGAAGCGCAATGCCCACTTTACCGTTCCACGCCATACCGCCGCTTATAGCATCGTTCACCTGCGCAGGTAGCACGCCCATACGGCCCGGCTGCCAGTTGCCGTTAAGGTTGACGTCGACCTGATAGGCCTTTTCCCCTTCATTGGTGGAGAAATCCACGTTCAACGGCTGATTAAACCAGTTTGCCGTTAACGGTTCGCTCTTGAGATTGCCGTTGTTGAAGCTGAACTTACCGCTCAGGTTCTTCAGCGTGCTGTCGAGCGGCTTAATGAACAAACTATTATTACGCAGCAAGACGTCCCCTTTGGCGGTGACCAGCTCGCCATCCAGCGGAATATCAAGATGTAAGCGAGCATTCACATCGCCGTCAATCTGGAGTTGCTCCAGCGTGGCGCCGAGAGAATCTTTCAGCGGCGTGTCGTCAAAATACGGGCCGACCGCTTTACCCGGCCCATTGATATCGGCATCAATCAGCAGCTTTTCTTTGGCATAGTCCGGGATTATTGCGGTCAGATTGCTGGCCTTAACACCACCCAGATTGACGCTATCCGCCTTCATCCACAGGCCGTCGTTCAGGAAGTCCAGCTCAATGTTGAGGTCGGACAGCGCGGGCCAGTCCGGCTGGAAAGCAAACTTCGCGTTACGCAGCGGCACCAGCACTTCAAACTGACCTTCATTATGTTTGTAGGGGAAAAGATGTGGATTGCCGCCATACACCAGCGTGGCGTTATCCGCTTCGCCGCCCTGAATCGCGCCGCTCAGGTAATCAACCAGCTCTTTGCCCATCAGGTTTTCCGGGAAATAACGCCAGGCCTGTGAACCGTCATCGGTGCTGATCCCCGCCAGAATCCCCAGCCAGGGCTCCTCTCCAGCGGGTTGCAGATAACGAAAACCGCCGCGCGCATGTACGGCTTTCGCTTTCACATCGATGTTGCGCCCGTCCAGCTGAAACCCTTTGTCATTCTTCAGCCAGGTGAGCGTCGCCACGCCGTTTTCAATTTCCAGCGGTGCGCGAAAGACGGTTTCATACGGCATTTCGGCCTGCTGCATCGAGGCAGTCAGCGCGCCGTTTTCCACGCTGCCGGACAAGGTGCCGGAGAAGTGTTCCGCGCCCGGTAAGAGCTTCCACTGCTTCCAGGCGAGGTTATCCCACGACGCCTGGAAACGTGTTTTCTCCGTCGCCTGTAGCGGGATATCCAGCGCGAGAGTGTCTATTTTTCCGCGTGGCTGTGTGGCCTGCCAGATGTCGCCCAGCGCAGGCGAGAGTTTCGCCGCCACCGGACGCAGCCCGTCCATATCAGCCAGTTCAAGGTTGCTGGCGCGAATACGCAATTCATCGCTGCGTATGTTGTTCTGACCGCCAACTTCTTGTTCCGGCACCCAGGCCAGCGTTAACGCGCCGCGCGGCCAGGGTTTGCTATCCAGCGTGATACGCGTGTCAGGAATATAAAACTGCCAGCCCGGCTGTTCACGCGTAATGTGCGCGGTCAGGTTATCAACGGAAAGCGTGTGCGAATGATTATCGCCCTGCCAGCTCGCGCCGCCCTGCTTAAGCCAGATATCGCCGCTGGAGACTTCGCCTTTCGTGAGCGTCATCCAGCCTTCCAGGCTAAAGCGTGCGGTTTGCAGCGCCACGTTATCCTGCATCCATTTGCCCAGCCACGGCTTCACGTCAATATCGTCGGCCTGTAGCCAGACCCGACCGTTGTTCAGCAGCCCGTCGTCGTCACGCAGATCCATACGAACCTGCATCACGCCATGCTGCCCGGTCAGGCTGGAGAGACTGACCTGACCTTCCGCGCGGTGCCTGTCTTTGCCGTTCAACCAGGTAAGCTGCGGGATCGCCAGTTCGGCTCGCTGGCCTGATAAGGTCAGAAAGCTAATTTGGCTATCCCGGAGATCGAAGTGATCAAACTGACGCAGGAAAAGATCGCTAATACGGTTGGTTTCAATGCCTTCGTCGCTGTCGCTGCGTTGGATCGGCGTATTGGTGCGGATGTGCAGTTGCCAGAAGGTGAGATCGCGAAACTGCCAGCGCATGTGCAACAGGCTTTGCCAGACATCCAGCGCCAGCGTGACGCGCTTTACTGAAAGCTCGCCGCCATCTTTCAAACTGGCATGGATGTCCCGGGCTTCAAGCGTGGGGCCAAAGGTTTGCCAGTTCGCATGCAACTGGCTGGCGGCAACAGGAATACCCGTGGCAGATTCAATTTTGCTGAGGATCGCCGGACGCCAGCTATCCAGATGGGGGAGCGCAAGGCGCAATCCACTGATCAGCAGCGCAACGACGACGACGAGCGCGGCTCCAGTGAGCAGTAATATCCCCGGCAATCGCCTCACGCGTCTCTCCTTGTCTGCCAAAAATGTGACTCACAAACCCGTTATCCGGCCTGGAAACGGCGGTCTTTTACATCATTACGACGTCAAATTGCTCCTGGTTATAGAGCGGTTCAATCTGGACTTTAACTTGCTTGCCGACAAAAATTTCCACCTCTGCCAGCGCGTGCGACTCTTCGCCTTTTAACGTTTCCGCCACCGCCGGAGAGGCATAAACGAGGAAACGATCGGAGTCGTAGGCATGATGCACACGCACGATTTCACGCATAATTTCATAGCAGACGGTTTCCACCGTTTTCACCGTACCGCGTCCATGACACGTTGGACATTCATTGCATAGCACATGTTCCACGCTTTCGCGCGTACGCTTACGGGTCATCTCTACCAGACCCAGTTGCGAAAAGCCGTTGATGCTGGTTTTCACGCGATCTTTGCTCAGCGCCTGCTCCAGAGAATGCAGTACCCGACGGCGATGATCTTCATTATTCATGTCGATAAAATCGATGATGATGATACCGCCCAGATTGCGCAGACGCAGCTGCCGCGCAATCGCCTGCGTCGCCTCAATATTGGTATTGAAGATCGTATCATCAAGATTACGGTGCCCGACAAACGCCCCGGTATTGATATCAACGGTGGTCATGGCTTCGGTTTGATCGATAATCAGATAACCGCCGGATTTCAGCTCCACCTTGCGTTCCAGCGCGCGCTGAATCTCATTTTCAACATCAAAGAGATCGAAAATCGGCTGATGACCGCTGTAGTGTTCGAGCTTGCTGGTCATCTCGGGGATATATTCCGCAGTAAATTCCAGCAATGCCTCGTACGTCAGACGCGAATCCACGCGGATTCTGTCCAGCTCGGCATCGGCAAAATCACGCAGTACGCGCTGCGCCAGCGCCAGTTCGCCGTACATCTGATAGCGCGTTTGCGGCCGCTTTTTACGCTCCATGACTTTCGTCCAGACGCGTTTGAGGTAAGCGGCGTCCGACGCCAGATCCTCTTCGCACACCCCTTCCGCCGCCGTACGGATGATAAATCCGCCCTGCTCGTCGCAATACTCCGCCACCACCTTCTTCAGGCGTTCACGTTCGGTTTCGCTTTCAATACGCTGAGAAACGCCAACGTGCGACGCGCCGGGCATAAAGACGAGGTAGCGGGAAGGCAGCGTGATGTCCGTCGTCAGGCGCGCGCCTTTGGTGCCAAGCGGATCTTTTACCACCTGCACCATCAGATCCTGCCCCTGACGCACCAGCTCAGAGATGTCGCGTACGGTGAAGTTCTTTTGTTCTTCACCCGCCACGCATTCGGTATGCGGCATAATGTCTGAAGCATGAAGAAACGCGGCTTTCTCCAGTCCAATATCTACAAAAGCCGCCTGCATACCCGGAAGTACACGGCTTACACGGCCTTTGTAGATATTGCCTACGATGCCTCGTCGCGCTTCACGCTCAATATGAATTTCCTGAAGAATACCGCCATCAATGTACGCCACGCGTGTTTCCGATGGCGTTACGTTTACCAACAATTCAGCCGTCATGTTTATCCCTTTTC
The DNA here is from genome assembly GCF_030333525.1 of Citrobacter sp. CK188. Classification (NCBI taxonomy): domain Bacteria; kingdom Pseudomonadati; phylum Pseudomonadota; class Gammaproteobacteria; order Enterobacterales; family Enterobacteriaceae; genus Citrobacter; species Citrobacter sp. CK188. Next base: position 425,374 of record NZ_JAOWFU010000034.1, read on the forward strand.
TCACGCAGTGCGTTAAAATTGCTCAGCAACTCATACGTTTCAACCAGCGGTAAGCCGACCACGGCGTGATAGCTGCCGTTTATCTTCCTGACAAAACAGCCACCCTGCCCCTGAATACCGTATGCTCCAGCTTTATCCATAGGCTCACCGCTGGCGACATAGCCCGCGATGTCCTCATCACTCAGTGCCCTGAACGTCACCTCCGTCACCACCAGACAATCCAGCACGTACTGGCTGTCCGCCAGCGCGACGGCCGTCATCACCTGATGCGTCTGCCCCGACAGTTTGCGCAGCATATGCGCCGCGTGTTCTGCATCGCGCGGTTTCTCCAGCACTTCACCGTTAAGAATCACGATAGTATCGGCGCCCAGCACCGGCAAGTCGCGCGCCGTTTGCGCCACGCCTGCCAGCGCCTTTTCCCGCGCCAGACGGGAGACATACTGTTGCGCGCTTTCGCCTTCGCCACGCGTTTCTTCAATTCCCGTAACGATACGTGCAAAAGAGACGCCCAGCTGCGCAAGCAGCTCCTGGCGGCGAGGTGAACCGGAAGCAAGATAAACGTCAGTCATAGAAACCTTTACTGCACAGCAAACTGCTGGCGCACTTTGCGCATCAGCAGGAAAAGCCAGGGCCAGAGCACACCGTTTACTACACTACTCCAGAATACTTCCGGTCTGAAAGAGACGTTGATCACTAAAAACTCGGCCCAGAAAACAATAATGTCCACGACCAGTGAGAGCAATATCACCACCAGTGCCTGTTGCCAGAGCGCCAGGTTACGGAATAGCTGGAATTTCAGTGCAACCAGATAAGCAATGATACTCATCGACAAGGCCCGCACGCCAAGCGTAGAGCCGCTGATCAGATCCAGTATTGCACCCATCACAAAACCTGTACCCACATTTACGCGGTGCGGCAGTGCGAGGATCCAGTACAGCAAGATAAGGAGCACCCAGTTTGGCCGGAAAACGATGATATCATCCGGCCAGGGCATGATTTGCAGCAATAGCGCAATAAGAAACGAGAGCCAGATAACCCAGCGACCCTGGCTACGATAACTTGCCACTATTGCCCCCCCGTTGCGCGCGTAGCCGACGGTTGTTGAGGCGCGGCAGGCGCCGGGCTAATCCCCGTGGCAGGGTCCGGCATTGGCGCTGGCGGCCCCATCGCATCTGGCGAAGGCAGAACCTGCGGCATCATCTGCATCAGTCGTTCGTTAGCGACGCGATGCACATCTTCCGGCGTCATCGGATTAGCGCCGTTGCGATCGGCTCCCCACAGCAGCAGCAGATAACGCAAACGCTGTAAACCCGCAGTCGGACGCGCCTGAATCACGGTGTAAGCACGTTGGGTGTCCAGCTTGACGGACGAAACCACGCCCACCGGATACCCTTCCGGGAAACGGCCGCCCAGACCCGACGTTACCAGCACATCGCCAACGCGAATGTCGGTGTTTGCCGGTAAATGCTCAAGCTGTAAATCGTCCGTGCAGCCGTTACCGGCGGCAATGACGCGGATATCGTTACGCAGCACCTGAATCGGCAACGCATGTGTCGCATCGCAAATAAGCAGAACGCGGCTGGTCAGTTTCGCCACCGCAACGACCTGGCCCACTACGCCTTTGTCGCTGATGACCGGTTGCCCCTCATAGACCCCGTTCACGCTTCCTTTGTCGATCACCACCTGATCGCTGTAAGGATCGTTAACCGTGGAGATGACCTGAGTCACCATTTTTTGTTCGTCCTGACGCAGCGGCGAACCCAGCAGCTCGCGCAAACGCGCGTTCTCCTGTTTGTATTGCCCCAGCATCAGCAATTCGCTGTTTTTCAGCAACAGTTCCTGGCGCAGCGCCCGGTTTTCAAGTTCGAGTTGGTCACGCGAAGCCAGCGTTTGCGACACGCCGTCGAGTAATTCACGGGGACCATTGGAAATAAAGTAGAAAGGGCTGACGGCGGTATCCATGTACGTGCGGATTTGGCTGAACGTCCCCAGGCGGCTGTCGGCTATAATCACGCCGAGCGCCACCAGCACCGCCAGAATAAGGCGAATCTGTAGCGACGGGCCACGGCTAAAAATTGGCTTCATAAGTTTGCGTATTCTCGTATCAGAGTCGGCAGGGTAATCAAACCATCACCCTGCCGGTATCCGATTACTCTTCGCTGAACAGGTCGCCGCCGTGCATATCGATCATTTCCAGCGCCTTGCCGCCGCCGCGCGCCACGCAGGTCAGCGGATCTTCAGCAACAACGACAGGAATGCCGGTTTCTTCCATTAACAGACGATCAAGGTTACGCAGCAGCGCGCCGCCGCCCGTGAGCACCATACCGCGCTCGGAGATATCAGACGCCAGTTCCGGCGGGCACTGTTCCAGCGCAACCATCACCGCGCTCACAATACCGGTCAGCGGCTCCTGCAACGCTTCCAGAATCTCGTTGGAGTTCAGGGTAAAGCCGCGTGGAACGCCTTCCGCCAGGTTACGCCCGCGAACTTCGATTTCACGCACTTCGTCGCCCGGATACGCAGAACCGATTTCGTGTTTGATACGCTCTGCGGTCGCTTCGCCGATCAGAGAACCGTAGTTACGGCGCACATAATTGATGATCGCTTCGTCGAAGCGGTCGCCGCCAATACGCACAGAAGAAGAGTAAACCACGCCGTTCAGAGAGATAACGGCCACTTCCGTCGTACCGCCACCGATATCGACAACCATTGAACCGGTTGCTTCAGACACCGGCAGACCGGCGCCGATTGCCGCAGCCATCGGCTCTTCGATCAGGAACACTTCACGAGCGCCAGCGCCCTGTGCGGATTCACGAATCGCACGACGCTCTACCTGGGTCGCTCCTACCGGTACACACACCAGCACACGAGGGCTTGGACGCATAAAGCTGTTGCTGTGCACTTGTTTGATGAAGTGCTGGAGCATTTTTTCAGTCACGAAGAAGTCAGCGATAACGCCGTCTTTCATCGGGCGAATAGCAGCGATATTGCCCGGCGTACGACCCAGCATCTGCTTCGCATCATGACCTACTGCGGCCACGCTTTTCGGTGAACCGGCACGATCCTGACGAATGGCCACAACGGAAGGCTCATTCAATACGATGCCTTGTCCTTTTACGTAAATGAGGGTATTCGCAGTACCCAGGTCAATGGACAGGTCATTGGAAAACATGCCACGAAATTTTTTCAACATACTAAGGGATAATCCTGAAAGCTGGGGCGGAAAACAAAATCCGCTTACTTTACCAACCACACGCAGCAGCGACAAGGCGCAAAAATCATCTGCTACGGTGAAAATTAGCGCAGTACGTTTCCTTTGTTACAAATCTCTGTCTGGGTCCATCAGAACTGAATACATCAGCAGCAATCCTGGCCTTCATTTGCAACCTGTAAAAGGTCGTTTACCTGCATATTTGCTGCAACAATCTGGCGAGCAGACAAGCACACCCCCATGAGGCACAGCGCGCGTTATTCTACGTGAAAACAAATTAAACGGCAGGTTAAACCGAGTATCTTTGCGAATATTTTTTCACGTTGGTGTCAAGTGGTTGGGAGGAGGCAAAAAAATCCCCCTGTCCGCCCGCCACTCCGCGCCCCGTCAGCGTATGCCACTCGCTACGCGAACGGACGCCTGTCGCGTAAACCTGCGTATGCGTTCCCGTGCAGGCTTCCACCAGGCTCTGTACCAGTAACTGGTTTTCCGTTCGTTTCTCAATGTTTCTTACCAGACTCGGATGAAGTTTCAGTAATTCCACATTAAGTTCTTTAATCCAGCTGGTACTCACCAGCGTCAAACCCGCCTGTGTCACCGCGATCCGAACGCCAAGCGCATTCATTAAACGAATAACAGGCTGTAACCGACTGATGTGTTGACAAACATCTGCCTCGGCAAGTTCAAAAATAATACGTTTTCGCTGCGATTTTTCGCACTGCATCAACGTATCACGCAGCCAGCGCTGAAACCGTGGGCGGATCAACGATTCTACCGTTACCTGCATCGCCAGATTTTCCTCCGGCCAGTATTTCAGCAGCGGGATCAAACGGCTAATTTGCAAGCGGTCATACTCTTCCGATAAACCGAACTGCAATACCATCGGCATGTATTCCGCCGAAATCACCTCTTCGGCGCCGTCAAAGATACGGCACATCAGCTCCCGGTGGTGTACGCGTCCTTCACGCATTACCGCCGGTTTCTGATAAATCCGCGGCCCGCCCCGGCTGAGCATCTGCTCAATAAGAGTGCGCCAGCGTACGTTGCCTCGGCCTTTTTCCGGCAGCGAATCGTCATACACCGCCCAACTGTTCCCTCCCTGCAACACGGCATTTCGGGTCGCGGCTTCGGCATGTTCCATCACCTGCTCCGTCGACTGACCGCTACGCCATGCGCAAATGCCGATATGTACCATATCGTCACGATCGAGCTTTTTATTAACCGGTAATGCATCTACCGCTTTTAATAACTGCCCGGCGATGCTCTCCGCTTCTTTCAATGTGCGGTGCGGCAACAGGACGGCAAAGTCGCTGCGGTGGTAGCGCGCCAGCAGCGAACCCGGGTAGCGCATAATAAATGTCGACAGCAGATTAATCAGCGCAAACAGCTGTTCTTCCGCGAGATCGCGCCCCCAGCTGTCGTGAAGCAGGTTAAAGTCAGGCAGGCGGATCATCATCACCACGCCATGCGATCCCACTTTTTCCTGATCTTCCAGCAGCGTCGCCAGTTGGTTATCAAAAAACAGGCGATTGCCCAGCCCGGTTTTGACATCCTGCGCCGCATAAGAACGGATAAGCGTATCCAGACGGCTGCGCTGTTCGCTGGCAAACTGAATTTCAGACAGCAGCATATCCAACGCGCTACTGGTGCGCGCGGGCCATTCATAGACCGACCCTCGCGCATTCGGCCCGCGTTCGCCGTTCAGAATACGCGTTGCACGAATTTCCAGCAGCTCCTGCCCGGACAGCTGGCGCTGTAGCCAGCGTACCGATAAGAACAAGATGAAAACGATAAAGCCGATCGCCAGCGTGAGCGGCGCGGTGGTCACGAGCGAGTGAAAATAGTTGCCCATCGGGTCCTGAAACACCACATGCAGCGAGGTGCCGGGATGTTTTACCAGCGGAATCGTCAGCTCACGATACAGGTTGTTGCTTCCCGCTGGCCGATAGCTGCTGTTGCGCGAATGGCTATACACCTGGCGGCCATCCTGCAACAAATCGACACGCACGATATCGACCGATACCATCAGTTCATTAATCTGCGGCGTTAGCGTGACAAAATCAGAGGAGACAAGATGCGTGTCAATAGCGGTGGCGACCGCCTGAATGCGGCTGGTGAATTTATTCTCGATAGCATTGTAAAAACTCAGCGAGCAGCCGATGAGCGTAACGAAGATTGTTAACCCGGTAAGCAGCGTGACAAAGGCTGAGAATTTCGTCGTTAATCGCATCCGTGTGTTAACTCCGACAGTTATAAACGACATGAAAGAGCAACTCTGAACGCGAAGTCCGTTAAATTGCACAGCTAAGCGGGCATACTACCAAATCAGGTCTATCTGGCAATTTATTGCGTTGAATCGGCATCACGTTTTGATTAGCGAGTATAGTCTTCATAAATATTTTTCCAATCCACTATGCAAATTGAGGACAGGTTATGCAGGCTTTGATCTTAGAACAGCAGGACGGTAAAACCCTTGCTTCCGTTCAGACCCTTGAAGAAAGTCGGCTACCGGAAGGGGATGTAACGGTAGATGTCCACTGGTCCAGCCTGAACTATAAAGATGCTCTGGCCATCACCGGGAAAGGGAAAATCATCCGTAACTTTCCGATGATTCCTGGCATCGATTTCGCCGGAACCGTACGCGCCAGTGAAGATCCCCGCTTCCATGCCGGTCAGGAGGTTTTACTGACCGGCTGGGGCGTGGGCGAAAACCACTGGGGCGGTCTGGCTGAGCGCGCCCGCGTAAAAGGCGACTGGCTGGTTGCTCTCCCGAAAGGTCTTGATAGCCGAAATGCGATGATTATCGGCACCGCCGGTTTTACCGCCATGCTGTGCGTGATGGCGCTGGAAGACGCGGGCATTCGCCCTGAAGATGGCGAGATTGTCGTGACCGGCGCCAGCGGCGGCGTGGGCAGCACTGCCGTTGCGTTGCTGCATAAGCTGGGCTACCAGGTTGTGGCCGTGTCAGGACGCGAAAGCACTCACGACTACCTGCGTAGCCTGGGCGCCAACCGCATTCTGGGGCGCGATGAGTTTGCCGAATCCCGCCCGCTGGAAAAACAACTCTGGGCCGGTGCCATCGACACCGTTGGCGATAAAGTGCTGGCGAAAGTGTTGGCGCAGATGAACTACGGCGGCTGCGTTGCGGCCTGTGGCCTGGCGGGCGGCTTCGCGCTCCCTACCACGGTCATGCCGTTTATTCTGCGTAATGTCCGCTTGCAGGGCGTGGATTCCGTGATGACTCCGCCTGCCCGCCGCGCAGAAGCCTGGAAACGCCTGGTCAACGACCTGCCAGCCTCTTTCTATGCGCAGGCTGCAACAGAAATCACGCTGGCAGACGCGCCGAAATTCGCCGATGCCATCATCAATAACCAGGCGCAGGGCCGTACGCTGGTGAAGATTGCCTAATCTTCAAATTTTCGTGACATATTCGCGTTAACGTTTCGCCTCCGTCATGCTTAAAAAAACGCATGACGGAGGATGCTATGAAAATGAAAAAACTGACGGAAGCCGACGTAACCGCGGAGTCCGTTTTTATGTTGCAGCGCCGCCAGGTACTGAAAGCTTTAGGTATCAGCGCGGCCGCCCTTTCTCTGCCCGCTACCGCCCAGGCCGACCTGCTGAGCTGGTTTAAAGGCAACGATCGTCCCCCTGCGCCTGCCGGTAAGCCGCTTGATTTCAGCAAACCCGCCGCCTGGCAAAACGACCTCCCGTTAACGCCGGAAAACAAAGTCACCGGCTATAATAATTTCTATGAATTCGGCCTCGATAAAGCAGACCCGGCCGCCAACGCGGGTAGCCTGAAAACCGATCCCTGGACGTTGAAAATTAGCGGTGAAGTAGCGAAACCCCTAACGCTCGATCACGATGCGCTCACGACGCGTTTCCCGCTGGAAGAGCGAATCTATCGTATGCGCTGCGTTGAGGCATGGTCGATGGTGGTTCCCTGGATTGGCTTCCCCTTACATAAACTGCTCGCACTGGTCGAACCCACCAGCAGTGCCAACTATGTGGCGTTCGAAACGATCTACGCGCCCGATGATATGCCGGGACAAAAAGACCGCTTTATCGGCGGCGGGCTAAAATACCCTTACGTCGAAGGATTGCGTCTGGACGAGGCAATGCACCCACTCACGCTGCTGACTGTCGGCGTCTATGGTAAAGCGCTGCCGCCGCAAAACGGCGCCCCCATCCGTCTGACAGTGCCGTGGAAATACGGGTTCAAGGGGATTAAGTCGATCGTCAGTATTAAACTGACCCGCGAACGCCCGCCGACCACCTGGAATCTGGCCGCGCCAAACGAATACGGATTTTACGCCAACGTGAATCCGCACGTTGATCATCCGCGCTGGTCACAGGCGACCGAGCGTTTTATTGGCGCGGGCGGCATTCTGGATGTACAAAGACAGCCGACGCTGCTGTTTAACGGCTATGCCAGTGAAGTGGCGTCTTTATATCGCGGTCTGGATCTGCGGGAGAATTTCTAAGTGCGTCTGACACAAAAACAGATCGTCTGGCTAAAAGTACTGCTGCATCTTGCCGGATTATTACCGTTTCTCTGGCTCGTCTGGGCGGTGAATCAGGGAGGGCTCAGCGCCGATCCGGTCAAAGATATTCAACACTTTACCGGTAGGACAGCGCTGAAATTCTTGCTCGCCACCTTGCTGGTTTCACCGCTGGCGCGCTACGCTAAACAGCCATTATTGATCCGCACCCGCCGCTTGTTAGGGTTATGGTGCTTCGCCTGGGCCACGCTGCATTTAACCAGCTATGCGCTACTTGAACTGGGCATAAATAATCTGGCGCTGCTGGGCCAGGAGTTAATCACTCGTCCTTATTTAACGTTGGGCATTATCAGTTGGTTCATTTTATTCGCCCTTACGTTGACCTCCACGCAGGCGGCGCAACGAAAACTGGGGAAACGCTGGCAACGTTTGCATAACTTCGTTTATCTTGTCGCGATTCTGGCTCCCATTCATTATCTGTGGTCGGTAAAAATTTTATCGCCGCAGCCGGTCATTTATGCCCTGCTGGCGCTGGTGCTTTTAGCCTGGCGCTACAAGACATTTCGCCAGTGGTGGCGGTCGTTTGCGGGCAAAATGCTGTAACGCCTCCGTTATGTGCGGTTTGTTGCAAAACCAGGACTCGCCTTGGGTCTTTGCGTGTTAGCAGTTGATAATCTTCCCTGATAAGACCAGTATTTAGCTGCCAAATGCTACGAAATCGTTATAATGTGCGACCTTGGTTTCCCGGACAGGGTTTTTAAGCCGCTGAAAGGGTGACAATCGCGCATCAAAGGTATATTTTGTTTTTTACCGGAGAATCGCAGGAGATAGCTGCACGATGGCCGACAAATCACACATTTTGCTTTTAAACGGTCCGAACCTTAATATGCTCGGCACCCGTGAACCCGATAAGTACGGCACCCTGACACTAACGGAAATTGTTAACCGTTTGAATGCAGAGGCCGACGCGCTGAATGTGACGCTGGATCATTTGCAGTCTAACGCGGAGTATGCACTCATCGACCGTATTCATCAGGCTAAAGACACTGTGGACTATATCCTGATTAATCCGGCCGCGTTTACGCACACCAGTGTTGCGATTCGCGATGCGCTGCTCGCGGTGAGCATCCCGTTTATCGAGATTCACCTGAGCAACGTACATGCGCGGGAACCGTTTCGCCAGCATTCGTATCTTTCCGATATTGCGGCTGGCGTCATTTGCGGATTCGGCGCTGACGGTTACTCATACGCTTTACAGACGGCGGTAAAACGCCTGTCACAATCACACTAAACAAAGAGTACGGAACCCACTCATGGATATTCGTAAGATTAAAAAACTGATCGAGCTGGTTGAAGAATCAGGCATCTCCGAACTGGAAATTTCTGAAGGCGAAGAGTCTGTGCGCATCAGCCGCACCGCGCCAAACGCAGGTTTTCCGGTGATGCAACAAGCTTATGCTGCGCCAATGCAGCAGCCAGCTCTGTCTAACGCTGTCGCTCCGGCGGCTGTTCCAGCAATGGAAGCGCCTGCTGCATCAGCGGAAATCAGTGGTCACATCGTACGTTCCCCAATGGTTGGTACTTTCTACCGCACCCCGAGCCCGGATGCGAAAGCATTCGTCGAAGTCGGCCAGAAAGTTAACGCGGGCGATACCCTGTGCATCGTTGAAGCCATGAAAATGATGAACCAGATCGAAGCCGATAAATCCGGCGTGGTGAAAGCAATTCTGGTCGAAAGTGGTCAGCCGGTAGAATTTGACGAGCCGCTGGTCGTCATCGAATAACGAGGCGAACATGCTGGATAAAATTGTCATCGCCAACCGTGGCGAGATTGCACTGCGTATTCTTCGTGCCTGTAAAGAACTGGGTATCAAGACCGTGGCTGTGCACTCAAGCGCGGATCGCGATTTAAAACACGTATTGCTGGCGGATGAGACGGTCTGTATTGGCCCGGCTCCGTCCGTAAAAAGCTATCTGAACATCCCGGCTATCATCAGCGCCGCTGAAATCACCGGCGCGGTGGCAATCCATCCGGGTTATGGCTTCTTGTCTGAGAACGCCAACTTCGCTGAGCAGGTTGAACGCTCCGGCTTTATCTTCATTGGCCCGAAGGCCGACACCATCCGCCTGATGGGCGATAAAGTGTCCGCAATCAGCGCAATGAAGCAGGCTGGCGTTCCATGCGTACCGGGGTCTGACGGCCCGTTGGGCGACGATATGGATAAAAACCGCGCCATTGCAAAACGCATCGGCTACCCGGTTATTATCAAAGCGTCCGGCGGCGGCGGCGGTCGCGGTATGCGCGTTGTGCGCGGCGATGCCGAACTGGCGCAATCCATTTCCATGACCAAAGCGGAAGCGAAAGCAGCCTTCAGCAATGACATGGTGTACATGGAAAAATACCTGGAAAACCCACGCCACATCGAAATTCAGGTGTTGGCTGACGGTCAGGGTAACGCTATCTATCTGGCAGAACGTGACTGCTCCATGCAGCGTCGTCACCAGAAAGTGGTCGAAGAAGCGCCAGCGCCGGGCATTACCCCGGAACTGCGTCGTTACATCGGCGAGCGTTGCTCCAAAGCGTGTGTCGATATCGGCTATCGCGGAGCAGGTACGTTTGAGTTCCTGTTCGAAAACGGCGAGTTCTATTTCATCGAAATGAACACCCGTATTCAGGTAGAACACCCGGTTACTGAAATGATCACCGGCGTTGACCTGATCAAAGAACAGTTGCGTATCGCTGCGGGCCAGCCGCTGTCCATCAAGCAGGAAGAAGTTGTGGTGAAAGGCCATGCGGTAGAATGCCGTATCAACGCTGAAGACCCGAACACCTTCCTGCCAAGCCCGGGTAAAATCACGCGTTTCCACGCGCCGGGCGGCTTTGGCGTACGCTGGGAGTCCCATATCTACGCGGGTTACACCGTACCGCCGTACTATGACTCCATGATCGGCAAGCTGATCTGCTACGGTGAAAACCGTGACGTAGCGATTGCCCGTATGAAAAACGCATTGCAGGAACTGATCATTGATGGCATCAAAACCAACATTGACCTGCAAACCCGCATCATGAACGACGAGCACTTCCAGCACGGTGGCACCAACATCCACTATCTGGAGAAGAAACTCGGTCTTCAGGAAAAATAAGCGTGCGTTAATTGAAAAAGGCCGGTTTTCCGGCCTTTTGTTTTTTTCCCTCCGGTACATCCCATAAGGTACAATCCCCGCTTTCTTCATCCACAAGGGACAAAAAATGGACACGCGTTTTGTTCAGGCCAACAAAGAGGCGCGTTGGGCGCTGTGGCTGACCCTTCTGTATCTGGCTGCGTGGTTAGTGACTGCTTACTTACCAGGCGCGGCACCCGGCATAACGGGCCTTCCACACTGGTTTGAAATGGCCTGCCTGCTGACGCCGCTTGTTTTCATTTTACTGTGCTGGGCTATGGTGAAATTTATCTATCGCGACATTCCTCTGGAGGACGATGATGCAGCTTGAAGTCATTCTGCCGCTTATCGCCTATCTGCTGGTGGTGTTTGGTCTGTCGGTCTATGCCATGCGAAAAAGGACGACGGGCACCTTCCTGAATGAGTATTTCCTCGGTAGCCGTTCGATGGGCGGAATTGTATTGGCGATGACGCTGACCGCCACCTACATCAGCGCCAGCTCATTTATCGGCGGCCCGGGCGCGGCCTATAAATACGGCCTGGGCTGGGTATTGCTGGCGATGATCCAGCTACCCGCCGTCTGGCTCTCGCTGGGTATTCTGGGTAAGAAGTTCGCTATTCTGGCGCGGCGCTACAACGCCGTCACCCTTAACGATATGCTGTTTGCCCGCTATCAAAGCCGTCTGCTGGTCTGGCTGGCAAGCCTCAGCCTGCTGGTGGCTTTCGTCGGGGCGATGACCGTACAGTTTATTGGCGGCGCGCGCCTGCTTGAGACCGCAGCGGGCATCCCCTACGAAACAGGGCTGTTAATCTTTGGCGTCAGCATCGCGTTGTATACCGCATTTGGCGGTTTTCGCGCCAGCGTGCTCAACGATACGATGCAGGGCATGGTCATGCTAATTGGCACCATCGTCCTGTTGGTCGGCGTGGTTCATGCGGCAGGCGGCCTCGGACACGCGGTCGAAACCCTGCAAACGATCGACCCGAAACTGGTGACGCCGCAGGGCGCGGATGACATTCTGTCACCGACCTTTATGACCTCATTCTGGGTGCTGGTGTGCTTTGGCGTGATCGGCCTGCCGCATACTGCCGTGCGTTGCATCTCCTATAAAGACAGTAAAGCGGTGCATCGCGGCATTATCATCGGCACGATTGTGGTGGCGATCCTGATGTTCGGTATGCACCTGGCGGGCGCGCTGGGGCGGGCGGTGATTCCTGACCTGACCGTACCGGATCTGGTCATTCCAACGCTGATGGTTAAGGTTCTGCCGCCGATTGCCGCCGGCATCTTTCTCGCCGCGCCGATGGCGGCCATTATGTCGACAATCAATGCCCAGTTGCTGCAAAGTTCCGCTACGATCATTAAAGATCTCTATCTGAATATTCGCCCGGAGCAAATGCATAACGAAACTCGCCTGAAGCGGATGTCAGCCATCATCACGCTGCTGTTAGGCGCGTTGCTGCTGCTCGCGGCCTGGAAACCGCCGGAAATGATTATCTGGCTTAACCTGCTGGCTTTCGGCGGCCTGGAAGCGGTGTTCTTATGGCCGCTGGTGCTGGGCCTGTACTGGGAGCGTGCAAACGCGACAGGCGCGCTAAGCGCCATGATCATTGGCGGCGTGTTGTATGCCGTGCTCGCCACCTTTAACGTTCAGTACCTGGGCTTTCACCCCATCGTGCCCTCGCTACTGCTCAGTTTATTGGCTTTTCTGGCCGGAAACCGTTTTGGTTCATCTGCCCAGCAAGCCACCTTATTGACTACTGATAAATAAAGAGTTTTGCCATGCCGTGGATCCAACTGAAACTGAATACGACCGGTACGAACGCCGAAGAACTTAGCGATGCGCTGGTGGAAACCGGCGCGGTCTCTGTGACCTTCCAGGACACGCACGACACGCCGGTATTTGAGCCGCTGCCAGGTGAAACGCGTCTGTGGGGCGATACCGACGTTATCGGCCTGTTCGATGCCGAAACCGACATGAAAGAGGTGGTGGCAATCCTTGAGCATCATCCGCTGCTGGGCGCGGGTTTCGCGCATAAGATTGAGCAACTGGAAGATAAAGACTGGGAACGCGAATGGATGGACAACTTTCACCCGATGCGCTTTGGCGAGCGTCTGTGGATTTGCCCGAGCTGGCGCGATGTACCGGATGAGAACGCCGTCAACGTCATGCTGGACCCGGGTCTGGCCTTCGGTACCGGCACGCATCCCACCACATCCCTCTGCCTGCAATGGCTCGACGGGCTTGATCTGAACGGTAAGACGGTGATCGACTTTGGCTGCGGTTCCGGCATCCTGGCGATTGCCGCATTAAAACTGGGCGCAGCGAAAGCTATCGGGATCGATATCGATCCGCAGGCGATCCAGGCCAGCCGTGATAACGCAGAGCGCAACGGCGTATCTGAGCGTCTGGAGCTCTATCTCCCCAAAGACCAGCCAGAAGCCATGAAAGCCGATGTGGTGGTCGCTAACATCCTGGCTGGCCCATTACGTGAACTGGCCCCGTTAATCAGCGTACTGCCCGTTGAGGGCGGTTTACTGGGGCTTTCCGGCATCCTGGCCAGCCAGGCGGAAAGCGTATGCGAAGCCTATACCGAACTCTTTACGCTCGACCCGGTGGTAGAGAAAGAAGAGTGGTGCCGCATTACCGGTCGTAAAAAATAATCAGTCCTTTCCGGCGTGGTCATCTGGCCACGCCTTTTTCACACGATTCACTTTCCTCTCCTGCTCGTCACCGATACAATATTCTTTATAATTGATTGATTTACATAATGTTATGTTGTTTTCAATTCATCGGGTAAATGCATGAAGTTAATTTCTTTGACCACTGCCTTTCTGGCAATCTGTATGATGCCCGTTTCCGTTTCGGCAACTGACTGGAGCTATGAAGGCGACACCTCTCCCGCGCACTGGGGTGAAATCAATAAAGCATACAAACTGTGCCAGACCGGGATGAGCCAGTCCCCTGTTGATATTCTCACCACGAATGAAATCCAGCTCCCGCCGCTTAACGTACAGTACATCGATCGCGCCGACATGCTCCTGAACGTTAACCACACTCTTCAGGCAACAATGAACCCCTATTCTTCTGCTTTCGCTCAGATTGACGATCAGCCTTATGCTTTAGCAGAATTTCATTTTCATGCCCCAAGTGAAAATACCATCAATGGTAAACACTATGCGATGGAGTTGCACCTGACGCACAAAAACCAGGAAGGTGAGATTGCCGTTGTTGCCGTCATGTTTGATATCGGTGAGCCAAATGAGGCAATTGAACGTTTATGGCAATCCATCCCGGCAACTCCGGGCGACAGCATACCGCTGCTTTCCCCTGTCGATATCAATCTGCTGTTGCCGGAAGACAGAACCTACTGGCGTTTTAGCGGCTCATTAACGACGCCTCCCTGTAGCGAAGGCGTAACCTGGATTGTCCTGAAACAGCCTATGACGCTTTCTGCCGGTCAACTGGAAAAATTTCGCCATACGATACACCCTGCCAACAATCGCCCTGTCCAGCCTTTGAATGGCCGCGTCATTAACGAATGGTCGATACCGACGCTTCGCGATCCTGTCCTGAAATGAGGCGGCGATCACACTATGAAACGATAATCTGCTGGTTAAATCAGCAGATTATGTTGTCCAGCCGTCAGCCATAGAAGAAAAAATGAGAAGTTACGCAAAATTGTAAGCGTATAAAAATTCGGCTTCATTTTATAACGCAATGATTTATAAAGTTAATTAATTCTCATCATTCATCTTAACTGCGATTCTTTGATCCACCTCAGAGGATTGGTCAAAGTTTGGCCTTTCATCTCGTGCAAAAAATGCGTAATATACGCCGCCTTGCAGTCACAGTATGGTCATTTCTTAACTCATGCGCATCGGACAATACCAGCTTAGAAATCGCCTGATCGCAGCGCCCATGGCTGGCATTACTGACAGACCTTTTCGGACGCTGTGCTATGAGATGGGAGCAGGATTGACGGTATCCGAGATGATGTCTTCTAACCCGCAGGTTTGGGAAAGCGACAAATCTCGTTTACGGATGGTGCACGTTGATGAGCCAGGCGTTCGCACGGTGCAAATCGCCGGTAGCGACCCTGTTGAGATGGCCGATGCCGCACGTATTAACGTGGAAAGCGGCGCCCAGATTATTGATATCAATATGGGGTGTCCGGCTAAAAAAGTGAATCGCAAGCTCGCAGGTTCAGCCCTCTTGCAGTACCCGGATTTAGTGAAGTCGATACTAACCGAGGTCGTGAGTGCAGTGGACGTTCCTGTCACCCTGAAGATTCGCACCGGCTGGGCCCCGGAACACCGTAACTGCGTAGAGATTGCCCAACTGGCTGAAGACTGTGGCATTCAGGCTCTGACCATTCATGGACGCACCCGCGCCTGTTTGTTCAATGGAGATGCTGAATACGACAGTATTCGGGCAGTTAAGCAGAAAGTTTCCATTCCGATTATCGCGAATGGCGACATTACTGACCCGCATAAAGCCAGAGCTGTGCTCAACTATACGGGGGCGGATGCCCTGATGATAGGCCGCGCAGCTCAGGGAAGACCCTGGATCTTTCGGGAAATCCAGCATTATCTGGACACTGGGGAGTTGCTACCCCCCCTGCCTTTGGCAGAGGTTAAGCGCTTGCTTTGCGCGCATGTTCGGGAACTGCATGACTTTTATGGCCAGGCAAAAGGGTACCGAATTGCACGTAAACACGTCTCCTGGTATCTCCAGGAGCACGCTCCAAATGACCAGTTTCGGCGCACATTCAACGCCATTGAGGATGCCAGCGAACAGCTGGAGGCGTTGGAGGCATACTTCGAAAATTTTACGTAATGAAATAAAGAGCTGACAGAACTATGTTCGAACAACGCGTAAATTCTGACGTACTGACCGTTTCTACCGTTAACTCTCAGGATCAGGTGACTCAAAAGCCCCTGCGTGACTCGGTTAAACAGGCACTGAAGAACTATTTTGCTCAACTGAACGGTCAGGATGTTAATGACCTCTATGAGCTGGTACTGGCTGAAGTAGAACAGCCCCTGTTGGACATGGTGATGCAATACACCCGTGGTAACCAGACCCGTGCTGCCCTGATGATGGGCATCAACCGTGGTACGCTGCGTAAAAAATTGAAAAAATACGGCATGAACTAATTTCGATTAGCTAATTGCTTGTTTAAAAAGGCGCTACTCGGCATGGGGAAGCGCCTTTTTTATTCGCGTCAGACAGGAGTTTGTTCATGAATGTCGGATTTGAGCCGCAATATTTTGGCGATGAATCGAAGAAGATCATTCACGGTGATGCGCTTTCAGAATTGAAAAAACTGCCCCCGGAAAGTGCCGATTTAATTTTTGCCGACCCGCCCTACAACATCGGAAAAAATTTTGACGGTCTGGTGGAGTCCTGGGACGAAGAGACCTTTTTGGCCTGGCTGTTTGAATGCATTGATGAGTGCCATCGGGTGCTGAAAAAACACGGCACGATGTACATCATGAACAGCACGGAGAACATGCCCTATCTCGACCTCAAATGCAGGAAACTGTTCGATATCAAAAGCCGCATCATATGGTCGTACGACAGCTCAGGCGTGCAGGCCAAAAAGTATTTTGGCTCAATGTATGAACCCATCCTGATGATGGTAAAAGATGCGAAGAACTATACGTTTAATCGTGATGACATCCTGGTTGAAACCAAAACCGGCGCAAAAAGAGCGTTGATCGATTACCGCAAAAATCCGCCCCAGCCCTACAACACACAAAAAGTCCCCGGAAACGTCTGGGATTTTCCCCGCGTCCGTTACTTAATGGATGAGTATGAGAACCATCCCACGCAAAAACCCAGAGCGCTGTTGAGCCGGATCATCCTGGCCTCCTCAAACCCGGGCGACACGGTGTTAGATCCCTTCGCCGGAAGCTTCACGACGGGCGCCGTAGCCGTGGAAACCGGGCGAAAATTTGTCGGCATCGAAATCAACGATGAATACGTAAAAATGGGCATCAGAAGGCTGAACGTCACCTCTCACTATGCGGAAAACGAACTGGCAAAGGTGAAGAAGCGCAAGACAACAAACCTGTCCAAAAAGAGCCGTATGGCCGAAATGACGGATGCATCTCAGGTGAAGTAAAAGCATTGTAAGTCTGCTTTTCTGCCGCGTTGTTTCGTGTATATTCCTTGCACGCTTGGGCATGAATACACAGGATTTGGCAATGATTCGTAAGTATTGGTGGCTGGTTGTTTTCGCAGTCTCCGTTTTCCTTTTTGACGCATTACTCATGCAGTGGATCGAACTGATGACAACGGAATACGATAAATGCCGCAACATGAATTCGGTTAACCCGCTCAAACTCGTCAACTGCGCCGACCTTGAGTAGTACGCCAGCCAGTTCTATGCAAATTATGCCGACGCACAGTTGGGGATAACCGTTACGCTTCCACGACCGGGTTGTTATTCTGCGTTAATACCATCACATTGCCATTCGGAACTAACATTTTTAATACATTATCCACTAATTGCGGCGCCTGCTTATAGAGATCATAACTGGAAGGATTCATTAACCAGTTCTTTACGATCCCGCTAAAACTGCCATGAAGCACAATTAAATTGACCTCGACATCAAGACCGGTCGCAATCAGTCCTTTATTCATACATTGCTGTAATGCTTCACGCATTATCTGATAACTGAAGCCTATTTTTTCCCGAATATCCTGCTCTGATATCATATCATTATGAAATTCACATTTATGATATAAAATCTGCATTAATGCCTGTTGTCGGGGCACCTCAGCAATATATTGCAAAGCGGCAATCAGTTTTTCACGCAAATTCTGTAGCGGATTATCGCCCCCACACGTTGTTAACCTGTCCTGAATGAGATCGCGTAGCGGCGGTTGCTGACCCCATACCTCATTAAACAACTGCGTCTTGTTCTCAAAATGCCAATAGATAGCGCCCCGCGTAACATTCGCGGCGTCTGCAATGTCGTTTAGCGTGGTGTTGCCGACCCCGTGCAAGGCGAACTGTACGATCGCTGTTTCAATCAAGTGTTGTCGGGTTCTGAGGGCGTCCGCTTTTGTTTTCCTAGTCATAATGAAGTGTGTCTGAAACCGAAGGATGACAGTAAATACTGTTCAGGGATAACGCGCAAATGTATCACTTCATTTTTATTTAAACGAGAGTCCTCGTGTATTATTACGCACAATACATCCAAACAAATAATAAATACAAATGAATCAAATAAAATCATTCATCAAAAAAATATATATTTCTATCTGTGTTAATGAAAGACAGGGTTTTACTTTTCCACCGCATTATGAAACGACAGGATATTAATCTTTTTTTGCTTTTACGTGCCGTGCATGACGACCGGAAATAAGTATTGCTTACATCACGAGCTGATAATTTGTAGGATAGCCAACTGCTCTTTTATTTGTGCGCGTTAACGCCTTACCGTTATCCGGTAAATAACGAGCTTCGGTTTTCTAAGGAACAGTAATGACGAAACATGCCAGGTTTGCACTCCTGCCCTCATTCATCATAATCTCCGCTGCGTTACTCGCCGGTTGTAACGATCAGGGAGATACGCAAGCTCACCCTGCTGAGCCGCAAGTCACCGTCCACGTAGTCGAATCTGCCCCCTTAGCGGTGACGACCGAGCTGCCGGGGCGCACGACGCCATTTCGTATTGCGGAAGTCCGGCCTCAGGTCAGCGGCATTGTACTGAAAAGGAATTTCACCGAAGGTAGCGATATCGAAGCAGGCCAGTCGCTTTATCAGATTGACCCGGCGACTTATCAGGCTGATTACGACAGCGCCAAAGGCGAGCTGGCAAAAAGCGAAGCTGCCGCCGCCATTGCGCACTTAACGGTTAAACGCTACGTTCCGCTGGTTGGCACAAAATACATTAGCCAACAAGAGTACGACCAGGCCATCGCCGATGCTCGTCAGGCCGATGCCGCCGTTATCGCCGCAAAAGCCGCAGTAGA
Organism: Citrobacter sp. CK188; assembly: GCF_030333525.1. Classification (NCBI taxonomy): domain Bacteria; kingdom Pseudomonadati; phylum Pseudomonadota; class Gammaproteobacteria; order Enterobacterales; family Enterobacteriaceae; genus Citrobacter; species Citrobacter sp. CK188. Next base: position 444,243 of record NZ_JAOWFU010000034.1, read on the forward strand.
AAGCGCGCGCATCAACCTCGCCTACACCAAAGTGACTTCGCCGATCAGCGGCCGCATTGGTAAATCCAGTGTCACCGAAGGCGCGCTGGTGACCAATGGTCAGGCAACCGAACTGGCGACCGTGCAACAGCTTGACCCTATTTACGTTGATGTGACGCAGTCCAGCAGCGATTTTATGCGTCTCAGGCAGTCCGTCGAGCAGGGTAGCCTGCACAAAGACAACACCCGCAGCAACGTCGAGTTGGTAATGGAAAATGGTCAGGCGTACCCGCTGAAAGGCACGCTGCAATTTTCCGACGTTACGGTAGATGAAAGTACCGGTTCTATCACCCTTCGGGCTGTTTTCCCCAATCCTCAGCACACCCTGCTTCCCGGTATGTTTGTCCGCGCGCGAATTGATGAAGGCATTCAGCCCAATGCCATTCTCGTTCCACAGCAGGGCGTAACGCGCACGCCGCGTGGCGATGCGATGGTGATGATCGTCAATGATAAAGATCAGGTTGAAGCGCGCGACGTTATCGCTACTCAGGCGATCGGCGATAAATGGTTAATCAGCAAAGGGTTGCAACCGGGCGACAAAGTTATCGTCAGCGGCTTGCAGAAAGCCCGCCCGGGCGAACAGGTTAAAGCCACCACCGATGCCCCTGCGGCGAATGCAGCGCAATAAGGTAACCGGACATGGCAAACTTTTTTATTAATCGCCCGATTTTTGCCTGGGTTCTGGCCATCATTCTCATGATGGCTGGCGCCCTGGCGATCATGCAACTGCCTGTTGCGCAGTACCCGACCATCGCGCCGCCCGCCGTTGCGATTTCCGCAACCTACCCGGGGGCAGACGCGCAAACGGTGCAGGATACCGTAACGCAGGTTATCGAACAGAATATGAACGGTATCGATAACCTGATGTATATGTCGTCCACCAGCGACTCGTCCGGTAGCGTAACCATTACGTTGACGTTCCAGTCCGACACCGACCCGGATATCGCACAGGTTCAGGTACAAAATAAACTGCAACTGGCCATGCCTTTGTTGCCGCAGGAGGTACAGCAGCAAGGTATCAGCGTCGAGAAATCAAGCAGTAGCTTCCTTCTGGTGGCCGGTTTTGTTTCCGACAATAAGAACCTGACGCAGGATGATATTTCCGATTATGTGGCGTCTAACGTTAAAGATACCATCAGCCGGACATCCGGCGTCGGCGACGTCCAACTGTTTGGCGCACAGTACGCGATGCGTATCTGGCTCGACAGCAATGCGTTAAACAAATACCAACTGACGCCGTTAGATGTTATTAACCAGCTGAAAACGCAGAACAACCAGATTGCCGCAGGCCAACTGGGCGGGACGCCTTCCATCCCGGGACAGCAGCTTAACGCCTCTATCATCGCGCAAACACGCCTGAAAACGCCGGAAGAGTTTGGCCGCATCACGCTGAAAGTGAATCAGGATGGTTCGATGGTCCATCTTAAAGATGTGGCCCGCATCGAACTTGGCGGCGAAAACTACAACATGGTGACGAAGATTAATGGCCAGGCGGCGACAGGCTTGGGTATTAAGCTGGCAACCGGCGCGAACGCGCTGGATACGGCAGCGGCCATTAAAGCGAAGCTTGCGGAACTACAGCCGTTCTTCCCGCAAGGGTTGAAGGTGGTCTACCCGTATGACACCACGCCGTTTGTGAAAATATCGATTCATGAAGTGGTGAAAACGCTGTTTGAAGCGATCATCCTCGTTTTCCTGGTCATGTATCTTTTCCTGCAAAACATACGCGCGACGTTGATACCGACCATTGCTGTGCCGGTTGTACTGCTGGGTACATTCGCCATCCTGGCGGCGTTCGGTTTCTCTATTAATACGTTAACAATGTTCGGGATGGTGCTCGCCATCGGCTTGCTGGTCGATGATGCTATCGTCGTCGTGGAAAACGTCGAACGCGTGATGGTGGAAGAAAAGCTACCGCCCAAAGAAGCGACTCAGAAATCAATGTCGCAGATTCAGGGCGCGCTGGTGGGGATCGCGATGGTGCTTTCCGCCGTATTTGTGCCGATGGCCTTCTTTGGCGGCTCAACTGGCGCAATTTACCGCCAGTTCTCGCTGACTATCGTTTCTGCAATGGCGCTTTCTGTACTGGTTGCGCTCATCCTGACGCCTGCGCTTTGCGCCACGCTGCTTAAGCCTGCGTCTGCCGATCACCATGAAAAGAAAGGTGGCTTCTTCGGGTGGTTTAACACGCTGTTTGAGAAAAGCGTCGGGCATTACAGTAACAGCGTCAGCGGTATTTTGCGCAAGACCGGGCGTTATTTGCTGCTGTATGTCCTTATCGTCGGCGGCATGGCCATTTTGTTCCTGCGCTTACCCACCTCCTTCCTGCCGGAAGAAGATCAGGGCGTATTCATGACGATGGTGCAGTTACCGGCTGGCGCGACGCAGACGCGTACGCAGCAGGTGCTGGATCAGATTCAGAACTACTATCTGAACCAGGAAAAAGCCAACGTTGAATCCGTCTTTACCGTGAATGGTTTTAGCTTTAGCGGACAGGGGCAGAACTCCGGTATCGTCTTTATTAGCCTGAAGCCCTGGGAAGAACGCCCCGGCGAAGAAAATGGCGTAGAAGCGATCGTTGCCCGCGCAACCAGGGCATTCAGCCAGATAAAGGATGGTCTTGTCTTCCCGTTCAACCTGCCCGCGATTATTGAGCTGGGTACGGCAACGGGGTTTGACTTTGAACTGATCGATCAGGCGAACCTGGGCCACACGGAGCTCACCAAAGCCCGGAACCAGTTGCTGGGTATGATAAAAGAGCATCCCGACCTGCTGGTTCGCGTACGCCCTAACGGGCTGGAAGATACGCCACAGTTCAAGCTGGATGTCGATCAGGAAAAAGCACAGGCTCTGGGAGTCAGCCTGTCAGACATCAACCAGACGATTTCCACCGCGCTTGGCGGCACGTACGTGAATGATTTCATCGATCATGGACGAGTGAAGAAAGTCTATGTCCAGGCGGATGCGCCGTTCCGCATGTTGCCCGGTGACATCAACAATCTGTATGTCCGTAGCGCAAACGGTGAAATGGTTCCGTTCTCCACCTTCAGTTCGGCACGGTGGATTTACGGCTCACCACGTCTGGAACGCTACAACGGTATGCCTTCAATGGAGCTGTTGGGTGAAGCGGCGCCCGGCAGAAGTACCGGGGAAGCGATGGCATTAATGGAAAGCCTGGCGGAAAAATTACCGAACGGTATTGGTCATGACTGGACAGGCATGTCGTATCAGGAGCGCCTCTCCGGCAACCAGGCTCCGGCGTTGTATGCAATCTCACTGATTGTGGTCTTCCTTTGCCTGGCTGCATTGTATGAAAGCTGGTCCATTCCGTTCTCCGTTATGCTCGTTGTACCGCTAGGCGTGGTCGGCGCATTGCTGGCCGCCTCGCTTCGCGGACTGAATAACGACGTTTACTTCCAGGTTGGCCTGCTCACAACCATTGGTCTTTCTGCTAAAAACGCCATCCTGATTGTGGAGTTTGCCAAGGATCTGATGGAGAAAGAGGGACGAGGGTTGATTGAGGCAACGCTTGAAGCGTCGCGTATGCGTTTACGCCCAATCCTGATGACATCTCTGGCGTTCATCCTCGGCGTTATGCCGCTGGTTATCAGTCATGGCGCAGGCAGTGGCGCACAAAATGCGGTGGGAACAGGGGTTATGGGAGGAATGCTGACGGCGACATTGCTGGCAATCTTCTTCGTTCCGGTCTTCTTTGTGGTCGTGAGACGTCGATTTAACCGGCATCATGATTAACCACTAAAATTAAGGCGCCCTCGGGCGCCTTTTTCCAAAATAATTATCCATTTATGTATTAAAAAGATAGTCATTTATTTTCCCTGCTATTTACCAGACATGCACCGCTTAGCCATCCTTTTCTCCATTATTTTTACAATCAACATGAATTGAAATTATTCCATATGCGGGTGCCTTTTTAAGGCGTGATAAAATAGCGTCGGGTTCGCAGCTAGCGGAGCATTCGACTTTGCTGGATGTAGCGAAACGTTTATTTTTGAGGTAACACCATGAAAAGATTAATTCCTGTTGCATTGCTCACAACCTTGCTGGCGGGGTGTGCGCATGACTCTCCTTGCGTTCCGGTTTATGACGACCAGGGTCGTCTGGTTCATACCAATACCTGTATGAAGGGCACCACGCAAGATAACTGGGAAACAGCGGGGGCGATTGCCGGTGGTGCAGCCGCTGTCGCAGGCCTGACGCTGGGGATTGTTGCCCTGACGAAATAGGTTTTATTAAAAGCGCGGCAACCCGCGCTTTTAATATAAGGCAAAGCTCTGGATAATCGATTTATTATTAATCATTAATTATAGATTTCTCTCACATATCTACTCTATAAGATTGGCGCTTTTCATTATTCTGTCTTAGTGAAACTGCATTTATCATACTTATCCTGCCGATATTAACGGGCGAAATCGTTATTCCGCACAGCGCCCGTAAATTTAAATATTTTGCTCCAAAATGTGGCTTACGTTTCATTTTCGCACCATTTCAGGGCGCTGCATTTATTTTTTCCTGTCTACACTCTGCATATTGCGTCGAGCATTCGTTCGCAAAACCTGGCACTACCTTTGCTTAAAAGAGTATGGCCAAAGCCACAGACAGGTAAAGACGTTCCAGAACGTCTCTCTATAACGATAATTTCTCCACACAGGATGCATTATGAAAAAGATGATGATAGCCAGCCTGGCTGCGGTCGGCGTGCTGCTTGCTGTTGCAAATCAGGCGCATGCTGGCGCAACACTGGATGCCGTAAAGAAAAAAGGATTCGTACAATGTGGGATCAGTGACGGCCTGCCTGGTTTTTCTTATGCAGATGCAAGCGGTAAATTCACGGGTATTGACGTCGATGTTTGTCGTGGCGTTGCCGCAGCCGTCTTTGGCGATGATACAAAAGTAAAATATACCCCACTCACTGCAAAGGAACGCTTCACCGCCTTGCAATCCGGCGAAGTCGATCTGTTATCCCGTAATACAACCTGGACCTCTTCACGCGACGCAGGTATGGGCATGTCATTCACTGGCGTGACGTATTACGACGGGATTGGTTTCCTGACGCATAACAAAGCGGGGTTAAAAAGCGCTAAAGAGCTGGACGGCGCCACCGTCTGTATACAGGCTGGCACGGATACCGAACTGAACGTGGCCGATTATTTTAAAGCCAACAAAATGAAATACACCCCGGTCACCTTTGATCGCTCTGATGAGTCAGCCAAAGCGCTGGAATCGGGCCGCTGTGACACGCTGGCTTCTGACCAGTCTCAGTTATATGCCCTGCGAATCAAGCTGAGCGACCCTGCCGAATGGATCGTCTTGCCTGAAGTCATCTCGAAAGAGCCTCTGGGGCCCGTTGTGCGCCGTGGTGATGATGAGTGGTTTTCTGTCGTCCGCTGGACGCTGTTCGCTATGCTGAATGCTGAAGAAATGGGAATTAACTCACAGAACGTAGATGAGAAAGCGGCGAATCCGGCAACACCGGACATGGCGCATTTGTTGGGCAAAGAAGGGGATTACGGTAAGGATCTGAAACTGGATAACAAATGGGCCTACAACATCATTAAACAGGTTGGTAACTACGCGGAGATCTTTGAACGTAACGTGGGATCGGAAAGCCCGCTGAAGATCAAACGAGGCCAGAACAATCTCTGGAATAACGGCGGCATTCAGTACGCACCACCCGTACGCTAAGCCGTTGTGATGTAACGGGCGCCGCACCTGCGGCGCTCAGCCCAGAGTTATGGTTACCGAGGTTTTCTTATGTCCCATCGCCGCTCAACCGTGAAAGGAATGCTCTCCTTTTCTAACCCTGCGGTCCGCGCCTGGTTATTTCAAATACTCGCCGTTATTGCGGTTGTCAGTGTTGCGGTCTATTTAATTCATAATACGATTAACAATCTGAGCAGCCGGGGGATTACCTCAGGATTTGCGTTTCTCGATCGCAGCGCCGGGTTCGGTATTGTTCAGCACCTGATCGACTACGAGCAAGGGGATACATATGGCCGTGTCTTTCTGGTCGGCTTGCTCAATACCCTGCTGGTCTCCGCACTGTGTATTGTTTTTGCGTCATTTTTAGGTTTTTTCCTCGGCCTTGCACGCCTGTCGGATAACTGGTTATTGCGTAAGTTATCGACCATTTACATCGAAACCTTTCGCAATATTCCGCCATTGCTGCAAATCTTCTTCTGGTACTTTGCCGTCCTGCGTAATTTACCCGGGCCACGGCAGGCGGTCAGCGCGCTGGATTTGGTTTTTCTGAGTAATCGGGGACTTTATATTCCGGCACCACAGCTGGGTGAAGGCGTTATCGCTTTTTGCATGGCAATCCTTCTGGCGATCGTCATCTCCACTGGGCTCTTTCGCTTCAATAAAACGCACCAGATTAAGACGGGGCAATTGCGCCGAACATGGCCTACGGCGTTGGCGCTCATCGTGCTATTGCCGGCTGTCGCTCAGTGGCTATTTGGCGCGGCGCTACACTGGGATGTGCCTGAGTTACGCGGGTTTAACTTCCGGGGAGGAATGGCATTAATTCCAGAACTGGCTGCGTTGACGCTGGCGCTTTCGGTATACACCTCGGCATTTATTGCTGAGATCATCCGTTCCGGTATCCAGGCGGTTCCCCACGGCCAGCATGAAGCCGCGCGTTCACTGGGCCTCCCTAATCCGGTAACGCTGCGTCAGGTCATCATTCCCCAGGCACTGCGCGTGATCATTCCTCCATTGACCAGCCAGTATCTGAATATCGTGAAGAACTCATCGCTTGCCGCCGCTATCGGCTACCCGGATATGGTTTCCCTGTTTGCCGGAACGGTACTGAACCAGACGGGTCAGGCCATTGAAACCATCGCCATCACCATGTCGGTTTATCTGATCATCAGCCTCAGTATTTCCCTGCTGATGAATATTTATAACCGCCGTATCGCCCTGATTGAGCGCTAAGGAACCATGATGACAAAAGCTCTTCTGTCTCATCCCATGCGCCCGGCCAATAACGGCGCAGGTCGCATAATTTTGTGGGTACGTAAAAATCTCTTTTCCAGTTGGTCCAATAGCCTGCTAACCCTTTTTTGTCTGTGGCTCATGTGGATACTCATTCCCCCCTTGCTGAACTGGGCGTTTCTACAGGCTAACTGGGTGGGTTCGACGCGTGCTGATTGCACGAAGGCGGGTGCATGCTGGGTATTTATCCACGAACGTTTTGGTCAGTTTATGTATGGGCTTTATCCACATGACCAACGCTGGCGCATCAACCTGGCATTACTCGTTGGTCTGGCCTCCATTGTGCCGATGTTCTGGAAAGCAATGCCCCGTCGCGGGCGCTATATCGCCGCATGGGCGGTTATCTATCCCATTGTTGTCTGGTGGCTGATGTATGGCGGTTTCTTCGGGCTGGAGCGGGTAGAAACGCGGCAATGGGGAGGATTAACACTCACGTTGATCATCGCTTCCGTCGGTATTGCGGGTGCCCTTCCTCTGGGAATTTTGCTGGCGCTGGGCCGTCGCTCTCATATGCCGATCGTTCGGATGCTCTCCGTTATCTTTATCGAGTTCTGGCGAGGCGTACCGTTAATCACCGTGCTGTTTATGTCTTCGGTCATGTTGCCGCTGTTTATGTCGGAAGGAACCAGTATCGACAAACTTATCCGGGCGCTGGTCGGGGTGATCCTTTTTCAGTCTGCCTACGTCGCAGAGGTCGTACGCGGAGGGTTACAGGCATTACCGAAAGGGCAGTATGAGGCCGCGGAATCTCTGGCGCTCGGGTACTGGAAAACCCAGGGACTGGTCATTCTCCCCCAGGCGTTGAAGCTGGTAATCCCGGGTCTGGTGAACACCATTATCGCCCTGTTTAAAGATACCAGCCTAGTGATCATTATCGGTTTATTTGACCTTTTCAGTAGCGTTCAGCAGGCAACTGTTGACCCTGCATGGCTGGGGATGTCGACCGAAGGGTATGTTTTTGCCGCACTGATTTACTGGATTTTCTGCTTCAGCATGTCGCGTTACAGCCAGCATCTGGAGAAACGTTTTAACACCGGGCGTACGCCGCACTGAGGATTTTATGAGCCAATTATTAATTCAACCTGCCGACGCGATGATCACGCTGGAAAACGTCAATAAATGGTACGGTCAGTTTCATGTTCTGAAAGACATTAATCTGAACGTGAAACAGGGGGAGCGTATCGTGTTGTGTGGCCCTTCCGGCTCGGGTAAATCCACGACCATTCGCTGTATTAATCATCTGGAGGAACATCAACAAGGGCGTATTGTGGTAGACGGTATTGAACTCAATGAAGACATTCGCAATATCGAGCGGGTAAGACAGGAAGTCGGTATGGTGTTCCAGCACTTCAACCTCTTCCCACATCTGACGGTATTGCAAAACTGTACTCTGGCGCCGATTTGGGTGCGGAAGATGCCAAAGAAAGAAGCTGAAGCACTGGCGATGCATTACCTGGAACGTGTGCGCATCGCTGAGCACGCCCATAAGTTTCCAGGGCAGATTTCCGGCGGGCAACAGCAGCGCGTGGCTATTGCACGTTCGCTATGCATGAAGCCCAAAATTATGCTGTTTGATGAGCCGACTTCCGCGCTGGACCCTGAAATGGTGAAAGAGGTGCTGGATACCATGATTGGTCTGGCACAGTCCGGGATGACAATGCTTTGCGTCACCCACGAAATGGGCTTTGCCCGAACGGTAGCAGACAGGGTGATCTTTATGGATCGTGGTGAAATTGTTGAGCAGGCGCCACCGGAAGAGTTTTTTGCCCATCCTAAATCAGAGCGTACCCGGGCGTTCTTGTCGCAAGTCATTCACTAACTGCCTGGTGGCGCTGCGCTTATCAGGTGGAACCTGAGCCGGATAAGGCACTGCCGCCATCCGGCAGTTCTCAGGGCGCGTAAACGCAAAAAGGCCCGGTCTTTCGACCGGGCCCTTCGCTTGATTTGATGTCTGGCAGTTCCCTACTCTCGCATGGGGAGACCCCACACTACCATCGGCGCTACGGCGTTTCACTTCTGAGTTCGGCATGG
>NZ_JAOWFU010000035.1:0-55844 GCF_030333525.1 Citrobacter sp. CK188
CATGGATGTATGTGTACCAACGTCCGGTCGAAGGGTTAACGCTGATTGAAAGCGGTAACTGGTTAGACAGAGACCAGTGCTGATCAAAAAACACGCCACCTTCGGGTGGCGTTGTTTTATGTGGTGCCAGCCGTCGTCCTGGATTATCAGGACGTACTTATCTTTTTGTTCATTACGCAAAATGCTTATTAAATGAAACACTAATTAGTGTGAATTATTATTCTTCTTAAAATATTATCTTGTATTATTATAAAGTAATATGATCCCGCTAGCGGAAATAATTTTATTTCAGTCGCATTCTCGTTCTACCAAATAATTATCCAGGTAAGGATAGTAATGGATGAGTGATATTGTTTATCTTAAACTCATTGGTGAGCAACAAGGTGATATTTCTGATGGATGTGGCACAACTGATTCAGTCGGTAATCGTTGGCAACGAAACCATGTGAATGAAATATTTGTGTTTTCTTTGAGTTCGGGGGTAACGAATACAGGTAAAGGTGCGAATCTACAGAGCTTAACATTCAGCAAGCAAATAGATAAAAGTTCACCGCTGTTAGCTAATGCGATTAATAACAATGAAAACCTGTTTCTGGCGTTTTGGTTTTACCGCATCAATAGATATGGTCAATGGGAGAAGTATTATTATATTCAGCTCAGAGGCGCTTCAATATCAAGGATTCAGCTTCGCATTATAAAAGACGAGATAGATACAGAAATAATATCTGTTAATTATGATTATATTCTCAGTAAACATCTGATAAGCAATACCGAGTGTAGTTATCTTGCCCTGCCTGCGGAATACAATAAGCTGTTTGTTCCAACGCCGAAAGCCCAGACTCATACCCATACCCTTAACAGCGCTGGCGTAGGGCGACTGCTGGCGGCCGGGGGGATTTATAATGGTAATGTCGGGGGATTCAGGGACACCGCTGAGAAACTGGGTGGCGATGCTGTTGAGGGTTACGATCAGATTCTTAACGAGAAAACAGTCGGTGTTGCCATAACGGCAGCCTCAATTGCCGCAGTGTATGGGTTGGGGAGGGTGGGGTTAGAATCAGAGGTTCGAGCACTTGAGGAATCGAGGCGAATTGAAACCAGGACCGCTGTAAGATTTAATGATTTTAAATTTTCTACAAAGCAGTTACAGAAAAAATTTAAACATGCTATAGACTTTGGCATTTCTGGTACAACTAATAAGCAAAATCTGGTGTCGTTTAAAAATGCGGTGAGGAAACATATGGATATGGTTGATACTATTAAAATAAAGGGGAAGTATCGATGGGATTCTGATGTCTGTCACTATTTTAATCCATCAACTAATCTTAATGTTATGACAGATTTTGATGGAAATTTTATCTCAGGTTGGAAGCTGTCTGAAAGACAACGGCATGATTTACTGGCGTTAGAGAATGTGTTCTAAGGGGGATGTTATGAATTTACTCAGGTTAATAGATAAATTCCTTTCTGGAGACTTATCAGCATTAGCATTTGAGATTGAATATATGGATGCCTGGAGAAGTTACAGGGACTCCAGTGATATCATCAAAGTTGATGAAAAAACGCAATTGTATATCGATCGTGTATTTACAGCTTTAGATACTTATTGCGCTGATCCTGAGTTAAGGGATGATGGCGATCTGGATGAGAATGAACTATTGAGTGAAGTCATTCGTTTGAACAAGCAGTGGCGAGACGTCGATTGACTTATTTTTCTGGTTACAAGTTTAGACATGCAGAAACATTTTCTGGTGCAGAAAATAAAGATATTACATTTTACTGAAAGAAAAACTCGACGTTCCTGCAAACAAGGTTTGTCGATAATCTCTCTTAGGCCGTTTTACCCGGCATAAAAAAGCCCTCGCAAATACGAGGGCTTTTAAAAAATTACGTTGAGCTTAAGCGAAAACGAACTTATTTCTTCGCTGCGCGCTCGAAGGAAGCAACGATCTCAGCTTTAGCCGCTTCAGCGTTGTCCCAGCCGTCAACTTTCACCCATTTGCCTTTTTCGAGGTCTTTGTAGTGCTCGAAGAAGTGCGTGATCTGCGCTTTCAGCAGTTCCGGCAGGTCGTTCACGTCGTTGATGTGATCGTATTCTTTGCTCAGTTTGGTGTGCGGTACGGCAACCAGCTTCGCATCTTCACCGGATTCGTCGGTCATTTTCAGAACGCCAACTGGACGGCAACGGATCACCGCACCCGGTTGCAGCGGATACGGCGTCGGGACCAGAACGTCTACTGGATCGCCATCCAGAGACAGGGTGTTGTTGATGTAGCCGTAGTTGCACGGATAGAACATCGCGGTGGACATGAAGCGGTCAACGAACAGTGCGCCGCTCTCTTTGTCAACTTCGTATTTGATCGGATCTGCGTTAGCCGGGATCTCAATAACAACGTAGATATCTTCCGGCAGATCTTTACCCGCAGGGACGTTGAGTAAGCTCATGTCTGTTTCCTTTAAATATATATGGTAAACAAGTGGCGAGTATTATAGCCAACTCGCGCTGAAAGTCTCCGCTTGTTTTCGTCTTCTTTCCCCTCCGGCTGCGATTTTCAGACGGTTTACGTGACAGGAAAATCCATAACAACAGCTGCTTTTTTCATAGGCGAATGAAAGCGATTACAAAGTTGTGATTAACCTTTTATTTACTTTTTTGAAGTGTGATGTAACGCAATCCGTTACATCACCTATTGTCTATAGTTTTCCTCGCGAATGCTTTTCACCCAACAATAACCTGGGCTACGAGGACATCATTATGTGGAAGCGCTTACTTTTAGTCACAGCAGTTTCGGCAGCCATGTCGTCTATGGCAATGGCCGCCCCCTTAACCGTAGGATTTTCGCAGGTCGGCTCTGAGTCCGGCTGGCGCGCCGCCGAAACCAACGTGGCGAAGAGCGAGGCCGAGAAACGCGGCATCACGCTGAAAATTGCCGACGGTCAGCAAAAACAGGAAAACCAGATTAAAGCCGTACGCTCATTTGTCGCTCAGGGCGTGGACGCCATCTTTATTGCACCAGTGGTCGCGACAGGCTGGGAACCGGTCTTAAAAGAAGCCAAAGATGCGGAAATTCCGGTCTTTCTGCTCGACCGCTCCATTGATGTTAAAGACAAATCGCTCTATATGACCACCGTCACCGCCGACAACGTGCTGGAAGGCAGATTGATCGGCGACTGGCTGGTAAAAGAGGTGGATGGCAAGCCGTGTAACGTTGTTGAGCTGCAAGGCACCGTTGGGGCCAGCGTGGCGATCGACCGTAAGAAAGGGTTTGCCGAAGCCATCGCCAAAGCGCCAAACATCAAAATCATCCGCTCTCAGTCTGGCGACTTTACCCGTAGTAAAGGGAAAGAGGTGATGGAGAGCTTTATCAAAGCGGAAAACAACGGCAAAAACATCTGCATGGTTTACGCCCATAACGACGACATGGTGATCGGCGCGATCCAGGCGATTAAAGAAGCGGGCCTGAAGCCGGGCAAAGATATTCTGACGGGCTCTATCGACGGCGTGCCGGATATCTATAAAGCGATGATTGATGGCGAAGCCAATGCCAGCGTTGAACTGACGCCGAACATGGCCGGGCCCGCTTTCGATGCGCTGGAGAAATACAAAAAAGACGGCACGATGCCTGAGAAGCTGACCATCACCAAATCGACGCTGTACCTGCCTGACACCGCAAAAGAAGAGTTAGAGAAAAAGAAAAACATGGGCTACTGATTTTGCTGTTGGTCTTCTGTAGGCCGGATAAGGCGTTACGCCGCCATCCGGCATTTATTGCCTGATGGCGCTGCGCTTATCGGGCCTACGGAAAGGCCGCGCTTTCGAACCGGAGGAATGCCATGACCATCGACCAAAATCAGGAAATCCTCCGTACCGAGGGACTCAGTAAATTTTTTCCCGGCGTTAAGGCGCTGGATAACGTCGATTTTAGTCTGCGCCGGGGCGAAATCATGGCGCTGCTCGGGGAAAACGGGGCGGGAAAATCAACGCTGATTAAAGCATTAACCGGCGTATACCATGCCGATCGCGGCACAATCTGGCTGGAAGGCCAGGCGATTTCACCGAAGAATACCGCGCATGCCCAGCAACTGGGGATCGGAACCGTCTACCAGGAGGTTAACCTTCTGCCCAATATGTCGGTGGCGGATAACCTGTTTATCGGTCGTGAGCCCCGGCGTTTTGGCCTGCTGCGGCGCAAAGAAATGGAGAAACGCGCCACTGAATTGATGGCCTCTTACGGTTTTTCGCTGGATGTGCGTGAGCCGCTCAACCGCTTTTCCGTTGCAATGCAGCAGATTGTCGCTATCTGCCGGGCCATCGATCTCTCTGCGAAAGTCCTGATTCTCGACGAACCCACCGCCAGCCTCGACACCCAGGAAGTTGAGATGCTGTTTGGCCTGATGCGCCATCTGCGCGATCGCGGCGTCAGCCTGATCTTTGTTACGCACTTTCTCGATCAGGTTTATCAGGTGAGCGATCGGATCACCGTGTTACGCAACGGCAGCTTTGTCGGCTGCCGCGAAACCCGTGAGCTTCCACAGATCGAACTGGTGAAAATGATGCTGGGGCGCGAACTGGAGACCCATGCGCTACAGCGGGCGGGGCGCACCTTGCTGAGCGATAAACCGGTGGCTGCCTTTAAAGATTACGGCAGGAAAGGCACCATCTCGCCGTTCAGCCTGGAAGTCCGCCCCGGCGAGATCGTCGGTCTGGCAGGGCTGTTGGGATCGGGGCGTACCGAAACCGCAGAGGTGATCTTTGGCATTAAACCGGCCGACAGCGGCAGTGCGACGATCAAAGGTAAACCGCAAACCCTGCGATCGCCGCATCAGGCTTCATGCCTTGGGATCGGCTTTTGCCCGGAAGACAGGAAAACGGACGGCATTATTGCCGCCGCATCGGTACGGGAAAATATCATTCTGGCGCTACAGGCGCAGCGAGGCTGGCTGCGGCCGATTTCCCGCAGAGAACAGCAGGAGATTGCCGAGCGTTTTATCCGCCAGTTGGGCATTCGTACCCCCAGTGCGGAACAGCCGATTGAATTTCTCTCCGGCGGCAATCAGCAAAAAGTGTTGCTGTCGCGCTGGTTGCTGACCAAACCGCAGTTCCTGATCCTGGATGAGCCGACACGCGGCATCGACGTTGGGGCGCATGCGGAGATCATCCGCCTGATCGAAACGCTGTGTGCGGACGGGCTGGCGCTGCTGGTCATCTCCTCTGAACTGGAGGAACTGGTGGGCTATGCCGATCGGGTGATCATCATGCGCGATCGTAAACAGGTGGCGGAGATCCCGCTGGCGGAACTGTCCGTTCCGGCGATCATGAACGCCATTGCGGCGTAAGGAGAATAGTGTGATGCCTCAGTCTCTCCCGCAAACCACACCGCCGAAGCGACGTTTTCGCTGGCCGACAGGTATGCCGCAGATCGTGGCATTGCTGCTGGTGCTGTTGGTGGACAGCCTGGTGGCGCCGCATTTCTGGCAGGTGATTTTGCAGGACGGTCGCCTGTTCGGCAGCCCGATTGACATTCTTAACCGAGCGGCTCCCGTTGCGCTGCTGGCGATTGGGATGACGCTGGTGATCGCCACTGGCGGTATCGATCTCTCCGTCGGGGCGGTAATGGCGATTGCCGGAGCGACCACTGCCGCCATGACGGTGGCCGGGCACAGTTTACCGGTGGTGCTGCTCGCGGCGCTGGGAACCGGCGTACTGGCGGGCTTGTGGAATGGCATTCTGGTGGCGATCCTTAAAATTCAGCCGTTTGTCGCCACGCTCATTCTGATGGTGGCCGGACGTGGCGTGGCGCAACTCATCACCTCCGGGCAGATCGTCACCTTTAACTCACCCAACTTATCGTGGTTCGGCAGCGGTTCGCTGTTGCTGTTTCCGACGCCTGTGATTATCGCGCTGCTTACCCTGGTGGTGTTCTGGCTGCTGACCCGTAAAACGGCGCTGGGGATGTTCATTGAAGCGGTGGGAATCAACATTCGGGCGGCGAAAAATGCCGGGGTGAACACCCGCATTATCGTCATGCTCACCTATGTTCTGAGTGGCCTGTGCGCGGCGATTGCGGGCATCATCATCACGGCGGATATTCGCGGCGCGGACGCCAACAACGCCGGACTCTGGCTGGAACTGGACGCCATTCTGGCCGTGGTTATTGGCGGCGGCTCGCTGATGGGGGGGCGCTTTAACCTGCTGCTGTCGGTCGTGGGCGCATTGATTATCCAGGGGATGAATACCGGCATCCTGCTGTCAGGCTTTCCGCCGGAGATGAACCAGGTCGTCAAAGCCATCGTGGTGTTATGCGTGCTGATTGTGCAGTCGCAGCGCTTTATCAGTCTGATAAAAGGAGTGCGTGGTCGTGATAAAACGTAACTTACCGTTGATGATCACCCTCGGGGTTTTTGTGCTGGGCTACCTCTATTGCCTGACGCAGTTCCCCGGTTTCGCCTCAACCCGGGTTATCTGCAACATCCTGACCGATAACGCTTTCCTCGGGATTATCGCGGTTGGCATGACCTTCGTGATCCTCTCCGGCGGCATCGATCTGTCCGTGGGATCGGTGATCGCGTTTACCGGCGTTTTTCTGGCGAAGGCCATTGGCTACTGGGGGATCTCGCCGCTGCTGGCCTTCCCGCTGGTACTGGCGATGGGCTGTGCGTTCGGGGCATTTATGGGGCTGCTGATTGATGCGCTGAAGATTCCGGCGTTTATCATTACGCTGGCGGGGATGTTCTTCCTGCGTGGCGTCAGTTATCTGGTGTCTGAGGAGTCGATCCCGATTAACCACCCGATTTACGATACGCTCTCCAGCCTGGCGTGGAAAATCCCCGGCGGCGGGCGTCTGAGCGCAATGGGGCTGCTGATGCTGGCGGTGGTGGTGATCGGTATTTTCCTCGCCCACCGTACGCGGTTTGGTAATCAGGTTTACGCCATTGGCGGAAATGCGGCGTCGGCGAACCTGATGGGGATTTCGACGCGCAGCACCACCATCCGTATTTATATGCTCTCCACCGGGCTTGCGACGCTGGCGGGTATTGTTTTCTCCATTTATACCCAGGCCGGTTATGCGCTGGCGGGCGTTGGCGTTGAGCTGGATGCCATCGCATCGGTGGTGATTGGCGGTACGTTGCTGAGCGGGGGCGTGGGGACGGTGTTAGGTACGCTGTTCGGCGTGGCGATCCAGGGGCTGATCCAGACCTATATTAACTTCGATGGCACGCTGAGTTCCTGGTGGACGAAGATCGCTATCGGGATTTTGTTGTTTATTTTTATTGCCTTGCAGCGTGGTCTGACGGTGCTGTGGGAGAATCGCCAGAGCTCTCCGGTTACGCGTGTCAACACAGCCGCAACACCGAAGTAACATATTGAATTTCCTGAAACGTATAAACTTTTTCCGGTTGTAGTCGATAGATTCTATATCCCTACAACCGGAAAGATAACGATGCCAAAATCCCTCTCTATTCGTACAAGTTTACTGGTTTTACTGTCTTTACTTACCCTGCTCCTGTTGCTGACGGGCGGTATGGGGCTCTACGCCTCCACCCGTATTATCACTTCCTGGGTCTATTATGGGGTGATGACGGGGGCGACGCTGGCCGCCATCGGCCTGCTGGCGCTGGTATGGCTGATGTTGCGTAATAAGCTCCTGAAACCTCTTGATAATGTTGTTGAGCAACTGGAGCGTCTGGCGACAGGGGATTTATCGCCGACGGTAAGCCATTTTGCCAGTTCTGAATTTAACCGTCTGAATACCGCCCTTGAAGAGATGCGTGCGGCGCTGAGTGAATCCGTGGTACGCGTTCGTGACGCCAGCACGCAAATTGATACCGGCAGCCGTGAACTGACGGCGGGCAACCTGCATCTGGCGCAACGCACGGAGTCTACGGCCACCTCGCTGGAACAGACAGCCGCCAGCATGGAAGAGCTGACTGCGACGGTGAAACTGAACGCTGAAAATGCCGATCAGGCGCACCAACTGGCGAAATCAGTCTCGGACACCGCCGATCGCGGCAGTGAGATGGTGTGCTATGTCATTGAGAAAATGCGTGATATTTCCGGCAGCTCTGACCGTATCGCCGATATTCTCGGCGTAATTGACGGCATCGCTTTCCAGACCAACATTCTGGCGCTGAATGCCTCCGTTGAAGCGGCGCGCGCCGGTGAACAAGGGCGCGGTTTTGCGGTGGTTGCCGGTGAGGTGCGTAATCTCGCCAGCCGCAGCGCCGATGCCGCGAAAGAGATCCGCGCGCTCATCAGCGACTCGCAAACGCATGTCGGAGAGGGCAGCGATCTGGCGATGCAGGCCGGTGAAACGATGGATGAGATTGCGACAGAAGTGATGCGCATGACCAAACTGATGCGTGAGATTGCCAGTGCTTCTCAGGAACAGAGCCGGGGCATTGAGCAGGTGAATATCGCGGTCAGTCAGATGGATGAAACCGCACAGCAGAATGCGGCGCTGGTACAGCAATCTTCCGCAGCTACCCGTTCGCTGGAAGAGCAGTCTCATGCGCTGCTGGAGGCGATGGCCGTATTTAAGCTACAGGCAGCGTAACCGAACGTAGGCCGGATAAGGCGAAGCCGCCATCAGGCAATAAATTGCCGGATGGCAACGCTGCGCGTTTTATCCGGCCTACATCCGTGCGATTAATGATAATTATGCGTCCGGGAACTCGCGGATGAAGCGTTCTACGTCTTCCACCATATGATCGGTGCCGACGAAGAACGGACGGCGCTGGTGCAGACTTTCCGGCGTAATATCCAGAATGCGCTCTTTACCGTCGCTCGCTTTGCCGCCCGCCTGCTCAGCCAGGAAGGCCATCGGATTGCATTCGTACAGCAGACGCAGTTTCCCTTCCGGGTGGCTGGCGGTGCTCGGGTAGAGGTAGATCCCGCCTTTCAGCAGGTTGCGGTGGAAATCCGCCACCAGGGAGCCAATATAGCGCGAGGTGTACGGGCGATTCGTGGACTTGTCCTCTTCCTGGCAGAACTTAATGTACTTCTTCACGCCATTCGGGAATTTGATGTAGTTGCCTTCGTTAATGGAGTAGGTGTTGCCCTTCTCCGGGAAGCGCATACGCTCCTGGCACAGGCAGAAAACGCCCAGCGACGGATCGTAGGTGAAGGCGTGTACGCCGCAGCCGGTGGTGTAAACCAGCATGGTTGAAGAGCCGTAGACCACATAACCCGCAGCTACCTGCTTATTGCCCGGTTGCAGGAAATCTTCTTCCGTCACCGGCGTGCCGACAGGCGTTACGCGGCGGTAGATAGAGAAAATAGTACCGACAGAGACGTTAACATCGATGTTGGACGAGCCATCCAGTGGGTCCATCAGCACCACGTATTTCGCGTGTTCGCAGCCTTCAAAGACGACAATTTCATCTTCTTCTTCAGAGGCGATGCCCGCCACAATATCGCGCGCCTTCAGTGCAGCTTTCAGTTTTTCGTTCGCGAACAGGTCGAGTTTCTGCTGAACCTCGCCCTGCACGTTCTCAGCACCGCTGGCACCCAGGATATCGACCAGACCGGCCTTGTTGATATCACGGTGGATGATCTTGGCGCCCAGCTTTATTGCCGACAACAAAGCAGTGAGCTCACCGGTAGCATGAGAGAACTCGTGCTGCTTTTCGACAATAAATTCACCTAACGTTTTCATAACACTTTCCCTGCAATTGATATGGAGTAAAGCGACCGTAACAATCTTAACAAATATTTCAGCGGCCGCGCTCAGGTGAATCGCGCCAGCAAAGTACGGAATATCCTGAAATGCGTTTCTCACTTGCCTGACATGTGCGTAAAATGGCCCCCAGATTAAAAAAGGGTAGTGACGTATGCGCATTCATATTTTGGGAATTTGTGGCACTTTCATGGGCGGTCTGGCGATGCTGGCGCGCTCGCTCGGTCATGAAGTAACGGGTTCGGACGCCAATGTGTATCCGCCGATGAGCACCCTGCTTGAGAAGCAGGGCATTGATTTAATTCAGGGTTACGACGCCAGCCAGCTCGACCCACAGCCAGACCTGGTGATCATCGGCAACGCTATGACCCGTGGAAATCCGTGTGTTGAAGCGGTGCTGGAAAAGAACATTCCGTATATGTCCGGCCCGCAGTGGCTGCATGACTTTGTTCTGCGCGATCGCTGGGTGCTGGCCGTAGCCGGTACGCACGGTAAAACCACCACGGCAGGCATGGCGACCTGGATTCTGGAAGCCTGCGGTTATCAGCCGGGCTTCGTGATTGGCGGCGTTCCGGGTAATTTCGACGTTTCTGCCCGTCTGGGTGAAAGTCACTTCTTCGTCATTGAGGCGGATGAGTACGACTGCGCGTTCTTCGATAAGCGTTCCAAGTTTGTGCATTACTGCCCGCGCACGCTGATCCTCAACAACCTTGAGTTCGACCATGCGGACATCTTTGACGATCTGAAAGCGATTCAGAAGCAGTTCCACCACCTGGTGCGCATCGTGCCGGGGCAAGGGCGCATTATTTTCCCGGAACACGACATCAACCTGAAGCAGACGATCGCGATGGGCTGCTGGAGCGAGCAGGAGCTGGTGGGCGAGCAGGGGCACTGGCAGGCGAAGAAACTGAACGCGGATGCATCCGTTTGGGAAGTGTGGCTGGACGGTGAAAAAGCCGGTGAAGTGAAGTGGTCGCTGGTCGGTGAACACAATATGAATAACGGGCTGATGGCGATTGCCGCCGCTCGTCATGTTGGCGTGATGCCTGCGGATGCGGCTAACGCGTTGGGATCGTTCATCAACGCCCGTCGTCGTCTGGAGCTGCGCGGTGAAGCCAACGGTGTGACGGTGTATGACGATTTCGCTCACCACCCGACGGCGATCCTGGCGACGCTTGCGGCGTTGCGCAGTAAAGTGGGCGGTACGGCGCGTATTCTTGCGGTGCTGGAACCGCGCTCCAACACCATGAAGATGGGTCTTTGCAAAGACGATCTGGCTCCGTCGTTAGGGCGTGCGGATGAAGTGTTCTTGCTGCAACCGCAGCATATTCCGTGGCAGGTGGCGGAAGTCGCGGATGCCTGTGTTCAGCCTGCGCACTGGAGCGGAGATGTGGACGCGCTGGCCGATATGGTGGTGAAAACCGCGCAGCCTGGCGATCATATTCTGGTGATGAGCAACGGCGGGTTCGGCGGCATCCATCAAAAACTGTTGGATGGCCTGGCGAAAAAGGCGGAGTAATCATATGCCCGGTGGCGCTGCGCTTACCGGGCCTACAATCTGTAGGCCGGATAAGACGCATTGCGTCGCCATCCGGCAATACCAAATGCACCAGGCTGTAGGCCGGATAAGACGCGTTGCGTCGCCATCCGGCAAATACCAAATACACCAGGCTGTAGGCCGGATAAGACGTTTTGCGTCGCCATCCGGCACACTTAACTTACGTACGCATTACTCTTCGTTTTCCGCCAGCTCACGCAGATACTGGAAGATCTGCCGCGCCGACTTCGGCGGCTTATTGCCTTCTTTCTCTTTCTTCGCGTTGCGGATCAGCGAGCGAAGCTGCTGACGGTCGGCATTCGGCCACAGGCTCAGCACTTCTTCCACCGCATCATCACCTTCAACGATCAGGCGATCGCGCAGTTGCTCAAGCTTATGGAACAGCACCACCTGCTGGTTGTGGCGGTTTTTCAGCTTATCCAGCGCCTGACGAATAGGTTCAACGTCGCGTTGACGCAGCATCTTACCGATCAGCTGCAACTGACGGCGGCGGCCTTCCATCTTAATACGCTGGGCCAGCTCAATGGCGGCGCGCAGATCCGCATCAAGCGGGATCTTATCCAGCGCGTTTTTCCCCAGATCCACAATTTCCGCGCCCAGGCGTTTTAACTCCTCGGCATCGCGTTTAATTTCACTTTTGCTGACCCAGATAATTTCATCGTCTTCGTCTTCGATGTCATCACCGGGAACGTCGTCGAGCCAGTCTTCGGGCTGCTTTGTCATGTCAGGCTCCTTAAAAAAAGAGGCTAATGTTACCAGTTAAGATGCGCACTGAAAAACGGTTCTCTGTTAGACTTCAGAGAAACTCTCTCTACAGTATGGCATTTGCGATGAAAGTAATCTCACAAGTTGAAGCGCAGCGTAAGATTCTGGAAGAAGCGGTCTCGACAGCCCTGGAGCTCGCCTCAGGCAAATCAGATGGCGCGGAAGTCTCTGTCAGCAAGACCACCGGCATCAGCGTCAGCACCCGTTATGGTGAAGTGGAGAACGTAGAATTTAATAGTGACGGCGCGCTGGGGATCACCGTTTATCACCAGAACCGTAAAGGCAGCGCGTCATCCACCGATTTAAGCCCGCAGGCGATTGCCCGTACCGTACAGGCGGCGCTGGATATTGCTCGCTATACCTCGCCGGACCCGTGCGCGGGCGTGGCAGATAAAGATCTGCTGGCCTTTGAGGCGCCGGATCTCGACCTGTTCCACCCGGCGGAAGTGACCCCGGATGAGGCCATTGATCTGGCTGCTCGCGCGGAGCAGGCGTCGTTGCAGGCGGATAAACGTATTACCAACACCGAAGGCGGCAGCTTTAACAGCCATTACGGCATCAAAGTGTTCGGCAACAGCCACGGCATGTTGCAGGGGTACTGCTCCACGCGCCATTCGCTCTCAAGCTGTGTCATCGCCGAAGAAAAGGGCGACATGGAGCGTGATTACGCCTACACCATTGGCCGCGCGTTAGGCGATCTGCAAACGCCGGAATGGGTGGGCGCCGAGTGCGCGCGCCGCACGTTATCTCGCCTGGCGCCGCGCAAACTCTCGACCATGAAAGCGCCGGTGATTTTCGCGAATGAAGTGGCGACCGGGTTGTTTGGCCATCTGGTCGGCGCGATTGCGGGCGGCTCGGTATACCGTAAATCGACCTTCCTGCTCGACTCGCTGGGTAAACAAATTCTGCCGGAATGGCTGACCATCGAAGAACACCCGCATCTGCTGAAAGGGCTGGCCTCTTCGCCGTTCGACAGCGAAGGTGTGCGCACAGAGCGTCGCGACATTGTGAAAGGCGGCGTGCTGACCCAGTGGCTGCTGACCAACTATTCCGCGCGCAAACTGGGGCTGAAAAGCACCGGGCACGCGGGCGGCATCCATAACTGGCGCATTGCCGGGCAGGGGCTGAGCTTTGAACAACTGCTCAAAGAGATGGGCACTGGTCTGGTCGTCACCGAACTCATGGGCCAGGGGGTGAGCGGCATTACTGGCGACTACTCCCGTGGCGCGGCCGGTTTCTGGGTTGAGAATGGTGAGATCCAGTATCCGGTCAGCGAGATCACCATCGCCGGGAATTTAAAAGAGATGTGGCGCAATATCGTCACCGTGGGTAACGATATTGAAACGCGTAGCAATATACAGTGTGGTTCCGTGCTGTTACCGGAGATGAAAATCGCCGGGCAGTAGCACTCGTTTGTTTTCTTTTCATAATAAAAATGAGGAAGTGAGCAATGCGTAAAAACCTGTTAGCTGTTCTTGCCATATCATCCCTGGCGTTCAGTTCGGCGGTGTTTTCTGCCGATCTTGAAGACAATATGGACACGCTTAACGACAATCTGAAGGTGGTGGAAAAAACGGATAACGCGACCGAACTGAAAGACGCGTTAAGCAAAATGCGCGCCGCTGCGCTGGATGCGCAAAAAGGCACGCCGCCTAAGCTGGAAGATAAAGCCCCGGATAGCCCGGAGATGAAGGATTTTCGCCACGGTTTAGATACGCTGGTCGGTCAGATTGACGGCGCATTAAAACTGGCGAATGAAGGAAAAATCAAAGAGGCGCAAGCGGCGGCGGAAGCGTTTAAAACCACTCGCAACGCGTACCATAAGAAGTATCGTTAATAACGTGATGTAGGCCGGATAAGACGCATCGCGTCGTCATCCGGCATTTCCCCTGGGCCATAAGTAATCCCTATTCCCGTCACACTTTTTCACATTCGGCGATCGCGCGAATGTGCTTTTTCTCATCGGTTTTTCCGCCTTTCCTTGCGATGTATGTCACAGTTTTTCAGCGATAAATCGCCAAATCCCCCTTTTCTGTGGAACAGATCACTGTCGCCACTCGCCTTTCCACTTCGAAGTGGAAAACAACTCGCTACAAACTTTTAACCCCTGCCGTTAGTTTTAACCCAGAGCCATTAACGGGGTAAGACGAGTGAATAACGGAGCAGTAATGAACGACATGGGGGAGCAGGTGGCGGAGATCGGTGAACTGGCCGATCGCATGCTGGCGCAGGTGTATGCCTTACTCAGCGAACATCACATCATTCCTAACGCCGTACAGGAACAAATGCTGACGTCTCATGTTCGCGCCATGGCGCACCGGTCAGTGACCGGCGAGCCTTTGCCGGAAGTGGATGCCAGTTTATTTGATGAAATTTCAGCCGAATCAATGGCGCTTGCCCGCGACATCGTGGCGGCGTTTGGCAACCTTCCAGAGGAAGAAGCCTGGCTGCTGTCAGTACATTTCGAAGTCGCGAAAGACAACCTTTAAGGAGCAAAAAATGGAACAGATTACAGTCGTAATTGGCGATCGTCTGGGTAAGGGCCAGAAAGTGGCGGCAGGTGTGGAAAAAGCCGGTGGTCGTGCGGTGGTGGTGCCGGGCGTGGCGGCGGATATGAAGCTGGGCGACGTGATGAAAGCGGAAAACGCTACCTTTGGCATCTCTTTTTGCGGTAGCGGCGGCGCGGGTGCCATCACGGCGCAAAACAAGTATGGCTACAAAGCCAAATACGGGATGCGCTCTGTGGATGAAGGCGTCACGGCTATCAACGAAGGCTGCAACGTGCTGGGGTTCGGCTTTATGGATAAAGAAGAACTTGGCGAGCGTCTGGTTCAGGCGTGGCAGAAGAAATACGGCGCTTAAGTATGAAAGAACAATTCACCACTACGGTGAGAGTCACCGGTAAAGGCGAAGCCAAAGCGCGCGCCTTTGCCGATGCCCTGAACCACGTTCAGGGCGCGGTGATGAAAGCATCGCCGCATATTTTATTGCGTATTGAGCCACAGGATGTGCAGGTTGTTCAAGCGCGTGAAACGGTGCGCAAAGAAGCGTTTTTATTTGTCTTTTTGCGCCGGGAAAGACGCACCTACAGCGTGGAGCTGGAAGTGACCGTCAACGTGACTGCCATCAATCTCGACAAGGTGGACTTCGTCGCGCAACGCTGATTCTTTATTAAAAGGCATAAATATGTTCCTGATAATATTAATAAAATCGCTCATCATTGGTGGCCTGGTCGGCGTCGGTGTGGGCGCCGGGGCTGCACGCATGTTTCATGCGCCGACTACACAGGGTATGGGCGCGTTTCGTACATTGGGGGAACTGAACTCCTGTGAAGGGGACCCGGCTTCTCACTTCTCCTTCGGTCTGGGCTTCTTCTTCAACGCCTGGGCTTCATCCGTTGCGGCGGGTTCATTCACGCAGGATGTCGATCACCGCATCATCCCGAACTGGGGCGCGGCAGCGCTGATGATCAAAAACCGCAATGTCGGCGAGACGCTGCACGATCCGAAGAAAATGGCGATTGCCTGCGGCATCATCGGCATGATCGTCGTGACCTTCCTCAACCTTACCGCCTCTTCCGTACCGGAAGCGTTGCAGGTCACCGCCGTTAAGGTATTGGTGCCTGCGGCTAACCTGCTGGTGAATACCGTGATGCCGGTTATCTTCTGGCTGGCGGCGATCGACGCCGGGAAAAAATCAGGCTTCTGGGCCACCGTGTTTGGCGGCGCGGCGCAACTGATCATGGGTAACGCCGTTCCGGGTCTGGTGCTGGGTATTCTGATCGGCAAAGGCGTTGAAGAGAGCGGCTGGAACCACGTCACCAAAGTGATGATGGTCGCCATTGTGGCGCTGTTTGTCCTGAGCGGCTTCTTCCGCGGCTTCGACATGAAGATGATCGAATCCTTCAATATGACCGTGCCGAACTGGCTCGAACTGATCCACGGCTCGCTCAGCGGCAAATAACGGAGGCCATCATAATGGAACAGAATAAAGGTTTTTGGTATGCCGACTGGTCGTTCCCGATCTTTGTAGGCTTGCTCTCATCCGGCGTTTTTGCCGGGACGCATATGTACTACCTGTACGGTATCGGCGCGTTTAACGAAGTGGCCTTTGTGGCAATGCTGAAAGCGGGGATGGACACCGGCGTTTACGGCGCGGTGGCTGCGTTTGGCGCAAGCTTCCTGTTTGCCCGCATTATCGAAGGGTCGCTGGTGGGGATTCTGGACATCGGCGGGGCGATCCAGACCGGCGTCGGTCTTGGGGTTCCGGCGCTGCTGCTGGGCGCAGGGATCGTTTTCCCGGTCGCTAACTTTGTCGCCTCGTTAATCACCGGTCTGGTGATTGGTCTGGCAATTGGCTACGTCATCATTCTGGCGCGTAAGTTCACCATCAATCAGAGCGACTCCACCTACGGGGCGGACGTGATGATGGGGGCGGGTAATGCGTCAGGCCGCTTCCTGGGGCCGCTGATCATCCTCAGCGCGATGACCGCCTCGATTCCAATCGGCGTGGGTTCTTTGCTGGGGGCGTTGCTGTTCTATCTCTGGCAGAAGCCGATCACCGGCGGCGCGATCCTCGGCGCCATGATTTTAGGTTCGATCTTCCCGATTGCCATTAGCTAACTGTTGATTTGTAGGCCGGATAAGGCGGTTACGCCGCCATCCGGCAAAGGAGAGAGCGATGTATGATTTACTCCTGCGCCGTGCGCGTCTGGTTGACGATACGGTGAGCGATATCGCCCTGAAGGACGGCAAAATTGCCGCGCTGGGCAATATCCAGCAACCGGCGGCGAAAACCGTCGATCTGCGCGGCGAGTATTACGTTAGCGCAGGGTGGATTGATTCCCACGTCCACTGCTATCCGAAATCCCCGATTTATCACGATGAGCCGGACAGCGTCGGTATTGCGACAGGCGTCACCACCGTTGTTGATGCGGGCAGTACCGGCGCAGACGACATTGATGATTTCTACACGCTGACCCGTGAAGCGGCCACTGAAGTTTATGCGTTGCTGAATATCTCCCGCGTAGGGCTGATCGCACAAAACGAACTGGCGAATATGGCCAATGTCGATGCGGATGCCGTGAAACAGGCGGTGAAGCGCCATCCGAATTTCATTGTGGGTCTGAAGGCGCGAATGAGCAGCAGCGTGGTGGGTGAAAACGGCATTACGCCGCTGGAATGCGCCAAAGCGATGCAGAAAGAAAACGGCGATCTGCCGTTGATGGTACACATCGGCAACAATCCGCCGGATCTGGATGAGATCGCTGAGCGTCTGACGGCGGGCGATATCATCACTCACTGCTATAACGGCAAACCTAATCGCATTCTGACGCCGGGCGGCGAGCTGCGCGCGTCAATCACCCGGGCGCTACAGCGCGGTGTGCGCCTGGACGTTGGTCACGGCACTGCCAGCCTGAGCTTTGCGGTCGCGCAGCGCGCGATTAGCTTAGGCATTTTGCCGCACACCATCAGCTCAGATATTTACTGTCGTAACCGCATCAATGGCCCGGTTTATTCGCTTGCCAACGTGATGTCGAAATTCCTCGCCATCGGCATGACGCTGCCGCAGGTCATCGACTGTGTGACGGCAAATGCCGCTGATGGCCTGAACCTGAAAAGCAAAGGCCGCCTTGAGCCAGGTCTGGACGCTGACTTGACCCTCTTTACGCTCAGGCGCCAGCCAACCGTGCTGGTGGACGCTGAAAACGACAGCTTACAGGCTGAAAAATTGCTGATGCCGCTTGCCGCCATCCGTGCGGGTAAGGGCTATGTAACCGAACAAGGGAGTGCTGAACGTGACTTCGATTTATGAAAAATACAATCTGAAACAAGTGATTAATACATCAGGGCGCATGACCGCGCTCGGTGTTTCCACCCCGCGCCCGGAAGTGGTGCAGGCGGCAATGGATGGCATGAACCAGTACTTTGAGATGAAAGATCTGGTCAATAAAACCGGGGAGTACATTGCAAAACTGCTGGATGTGGAAGGGGCGACGGTCGTCTCCTGCGCCTCGGCGGGAATTGCCCAGTCGGTAGCGGCGGTACTGGTTCAGGACAGCGACTGGCTGCTGGAAAACCTGCATGTTACTCCGATCGAGAATAACGAAATTGTATTGCCGAAAGGGCACAACGTTAACTTTGGCGCGCCGGTTGGCACGATGGTGGCGCTGGGCGGCGGTAAGCTGGTCGAAGCCGGTTATGCCAACGAATGTTCCGCAGCGCAGCTTGCGGCGGCGATCACTCCGCGCACGGCGGCGATCCTCTATATCAAATCTCACCACTGCGTGCAGAAAAGCATGCTCAGCGTAGAGCAGGCAGCGGTAGTCGCGCGCACGCACAATTTACCGTTGATTGTGGATGCGGCGGCAGAAGAGGATTTGCAGTGTTACTACCGCGTCGGCGCGGATCTGGTGATCTACAGCGGCGCGAAAGCGATTGAAGGGCCGACCAGCGGTCTGGTGATCGGTAAAACTCAGTACGTCGAGTGGGTGAAACGCCAGACGGCGGGCATTGGCCGCGCCATGAAAGTCGGCAAAGAGGGCATCCTCGGGCTGACCTGCGCCATCGAGCTCTACCTGAACGCGCAGAAAGAGAGCGGTGCGGAGATGGTCGAAAAAATGACGCCGTTTATTGATGCGCTGAATGCGCTTAATGGCGTGAGCGCCCGCGTGGTGTGGGACAGCGCTGGACGCGATATCGCGCGAACGGAAATTAAATTCGATGAGGCCGTGACCGGCATTGCCACCGGCGATCTGGTGGAAGCCCTCAAACAGGGTGAGTACGCCATCTATTTCCGTGGCTACAAAGCTAACGAAGGCATTATTGAGGCGGATGTCCGCAGCGTAAATCAGGCGCAACTGGAGATTGTGGCACGCCGTATTCGCGACGTGATTAATCAGGAGAAAAAAGCATGAAACTGACCCCTAACTTTTACCGTGACCGCGTTTGTCTGAACGTTCTGGCGGGTTCCAAAGAGAACGCCCGTGAGATTTATGCGGCGGCGGAAGGCCATGTGCTGGTCGGCGTGCTCTCCAAAAATTACCCGGATGTCGACAGCGCGGTGGCGGATATGCGCGAATACGCGGCGCTTATCGACAATGCCCTCTCCGTTGGCCTGGGGGCTGGCGATCCGAACCAGTCGGCGATGGTGAGCGAAATCTCTCGTCAGGTGCAGCCGCAGCACGTTAATCAGGTCTTTACCGGCGTGGCGACCAGCCGCGCGCTGCTGGGGCAGAGTGAAACGGTCGTTAACGGTCTGGTCTCCCCGACGGGGACGCCGGGCAGGGTGAAAATTTCTACCGGCCCGCTGAGCAGCAAAACGCCGGACGGCATTGTTCCCGTTGAGACGGCGATTGCCCTGCTGAAAGACATGGGCGGCAGCTCGATTAAATACTTCCCGATGGGCGGCCTGAAATGCCGCGATGAGTACAAAGCGGTAGCGGAAGCCTGCGCCCGTCACGACTTCTGGTTGGAGCCGACTGGCGGTATCGATCTGGAAAACTTTGGCGAGATTTTGCAGATTGCGCTTGATGCCGGCGTCAGCAAAATCATTCCTCACATTTATAGTTCGATTATTGATAAGGTGAGTGGCAACACCCGTCCAGACGATGTGCGCCAGCTGTTGGCCATTACCCGGACGTGCGTAGGTTAATAGCAAGAGTGAGGTAAGTGACGTGCGATTCCCCAACCAACGTTTGGCACAGCTGTTTGATATGTTGCAAAACGAGACGCTGCCGCAGGATGAGCTGGCGCAGCGGTTGTCGGTTTCCACGCGCACCGTGCGGGCGGACATTACTGCGTTGAATGCGTTGCTGACGCAGTATGGCGCGCAGTTTGTTCTGAGCCGGGGCAACGGTTATCAGCTCCGAATTGACGATCCGGCCCGCTATCAAACCCTGCGGGAGCAGCAGCCGAGTACGCTGCGCATCCCGCGAACCAGCCAGGAACGGGTGCACTATCTGGTGGTTCGTTTCCTGACGTCCGCTTTCTCGCTCAAACTGGAAGATCTGGCGGATGAGTGGTTCGTTAGCCGCGCGACGCTGCAAAATGATATGGCGGAAGTTCGCGAGTGGCTGCGCCGCTATCATCTGACGCTGGAAACCCGCCCGCGCCACGGCATGAAATTGTTCGGCAGCGAAATGGCGATCCGCGCGTGTCTGACCGATCTCCTGTGGACGCTGGCGCAGCAGGATCCGGCGAACCCGTTGATTGTGGAAGAAGCGCTTAACGCGGGCGTGCCGGAGCAATTGCAGCCGATTTTGCAGGAAATATTTACCCGTTTTCGTATCCGTCTGACAGATGAAGGCGAGCTGTTTTTACGCCTGTATTGCGCCGTCGCGGTACGGCGCATCAGCGAAGGGTATCCGCTGTCGGAATTTACCACGGAAGAGGTGGAGGACAACGTCTGCTTCGCGGCGCGGGATATTGCGGCGGTGCTGCAACACCTGGCGGATAAACCGCTGTCGGCGTCTGAAGAGAACTGGCTGAAGGTACACATTGCCGCACGGCAGGTGCAGGAGATTGCTCCCAGCGCCATCAATGCCGATGACGATGAAGCGCTGGTTAACTATATCCTCCGTTTTATCAACACGCAGTACAACTATAACCTGTTGAATGACAAACAGTTACATGCCGACCTGCTCACCCACATCAAAACGATGATCACGCGGGTGCGCTATCAGATAATGATCCCCAATCCGCTACTGGAAAACATTAAGCAGCACTACCCTATGGCGTGGGATATGACGCTGGCGGCCGTGTCGGGTTGGGGAAAATACACGCCATATACTATCAGCGAAAACGAGATTGGTTTTCTGGTATTGCATATCGGCGTTGGGCTGGAGCGTAGTTACAACATCGGTTACCAACGGCAGCCTAAAATCCTGCTGGTATGTGACGCGGGAAATGCGATGGTACGCATGATCGAAGCGGTGCTGGCGCGGAAATATCCGCAGATTGAGATCGTGAGAACCCTGACTCTGCGTGACTATGAGCAGCGGGACAGCATTGCCGAAGATTTTGTCATCTCTACCGCGCGCGTCAGCGAAAAAGATAAGCCGGTGGTCATGATTGCGCCATTCCCTACCGACTACCAGCTGGAGCAGATCGGCAAGCTGGTGCTGGTGGACAGAACCCGCCCGTGGATGCTGAACAAATACTTCGACGCCGCCCACTTTCGCATTATTGACGGTGCAATGGATCAGCAGACGCTGTTTAAGACATTGTGCGATCAGCTGCAAAGCGAGGGGTTTGTGGATGCGGAGTTTCTCGACTCGGTGGTTGAGCGTGAGGCCATTGTCAGCACGATGTTAGGCGACAGCATCGCCCTGCCGCACGCCCTGGGATTGCTGGCGAAGAAAACGGTGGTCTATACCGTGCTCGCGCCGCAGGGCATCGTCTGGGGAGATGAGACGGCGCACGTCATCTTTTTACTCGCCATCAGTAAAAGCGAGTATGAAGAAGCAATGGCGATCTACGATATTTTTGTCACTTTCCTGCGTGAGCGCGCCATGACGCGACTCTGCGCCAGCCAGAATTTTGCCGAGTTCAAAGCGGTAGCGATGGAGTGCGTGAGCCGTTTTTGAGAGGCGTTTTCCAGAAATGAATGTTAATGCAAATGTAATGCTATAACGCATTACATTTGTTTATCCTGAAGCAGAGAAACGGCGTTAAAGAGTGCGATCAACGTAAATGATGGACGACCTGGTTACTGCTGCCGCGCCAGATCAGCATCGGGTCTTTAAGATCCTGTACGAATTTACCGTCGACCAGCACGTTAATCAGATCCACAACCTGCATTTGCGCGGCGTTGAGTTCATCCAGCTTATAACCCGTCCATACCCAGATGTCTTTGCCGGGGCACTCTTCGCGAATGCGTTGCACCAGTTTCAGAATGTCCGGTACGTTTTGGGGATGCAGCGGATCGCCGCCAGACAGTGAGATCCCCTGGCGTTTAATCCGCGCGTCGTTCAGATCGTTAATGATCTGGTCTTCCATCTCTTTCGTAAACGGTTTACCCGAATTGAGCCGCCAGGTGCTTTTGTTGTAACACCCAGGGCATTCATGCACGCACCCGGAAACAAACAGGGTACAGCGCGTGCCGGGGCCGTTGACGATGTCGACGGGGTAGTACTGGTGAAAGTTCATTGTTTCCTCGTTGCATTTGGCGCTGTAGCGGCGTTGGCCGCTCTCACTTACCCAGGTCACTTACTTATGTAAGCTCCCTGGGATTCGTTCGTTTGCCGCCTTGCTACAACACCAACTGCTTAGAGGAAACTCATGAAATTGGAACTATAGCCAGCGGTTGTAGGCCGGATAAGGTGTTTACACCGCCATCCGGCATTTACGTATTGCAAACGGAGGATTAACCGATCTGCCCATTGCCTAAATGCTTAACGCGGCGCTTCACTTCTTCCTGCTTACCGGCGTTAAACGGACGCGCATCCGGGCTGCCTAAATAACCGCATACGCGGCGGGTGACTGAAACACGCGCGGCGTCGTGGTTACCGCATTTCGGGCAGGTAAACCCTTTGCTGGTGCACTCGAACTCGCCGGTAAAGCCGCACTCGTAACACTCATCGATTGGCGTGTTGGTTCCGTAATACGGCACATGCTGATAGCTGTAATCCCAGACGTCTTCCAGCGCTTTCAGGTTGTGCTGAATGTTCGGGTATTCGCCGTAGCAAATGAAGCCACCGCTCGCCAGCGGCGGATACGGCGCTTCGAAATCGATTTTATCGTACGGGTTCACCTTCTTCTCCACGTCGAGGTGGAAGCTGTTGGTGTAGTAGCCTTTATCGGTTACGCCCGGCACGACGCCAAACTCAGCGGTATCCAGACGGCAGAAACGGTCGCACAGGTTCTCGCTCGGCGTGCTGTACAGGCTGAAGCCATAGCCGGTTTCGTCTTTCCACTGGTCCACTGCCTGACGCAGGCGCTCGACAATGGCGATACCTTTAGCGCGCAGCGCTTCGCTGTCGTACAGATGTTTGTCGCCAAACAGCGCGTTGATGGTTTCGTGAATACCGATATAGCCCAGCGAAATTGACGCGCGGCCATTTTTAAAAATCTCGGAAACGTCATCGTCAGCTTTCAGGCGGACACCACAGGCGCCTTCCATATAAAGGATTGGCGCAACGCGGGCTTTCACGCCTTCCAGACGGGCGATACGGGTCATCAGCGCCTTACGCGCCAGTACCAGGCGATCGTCCAGTAGCTTCCAGAACGTTGCTTCATTGCCACCGGCTTCCAGCGCGATACGCGGCAGGTTGAGGCTGATGACGCCCAGGTTGTTGCGGCCATCGTGAACCTGTTCGCCGTTCTCATTTTCCCAGACGCCGAGGAAGCTGCGACAGCCCATAGGCGTTTTGAACGAACCGGTCACTTTCACCACCTGATCGTAGTTCAGGATGTCTGGATACATGCGTTTGCTTGCGCACTCCAGCGCCAGCTGTTTGATGTCGTAGTTCGGATCGCCAAACTTGTGGTTCAGACCGTCGCGAATCGCAAACACCAGTTTCGGGAACACGGCGGTTTTACGGTTCTTACCCAGACCTGCGATACGGTTACGCAGGATGGATTGCTGAATCAGGCGCGATTCCCAGCTGGTGCCGAGGCCAAAACCAAAGGTGACGAACGGCGTCTGTCCGTTGGCGGTGTGCAGCGTATTCACTTCGTATTCCAGAGACTGGAAAGCGTCGTAGCACTCTTTCTCGGTACGGGCGTGCGCGTAGCCGTCGGCGTCCGGGATCTGCCACTCTTCGGCGGTCTTACGGTGTTTATTGAAGCTGGCGGTAACAAACGGCGCCAGCACTTCATCAATACGGTTGATGGTGGTGCCGCCATAAATATGGCTGGCAACCTGTGCGATGATTTGCGCGGTTACGGCCGTGGCGGTGGAGATGGATTTCGGCGGCTCGATTTCCGCATTCCCCATCTTAAAGCCCTGCGTCAGCATGCCTTTCAGATCGATCAGCATACAGTTGAACATCGGGAAGAACGGAGAATAGTCGAGATCGTGATAGTGAATGTCGCCGCGCTCGTGCGCCTGCACCACATCACGCGGCAGCAGATGCTGACGGGCGTAGTGTTTCGCCACGATACCGGCCAGCAGATCGCGCTGGGTCGGGATCACTTTACTGTCTTTGTTGGCGTTTTCGTTCAGCAGCGCGGAGTTGGTTTGCTCAACCAGACCACGAATTTCCTGGTTCAGACGGCCACGTTTTTCACGTTGAATATCACGGTCATGGCGGTATTCAATGTAAGCGCGAGCGAGTTGTTTGTACGGCCCGGACATCAGCTGGTTCTCAACGGCTGTCTGGATCTCGTTGATATCAACCTGGCTGCGCTCATTCATCTGGTTACTAACGACTTCTGCGACGGTGGCGCAGTAATCTGCGTCATCGACTCCCGCTGCTTTAGCTGCACGCAGAATGGCTTCCTTGATGCGCTCTGATTTAAACGGCACTTTACAGCCATCTCGTTTCATCACATGCGGTGTCATGATCACTCCATATTTATAAGAACAGGTTATCCACAGAGGCTGAGGAAGTCTGCGTGGGTTTATTCATCTCTCTATCCAACGACTTCCCGCAATCCCGACCCACGTTATCCACAACATCACCGTTATGGCGTCGTGTTGTGTTTGTAGCAATTGTAGTCGATTAATACAACATATTGGGTCGGGTTGCATTTTAAGTTCTATATGTAGTGATTTGCATCAAAGATGTTTACGATTTTATTGATTCAGAACAAAGTAAAAATTTAAGAGTACGAATGGCGGGCGCTTGCGCTTAATGTAAATTTTTGGACTTAAAAATTGCGTAAAAATTCAACAAAATTCGGGCGTTAAGCCAGGCGTTCGTCAAACCGGCGCGAAAAGAAACGGCCGGTTTGACGCAGGAGGGGTTATTGCGCTGTTGCGTTCATCCAGTGAATACCCGCATTGATAAATGCAGCAACAGCGACGATCCCCAAAACCAGGGGGACAAGCCGGGTGTTTTTCACCGCAATGGCGGGTTCTGGCGAAACTGAAGGCGCATTTGGCGAGAGCAGCGCAAGCACCTCTTCGGCAGAGGAAGCGTTGATGAGTGATTCACGCACTTTATCGTCCACCAGAGACGAGGTTAGTCGGGTTAATAATTGCATATGCGTACTGCCTGCTTCTTCTGGGGGAATCGCCAGCAGAAATACCAACTGAACCTCCTCGTCACCCTCAAGACCCGGCCACATGACGGGCTGGCGAAACAGGGCGACGCTAAATGCGGCCTGGACAACTGAGCCGCATTTCCCATGTGGGACAGCCAGCGACTCTCCCAACGCCGTGGGCCCTTCGCTTTCACGGCGCAGGACGCTATCAATAAACATCGCCTTGTCGTTGATCAGGCCCTGCCTGAACAGGGCAGCGGACATCTCCCCGATCACCGCTTCAGGAGTGCGGTGCGGCGGATCGATAAAAATCAGTTCAGAATGCGTAAGCGCGGACAACTCCATGTTATGCCTCCGGTTGCGTATCAGTGAGAATCCATACCGTTTGCCAGCCGGAAAGCTCGCAAGCGCCGTTGAATGCTGCGCCCGTCAGCAGATCTGTTCCTGTGACAGGCAGTGAAAGTGATTGTGGTATTCCTGTGACGTTCACGACGCAGTACAGCGTTTCGCCTTCTGTAGGATGCTGGCGAACGACGCCAAAGAGCGCGTCAGGCAATTCAGGAACGCGCTGCGAGGCGAACGGAGAAAATGCGGGATGCTGCTGGCGTATACGCGCTAACTTCGCCAGAGACGCGTAGATTCGGGATTGTCTCGTTTCCGGCGAGAGCAACTGCTCATGGAGCGTGGCAGCGTCCAGTTTTTCCCGGTTAATGCGGCGATTTATGCCCGATTCGAGCAGCCCGGCGTTGTCATTTTCACTGCCGAAGAGGCTGTGATAATAGATCGCAGGCACGCCCCGCAGCATAAAGAGGATGGCGTGCGCGGCGGTGAATCTGGCGAGCTGGTCGTCGGGACTTTCCCCTGGCTCGCTCAATGCGCTCAGAAAGTTGATGTTAAGTTCATACGGCGACTGGCTGCCGTCAGGGTTGGTTTTCCATGAAATACGCCCTTGCTTGCGTTCTACCTCGCTTATCAGAAACTGCCGCTCTTCTGCGCAAAGGAGATTTTCTACGGGACGCAGCCCGATGCCGTCGTGGCTGGCGAGGAAATTAAAAAAGGTCGTCTTGTCGGGAAGCGCATCCTGTTCCAGACGTTGCGCCCACTGGCGTAACCAGCGTGCGTTACCGCGTAAAAAGGCATGGAGCGTCAGCGGCGGCAAGGGGAACTGATATACCATGTGAGCTTCATCGCCGTTGCCGAAGTAGCTGATATTTTCCTGATGCGGGACGTTGGTTTCCGTAATCAACAGGCAGTCAGGCCAGGTCGCATCCAGAATGGCGCGCCAGAGTTTAACGATCAGATGCGTCTGTGGCAGGTGAATACAGGTGCTGTTTCGCTCTTTCCACAAAAAACCGATCGCATCGAGCCTGATTGCGCGCGCGCCGCGCGCTGCGTATTCCAGCAGGATGTCGATACTTTCCAGTAACACGTCAGGTTCACGGAAATTTAGATCGATCTGATCGGCGCTGAATGTCGTCCAGATATGTACGGTTTCCCCCGTTTTGCGCTTGAATGGCGTAAGCAGGGGAAGGGCGCGTGGACGCGTGACAAGATGGTAGTCATCGTCAGGGTCGGCGCTAATAAAGTAGTGCTGATAACGCGGTTCGCCGTGTAAATAGCCCTGGAACCAGCGGCTTTGCTGAGAGATATGGTTAATCACGAAATCAAACATCAGATTAAAATCGCCTGCCAGCGCTGCAATGTCTGACCACTGGCCTAACTCTGGCGCAATGTGGCGATAATCTTTAACGCTGAAGCCATCATCAGATGTCCACGGGAACATGGGCAGCAGGTGAATGTCGCTGATGACGCCCTTAAGCCAGCGTGTCGAAAACTGATGCAGGCAGGCAAGAGCGTTTGCGTCCCCGCTATGGATACTGTCGCCATAAGCAATCATCCACACCCGGCTCTGATCCAAAGGCGCGGTGATTTGCTCTCGTAGCTTCCAGCGTTGACAGAGTTGCTCGATTTTCGCCGCCAGCGCGTACCGATCCGCATGGGGATAAAGCTGAGCTAACGTGTTTTTGATGAAGGTATGATGGGCGTTCTGGCTCATACTTTTTCGTTACGCTCCTGATGAGTAAAAAGAAAATCACACGTACTGCAAGGCAAAATGGTGGTGCAATCTGCGACAGGTTCTTCCAGATAATTGATCTGCGGAATATTTCTTAGCGAAGGCGGGAGCGGCACCGGGTGCTCTCCGGCATTGAAAATACGAATGATTGTTCCGTCTACCGTATGGGCATGGGGTATTGCGGAAAGCATCAGCGGTTCGGGAAGCGTCAGAAGGCTGAATGTTTCCGGCAGCGAGCGCGAAACAAAATTGAGCGTAAAACGCTCCAGGCGGTTGTCCAGCGTGTTCAACGTCTGATTTTGCCAGGTGAATGGCTGGCGCGTCACGCGGGTTTCAAGATGCCTTAACGTCACAGGGTCGGCCCGATCGGCAAGCGCCAACGTCAGGCTGAAATGCAGCGGTTTAAGCAGCTGCGCGTCGGGCGTGTTGACGACGGTATTATTAATGCCGGAAGCGCGTCCGGGTCGCCAGTCAAGATCGTCACGTCCCAGGACTCCCGTTGATTTAAACAACGTTAACGCTATCTGCGCCGTCCCGTTCTGGCATATCTGAAACTCTTTCATGCCCAGGCTATTGATGATGAGCGAGCGGTTGTTTTCCTCGATGGCGATAATGCCCTCGCTGGTTTCAATATCGACCGGCTTTTCCCGATAGTGCTGACGCCAGTCGGCTGGCGCATCGGCAACAGGACGCCGGATGACGGCAAAGGGCTGAGAGGCGATGGATTCCGTGGTGCGAATATCGCTGTTGATGAGTAAGCGCAGGCGGTGATCGCAGACGGTGTTTTCCAGCGAAACGTCGATAAAAAGCTGAGTGTCATGCTGGCGAAGCTCGCAGACAAGGCGTACAGGGTAGGGCTGAACATCCTGCGCCGCTCGCGCCGTCAGCGAAGGGGGCAGCATCAGCGTGGCGCTTAGCGTCATCCGTTCAATGTGCGGGCCTTTCTCGCAGTCAATAAGCGTAAATGTGTGGCAGTGCTGCGGAACATCGCCCTCCAGCGGCGAAAAGTCATAGCTATCGCCCGCATCCGCACAGTCTTCAAAGGTCAGCAGGTCGGATATTACCCGGCCGTTGCGCCTATCATGAAGCGACAGCGAACCGGCATGCAGCGCCAGCCGGTAATCGTTGTTTTCAATGGCGCTTTCAGCGCAGTTGCGCATTGCAGGCGCGGTGCGTGACGATTCCTGCACCTGAATGTGGGTATAACCCAGCGGCGGTAACACTGGCGCGTCAATAGCGACCTGCCAGCGGTAATAAGGCGGAAGTTCGACCTCTTTTTCGCCCTGCACAGTGACCTGAACCGTGCGTCCGCCGGAGACCTGCGTGCGTTCGAGAACGCTGAACGGAAGAGGACGCGCATGATGGCTGAGTTCAATACCGGCCGTACGGCTATATAATGTGGCTTTGATAATGCCCGACCAGGCGGTGGCGCTGGGGTTGATGACGAAAAGATCGCCCTCTTCACAACTGGCGGTCGCCAGTTCTTTTACGACCAGATTCCACAGGCTATGGCTAAGTTGTTCCGTTTGCTCAAGGCGATGGAGAATATCGCGATTGGTGGCATCGCTGTTACACCCGCCGATGGAGTCATGCGCATGATTACGCAGAAGGTTTTTCCATATCTGGTCAACCCACTGCACGTTGACCTCAATGCCCTGATAACGCGCCAGCGCAATGGTGGGTTCGAGCTTGCCTAACAGGAACTGTTCAACATCATAATTCTTCTTTTTGATGTCGTAACGTACTGAACCGATTGTTTTATGAATGCGGGTATAGCGGGGAGATTTTAATTCTCCTTGCCAGCGATCATATCCCGATGCCTGTTGTCGAAGGCGGTCAATGTACGCTTCCAGAGAGGAGATCTGAAAACGATCGCCTTCAGGGGAACATGCGCTGGCGATACGTAGTATCTCCGGCAGATGGGGATCAATATTGACCTGGTCGCCGCCGCAGGGCAGGAGCAGATCGTTCAGGCCGGAGCGTTGGCGGATGTGGTTAACGATTGGGAATATTTTGTCGTGCAGATGCGCGTCGTCTGCACGAATATTTTTTGCCGCGCCATAGCCGAAGGGCATGGCGCAAGCGATAACCTGCGCGCCGGACGGCGCTTGCCAGATGAACTGACTCTTTTCAACCTGCGTATCATGGTTGATGCCCCGCCAGAAAACGATGTTATCAAGGTTACACCCGCGAAGCAGAGTCGGGAGCTGGCTGTTGTGGCCGAACGTATCGGGTAAATAGCCGACCATCATGGCATGGCCCAGTTTACGCGCGGAAAGTATCCCGTATTTCAGGTTGCGAATGATGGATTCGCCATGAACATTATACGTATCCGTCTGGGTGTACCACGGGCCGATAAAAAGCCGTCTGTCGGTGACCAGCTGTTTCAGCCGCTCGCAGTATTGAGGGTTGACGGCCAGGAAATCTTCCACGACAGCGGTTTGGCCGTCGAAGTGGTAACAGGTATACGCAGGGTTCTGTTCCAGGGTTCGGATCACATCCGCAAAATTCCAGGACGCGAGAATATTGCTATCCTGCAAGGTGAAATACCATTCCTGATCCCAGTGCGTATGGGCGATGACGTGAATGTTGCTCATTTCTACTTCCTGAATTATTTGGCGATCTTAGGGCTGGCGAAGAGCACGCCCAGCGCGCATACAAGAGAACCGGCAAACACGCTGATCAGATACCCTGTGACATTTGTCGCCAGCGGCCATCCCCAGATGGCAGGCAACGGCAGCGATTGCTTCACGCCGAGTGCGATAGCAATAAGCGCGCCGGACATCGCGCCGACCATAAAGACCGGAATCAGG
Organism: Citrobacter sp. CK188; assembly: GCF_030333525.1. Taxonomy (NCBI): domain Bacteria; kingdom Pseudomonadati; phylum Pseudomonadota; class Gammaproteobacteria; order Enterobacterales; family Enterobacteriaceae; genus Citrobacter; species Citrobacter sp. CK188. The sequence goes on from NZ_JAOWFU010000035.1 coordinate 30,036, forward strand.
CGTGGATTTTTCAGGATGAAAGGAATAGCGCCTTCTGAAATGCCAATGAATCCCAGCAGTAAAGACGTACCGCCGACGGTTTTTTCTTCGCTGCTAAACACGTTGGGCAGGCCAAAACGGTTATTCAGCAACGCCGCCAGGCCGACGCCGATAGATGGAATGACGATCGCCAGCTCTCTGGCGGTTAAATCGAAGGTTTCGCTGACGCCGTTAAGCCCCAGCGCCACCGAACCAGCGGCTTTATTGATGGGGCCGCCGAGGTCGAAGGCCGTTCCTGCGGCGATCATCATGGCGTAAAAACCGCGCCCGGTGTCGCCAGCGGAGGTGAAAAACTCGACCATCGCCTGGTTGATTGCGCCAAAGAAGGGGTTGATCAGGTACTGCATAACGATGACGAGCGTAATGCCGGTACACAGCGGCACGATAAGCATCGTTTTAATGGTGGTAAGTTGGGCGCGAACGTTAATGGTATTGTTGAGCCACTGCACCAGATGACCGACAAAAAAGCCGATGGCGATGGCGCCGAAGAAGCCTGAGGGCATGAAACCGTCGAGATCAAAAAAGCGTTTATAGACCTCGTCGGACATAATGCCGCCGATAAGTCCGGGGATCAGCGCAGGTTTACCGGCAATAGAGAACGCGAGGTACATGGCAAAAACCGGGTACATGAACTTGATCACCATAAAGCCCAGTTTATCCAGCACCTCGAACGGCGTACCGGCAATTGGAATAAACTGCCCGGTTATTTTGGCGACCGCCATCAGTAATCCGCCGAGGACGACGACCGGGAGCATATAGCTGATCGCCGCCATAATATGGCCGATGAAGGTCTGCCAGGCGGAGCGAGCTTCTTCCTGTTCTTCACACGCTGCCGTTACGGTTTTATCCATCGCCAGCGCCTGACGCAGGTAACGATCGGTATTTTTGATCAGTTCCTGAGTGCGTATTTTGAGATGAGGAACGTTATCGAATCGTTCAGCGTCCTGGATGGGAACATCGATTGCCAGAATGACGGCATCTGCGCTGGCAATATCTTGCCGGGAAAGCTTGTTTTTGACGCCATCGCTTCCTTGTGTTTCCACTTTGACGATGACGTTATTTTCTTCTCCCCACGCTGCAATTTTGTTGGCAGCCATAAAGGTATGAGCGATGCCGGTCGGGCATGCCGTTATCGCGACGACTTTTTGCCTTGTCATTGTAAAACCCCTAACAATAGAATTGCAGAAATTATAAAGAGAAATAAAAAAGGCAATAAAAGGTTTGATGGTACTAATTGCGTATCGCCATACCTGTTGAATAGAGTGTGATTCGCATTCCAGTGTTATAAATACGATATTGATAGAATATATTATATTCGTAGGTTAAGGGTGGGTTTTATGAATTCCTTTCAGGGTAGTGAAAGATTAATATTTGAGTATATTCAGTGTCATGCTCATGAAATATCGGGTATTTCAGCTAAGGTGATTGCGAGCGAAACATTCACCACTACAACATCCGTTAATCGGGTGTGTAAAAAAATGGGATACCGGAGCTATACCGAGCTACGGTATCAGTTTTCTCGCGACAGGTTAATAGCCGAACCCGTAAGATATGTTGTTGGTGATGAAAAAGAAGAGACCATTACACAACTGTGCAACATACTGGTTAATTCCAGCCATATCTTCTTATATGCGCGCGGCGCGTCATTGACCAGCCTGAATTATTTGTCGCGTTTTTTGTCGCTGGCGAGCTTGCCGCACCTCATTCTCAATGATGTTCATCAGCTGACGCGTGTCTCTAAAGGTACGCTGGTGTTGATCAGCAAATCGGGTGAAACGGCGTCGTTAGTCGAAATGGCGCGAAACGCGTTACGTAAGGGATTAAAAATCATTGCGATTACAAAACGAGAATCCACGTTAGCGACGATTTCAACATTATGCTGGCCTCTGGATATTGATATTGACGCAATCTCGTTATATCAACGAGAAGGCCAGCTGGAACTGCTGACGGTAGTAGACCGCATCGGATGTTATCTGCTGCAATACGATGCGGCATAGCGCGTTAAAGCTGTTTTACGATACCAAGACGTACGGCGTAATCATTTTCATGATGACCGTCGTCATTGATATAGGTTTTATCAAGAGAGACCAGCTCGACGTACGGCGTCCAGCCATCGTCCAGTTTGTAGTTGAATGCGAGGGTATGTTCCCAGTAAGTATCGTCGCCCGTCCCCTGATCGACGCCATCCTGATAGCGGAAACGGGGGTTATAAGACATGCCAAAGTTACCAATATTGTAGGCAAACCATATATCGAACTGATGAGATTCACGACGTGTATAACCGCTGCCGTCTAACTCTCTGTCGCTGTGCGCATCGTTCACCGTGTTGTAACGATAACGGGCAGAAAGGTTAAGGCCATTATCGAAGGATTTCCAGCCCTGAATAAAAGGGCGATAATGGGTATTACTGGACGTAAATACGGTGACCATCCCCGGTGCGACCGAGTAACCGTCACCTAAATCAAAGCGCCAGCGAGTTTCTATTTCCTGGGCCGCTTCGGTCACGCCTTTATCATCGGAACTGTAGCGATCGGTATCGCCAAAAAACGTATCGTTATGGTTTTGCGCAGCTTCAACGGAGAAATAAAAACCATTGTCGGCCTGGTGCATGACTTTAATTCTGGAATCATTAGCTTCTGAATTGGTATTATGACCAAAACGCAAATCAACAGAGGTATTACCGCACCATCCCTGGCTGCTAATGAGTAAAGCTGAAAGTAAACTTAACTTAATAAGAGGTTTATTCATGATATCCTGCCGGTTATATGATAAGTGTCAGTGGCAGGTCTATTTTTGTTTTATTCTTTAGCGCGTGTAAATTTTATGATGGTACATTCTAAGTATCACTATACGCGGCATTTTTTTACGCTGTCAGAAAGACGGAGAAAATATCTGTGGGCTGAATAATCCGGGATACAGACAGGTCTGTCCGTATCCCGTTGTGATTACTTTTGCAACCACCAGACGGCCTCAAACGGGCGTAACGTCATGGCGGCAGGGCGGGTGGCAACCTCGTCGTAGTTGTGCATCAGTGCCTGCCAGTTTCCTTCGTGATGCTCTGGCAACCAGGCCTGACAGGCGTTGCTCAGGTTGGCGACCACCAGTAGCCGCTGCCCCTGCCATTCGCGGCGATAGCACCATACATGCGGGCTGTCCGGTAGCAGATCCTGATAATTCCCCCAGGTTAAGACCGGCTCTGTTTTGCGCAAGGCAATCAGTCTTTGATAGGTGTAGAACACCGAGTCTTCATCATTTAGCGCCGCCGCCACGTTGATGTCCGCATAGTTATCGCAGAGGTTGATCCACGGCTCGCCTTGCGTAAACCCTGCATTCGCGCTGCTATCCCACTGCATGGGCGTGCGGCTGTTATCGCGGGATTTGCTGGCAAGAATAGCCAGTAAATCATTGGCTTCCCGGCCCTGGGCGCGCAGCCCGGCAAACATGTTGTGGCTTTCCACGTCACGGTAATCGGTGATGTGGGAGAAATGCGGGTTTGTCATGCCAATTTCTTCGCCCTGGTAGATATAGGGCGTACCCTGCATACCGTGCAGCACCATCGCCAGCATCTTCGCCGCCGGAACCCGCAGTTCGCCTTCGTCGCCAAAGCGCGACACGATACGCGGCTGATCGTGGTTACACCAGAACAGGGCATTCCAGGCAACGTTATGCATCCCCTGCTGCCAGTGGCGAAACAACGCTTTTAGCGCCACGTAATCCGGCTTTGCCAGCGTCCATTTCTCGCCGCCGGGATAATCGACTTTCAGATGATGGAAGTTAAAGGTCATCGACAGCTCGCTGCCATCGAGAGCGGCATACCGCTGACAGTTTTCCAGGGTGGTGGATGACATTTCGCCCACCGTCATCAGGTTACGCGGAGTAAAAACGTCACGGTTCATCTCGTGCAAGAACTCATGCGCGCGCGGCCCGTCGGTGTAAAAGCGGCGACCATCGCCGTCCAGATCGTTCGGGAAACGCTGATCTTTGGAGATGAGGTTCACGACATCCAGGCGCAGCCCGTCCACGCCGCGATCGGCCCAGAATTCACACACTTTTTTCAGCTCAGCGCGTACCGCCGGATTTTCCCAGTTCAGGTCGGCCTGCTCCGGGGCGAAAAGGTGCAGGTAATACTGTTCGCTCTGGGCATGCCAGCGCCAGGCGCTGCCGCCAAATTTGGAGCGCCAGTTATTGGGCGGCACATCCGGCGTACCGTCGCGCCAGATATAAAACTCCCGGTGCGGACTCTCTTTATTCAGCGCGTTATGGAACCAGGCATGCTGTGTGGAGGTGTGGTTAAACACCATATCCAGAATAATGCGGATGCCGCGCGCTTTGGCCTGCGCCGCCAGTTCGTCAAAATCATCCAGCGTGCCGTAGGCCGGGTCGATGGCGGTGTAGTTCGCGACGTCGTAGCCGTTATCAATCTGCGGTGAAACATAGAATGGCGTCAGCCAGATAGCATCCACCCCCAGTTTTTGCAGGTAATCAAGACGCTGCGTAACGCCGCGTAAATCGCCGGTTCCGCTGCCGGTCGTGTCCTGAAAACTTTTGGGATAGATCTGGTAAATAACGCCGTTTTGCCACCAGTGGGGAAGGGTATTCATGCTTGTAACCTACATATGCGATGGGGCGCAACTGCGCCCCGAAGAAGAATCAGACAATCTGCAACGTGCCCTGACGGTACTTACGCTGATAGATAACGGAAGTCAGCACGATTGGGATGACGACCGCGATCGCCATTGCCATGCTAAACACCTGCCAGTAGCTCGGCTGAATGGAAAGGATGCCCGGCAAGCCGCCGACGCCGATCCCGTTCGCCATGACGCCGTTCAGGCCGCATAACAACCCGGCGAGGCCAGAGCCGATCATGGCGCACAGCATCGGGAAGCGGTATTTCAGGTTGATGCCGTACATCGCCGGTTCGGTCACGCCGAGGTAGGCGGAGATGGCGGCCGGAACGGAAATTTCGCGTTCGTTGTGCTTACGGCTGGAGATAATAATGCCCACCACAGCGGAAGCCTGGGCGATATTCGACAGCGCAATCAACGGCCATACCGGCGTACCGCCCATGCTCTGAATCATCTGCATATCGATAGCCAGCGTAGTCTGATGTACGCCGGTAATGACCAACGGGGCGTACAGGAAGCCGAACAGCGCCGCGCCGACAGGGGCGAAACTCCCGGTCATCAGATGGCGCACCGCAAAGGCCACGCCATCGCCAATCATGCGACCAAACGGGCCGATAAAGGCGTGTGCGAGAAAGACCGCGAGGATCAACGAGCATACCGGCACCACCACCAGATAGAGGTAATCCGGCACGATACGCTTCATGCGCGTTTCAATAAAGCCGAGCGCCAGACCCGCCAGCAATGCCGGGATGACCTGCGCCTGATAGCCGACTTTCGCAATGCTGAACATGCCGAAGTCCCACACTTCAGGAGCCTGCTGGCCCAGCAGATAGGCGTTCATCAACTGCGGCGACACCAGCGTTACGCCGAGTACGATACCGAGGATCGGCGTGCCGCCCATTTTCTTCACCGCAGACCAGCAGATCCCGACCGGCAGGTAGAAGAAGATCGCTTCGCCGATCAGCCACAGGAAGTCGTAGATCGTTTTCAGCGCGGGATGCATCTGCGCCAGCGTCTGGCCGTTGCTCATCGGCAGATCGCCGATCACGTTGCGAAAACCTAAGATCAGACCGCCGCTGATCAGCGCAGGCAGCAGCGGGAAGAAGATCTCAGCGAAGTGGGAGATCAACTGCTCGTGCCATTTCATATTCTGCCGCGCGGCTTTTTTAGCCTGCTCTTTGTCGGCGTGCGCCTGACCGGTGGTCGCCAGCAGCGCGTTGTAGTAGTCGCCAACGTCAGTGCCAATCACCACCTGGAACTGCCCGGCGTTGGTGAAGCAGCCTTTAACCATCGGTAATTGTTCAATTTCTTTCGGTCTGGCATTTGCTGGCTGGTTCAGCACAAAGCGCAGGCGAGTAATGCAGTGGCTCACCGTGGCGATATTGTCTCGCCCGCCGACCAGTTCAATCAGCTGGTCTATATCAGCTTGTTTTACTTTGCTCATCATAAAGCCCCGTGGCAGATGAAATGTGTCCCTGTAAGCCGGATGATAAGACGCTTTAGCGTCGCCATCCGGCAGCTCTTACGTTGTTGGCGCAAGAGTATATCTTCGGTGAATATTAAAAAATGGGAACGTTCCCGAAACGCAGCGAAGATCACAAATTACCGTTCAGAAAAGAATCAGGAGAGGGTAGACGGAATGACGATCTGGCGGGGATCGCTGCGGCCGTTGATTTGCTCGATCAGCTGTAAGGCCGCTTGTTTCCCGGCTTCAGCGTAACCGGGATCAACCGTGATAATCTCCGGGTGGAGAAATTTCATCAGCGGCGTGTTCCCGACGCTCGCCAGTTGCAGAGAATCGATACGCTGTTCCTGCAAATATTTACTGGCGCCCAGCGCCAGCGTATCGGTCGCGCAGACCAGCGCGCTGGTGTCTGGCGTAATGACATCCGCTGCGTGCTCATAGCCTTGTTTCATTGCCAGGCCAGGCAGAGCGGCGACAGGGTGCAGTTTATTTTTTTTGCAGAAACTCAGATAGGCTTCGTGACGGCGCTTACCGGTCGTGACGTCGCTGTGAGGCACGCCGAGAAAGCTGATCGCCCGATGTCCCTGGTCATACAGACGCTGCATTAAGGTATGGATAGCGCCTTCGTCGTCATAGCACACCGACGCAAAACCGCTGGCATCCCTTGCCAGCAGCACCAGCGAGGCCTGCCAGGGCGCAAGCATCTCCTCGCAAATACCGGTAAAACCGAACAGCACCACGCCGTCAATGTTACGCCGTCTGAGCATCCCCAGGTGCTCTTCTACCAGTTCTGGCGAGAACTGACTCTCCATCATGATGGGATCGTAACCCTGCTCGTAAAACGCGGGCAGCATGGTCTGGACGGCGAGGTTTTCTGACAGGGAATCCAGACGGGTAACAATAATGGCGACCACTTTATCACTTTGCCCGCGCATGGCGCGTGCGGAACGGGAAGGGGAAAAACCATGTTGATTCATTACGGCTTCCACACGTTCACGAGTCCGTTCACTTACCCCGCTTTCGTTGTTGAGCACGCGGGAAACGGTGGATTTCCCTACGCCGCTTAAGCGGGCAATGTCTTTAATGGTCAGCCGATTCTGCATCCTGTTTTCCCGTGGTGCGCATCAAGTTGTGTCAAAAAGAGTAACTTTACTCAAGCCAGGGGCAATGGGTAAAGTCTGGTTTATACGCTTCATCCTTCAAGCTAAATGTTTTTGTGTATACGTTTGGTTTAATTACACGGCGGTATCATACCGCCATAATTGCCACAAACCTTATGGTTTTCTGCGTATAATGCGCGGCGCCAATCATTCACTTACCGGAGGCTGCATGGATCCCGAACCCACCCCTCTCCCGCGATGGAGAAATAGCCCTTTCCGGTAAGCCTGTTTTTCACTGTCTTACCGGATACGTAAGGCAGTGACGTTCCCGACGTCCCTGTTATCGCTTTAAATTATCGTCAGGTAAGGCTTTGCCGCGCCTGAGAGATGTTTCTGCGCCGCTTTTTCGGCGCGGAGGGACTGCTTATGCTGAAAAATATCACCCGCGAGCTGTTTGCCCGCCTTAACCGTCATTTACCTCATCGCCTGGTGCATCGCGACCCCTTGCCCAGTGCGCAGAGCGTTGCGAATACTCCGATTCCCCCGTCATTGAGCGATCGCTGCCTGAAAATGGCGGTGATGGAAGAAGCGGCGCTCTGGCGCGCATTCGATGCGCATCCTGAGGGGCTGAATGTCGCAGAGGTGGAGGATGCGCGCGAGAAATACGGTGAAAATCAGCTACCCACACAGAAGCCGACTCCGTGGTGGAGACACCTGTGGATCTGCTATCGCAACCCTTTCAATATTTTGCTGACTATTCTCGGCGTCATCTCCTATGCCACGGAAGATCTGTTTGCCGCAGGCGTTATTGCGCTGATGGTCGGGATTTCGACGCTGCTGAATTTTGTGCAGGAAGCGCGTTCGACCAAAGCGGCAGATGCGTTGAAGGCGATGGTCAGCAATACCGCTACGGTGCTGCGCGTTATCAATGAAAAAGGCGAGAACCGCTGGGTTGAGCTGCCCATCGACCAACTGGTGCCGGGCGATATTATCAAGCTGGCGGCGGGCGATATGATCCCGGCGGATTTACGCGTTATTCAGGCGCGCGATCTGTTTGTTGCGCAGGCTTCGCTCACGGGCGAATCTCTGCCGGTAGAAAAAGTGGCGACGACCCGCGACCCTAAGCAAAGCAATCCGCTGGAATGCGACACGCTGTGCTTTATGGGCACCAACGTGGTGAGCGGAACGGCGCAGGCGATCGTCATCGCGACGGGCGGCGAGACCTGGTTTGGTCAACTGGCGGGCCGCGTGAGCGAGCAGGAAAGCGAGCAAAACGCGTTTCAGAAAGGCATCAGCCGCGTCAGTATGCTGTTGATTCGCTTTATGCTGGTCATGGCGCCTATCGTGTTGATCATTAACGGCTATACCAAAGGCGACTGGTGGGAAGCGGCGCTGTTTGCGCTCTCGGTCGCGGTAGGGCTGACGCCGGAAATGCTGCCGATGATTGTCACCTCCACGCTGGCGCGCGGGGCGGTGAAACTGTCGAAGCAAAAAGTTATTGTTAAGCACCTGGACGCCATTCAGAACTTCGGCGCGATGGATATTCTCTGCACCGACAAAACCGGCACGCTGACTCAGGATAAAATTGTGCTGGGGAACCATACGGATGTCTCCGGCAAGCCCAGCGAACGCGTGCTGCATTCCGCCTGGCTGAACAGCCACTACCAGACCGGGTTGAAAAATCTGCTGGATACCGCAGTGCTGGAAGGCGTGGATGAAGAGTCTGCGCGTCAGCTCTCCGGGCGCTGGCAGAAAATCGATGAGATCCCGTTTGATTTTGAGCGTCGCCGGATGTCCGTAGTGGTGGCGGAAGAAGCCGATGTGCATCAACTGGTGTGCAAAGGCGCGTTGCAGGAGATCCTCAGCGTCTGCACCCAGGTGCGCCACAATGGCGACATTGTGCCGATGGATGACAATATGCTGCGCCGGGTGAAGCGCGTAACGGATACGCTGAATCGCCAGGGGCTGCGCGTGGTGGCCGTTGCCACGAAGTATCTGCCTGCGCGGGAAGGGGATTATCAACGCATTGATGAGTCTGACCTGATCCTCGAAGGCTACATTGCGTTTCTCGATCCGCCGAAAGAGACGACCGCTCCGGCGCTGAAGGCGCTGAAAGAGAGCGGCATCACCGTGAAGATCCTCACTGGCGACAGCGAACTGGTGGCGGCGAAAGTATGCCATGAAGTCGGGCTTGATGCGGGCGATGTGGTGACTGGCAGTGATATCGAAGGGCTGAGCGATGATGAACTGGCGGAACTTGCCGCGCGCACCACGCTGTTTGCCCGCCTGACGCCGATGCACAAAGAGCGCATCGTCACGCTGCTGAAACGCGAAGGGCATGTGGTTGGCTTTATGGGCGATGGCATCAATGATGCTCCGGCATTGCGTGCGGCGGATATCGGCATTTCCGTTGATGGCGCCGTGGATATTGCCCGCGAAGCTGCGGATATCATCCTGTTGGAAAAGAGCCTGATGGTGCTGGAAGAGGGCGTTATCGAAGGGCGTCGCACGTTCTCCAACATGCTGAAATACATCAAAATGACCGCGAGTTCTAACTTTGGTAACGTCTTTAGTGTGCTGGTGGCGAGCGCATTCTTGCCCTTCCTGCCAATGCTGCCGCTGCACTTACTGATTCAGAACCTGCTGTACGATGTATCCCAGGTGGCGATCCCGTTTGATAACGTGGATGACGAGCAGATCCAGAAGCCGCAACGCTGGAATCCCGCCGATCTGGGGCGTTTTATGATCTTCTTCGGGCCAATCAGTTCGATTTTCGACATCCTGACCTTCTGCCTGATGTGGTGGGTATTCCATGCGAATGTGCCGGAAGCGCAAACCCTGTTCCAGTCGGGTTGGTTTGTCGTCGGGCTGTTATCGCAAACATTGATTGTGCATATGATTCGCACGCGCCGCGTACCGTTTATTCAGAGCCGCGCCGCATGGCCGCTGATGCTGATGACGCTGGTGGTGATGGTGGTGGGTATCGCGCTGCCGTTCTCGCCGTTGGCGGGCTATCTGCAATTACAGGCGCTGCCGCTGAGCTACTTCCCGTGGCTGATCGCTATTCTCGCGGGTTATATGACATTGACACAATTAGTGAAAGGTTTTTATAGCCGTCGTTACGGCTGGCAATAATCCAGAATAATGGCTGCTGCGGCAGCCATTACGCTTTTCTATACTCCGTAAATATATCCTCACGAAAGTTCCTGTTTTATTTTTTTTGAAATACTAAAGAGTGTGACGGATCACAATTTTACTCCTCTTTCAGACATCTTTTTATCAGGAAAAAGACCTTCATTGCAAAAATGAAACAGCGTGCTAAAAATATTTCCATTCAGTCATATTTTATGAACATAATTATCGTAATACTTTCTTACATGCGTTGGCCTGCGCAGGCTACGCTGTAAAAGGTCATATATAACTGTAAGTTAAGCCCGGCACTCTTTTATCCTGTCAGTTAGCGCTATTCATGGCATTTTTTAAACTGCCAGCGAACCCTATAAAGATCGCCAGGATTTGATTAAACGGATTCAGGATATGAAGTAATACCTCTGGCGGGGTAAGGACTTTATCCGCCTGAACCTAAAGATTAATTCAAGGGGACGACCATGGGTGAATTTTATTCGTCGGTAATGGATTTGTTTTACCGAATCTCAATGTGGGTTGCCGGATTGGCGCTGTTGATTATGGTGGCCGTTATTCCCGTCGGGATATTTGCGCGCTATGTGATGAACAGCGCGCTGTCATGGCCGGAACCGGTCGCCATTCTTTGCATGGTGACATTCACCTTTGTTGGCGCCGCGGTGAGCTATCGCGCGGGTTCCCATATTGCCGTCAGCATGGTGACCGACCGCCTGAGCGAGGGCGCGCAGCGAATCTGTTTCATTGTGGCGGATCTGATGCTGATGGCCGTCAGCCTGTTTATCCTCTGGTACGGCTCCCTGCTGTGCTACGACCTGTGGGAACAGCCGGTGGCGGAATTTCCTCTGTTATCAGCGGGTGAGAACTACCTGCCGTTGCCTGTCGGTTCTGCCATCACGCTGCTTTTCATTATCGAGAAAATTTTCCGTGGTTCGCAGTATCAACGTCCTGTCGTCATGCTGGGCTCAACCCATTAATGCGCGACCCCATTTCATAAAGGAAAGCAGATGGATGCATTTATTCTCGTCTTTACGCTCGGCATTATGCTGGCGATTGGGGTGCCGGTAGCATACGCGGTGGGCATTAGCGCGATCATTGGCGCCTGGTATATCGACATTCCCCTGGAAGCGGTCATGATCCAGCTCACCAGCGGCGTGAACAAATTTTCGCTGCTGGCGATCCCATTTTTTATTCTGGCGGGGGCGATTATGGCGGAGGGCGGTATTGCGCGTCGCCTGGTGAACTTCGCCTACATCTTTGTCGGCTTTATACGCGGCGGGCTGTCGCTGGTGAACATTGTGGCGTCTACCTTTTTTGGCGCGATTTCCGGCTCGTCCGTCGCGGATACGGCGTCTATCGGCTCGGTGATGATCCCGGAGATGGATAAAAAAGGCTATCCGCGTGACTTCGCGGCGGCGGTCACCGCCAGCGGCTCCGTACAGGCGATCCTGACGCCGCCCAGCCACAACTCGGTGATTTATTCGCTGGCGACGGGCGGTACGGTGTCGATTGCCGCGCTGTTTATCGCCGGCATTCTGCCGGGGCTGCTGTTAAGTTTTACCCTGATGGTGATGTGCGTCGGTTTTGCCCATAAGCGCGGCTATCCGAAAGGCGAGCGGGTGCCGTTTCGCCAGGCGTTGAAGATTTTTGTCGATACGCTGTGGGGGCTGATGACGGTTGTCATCATCATGGGCGGGATTCTCTCTGGCATCTTCACCGCGACGGAATCGGCGGCGATCGCCTGTCTGTGGGCCTTCTTCGTCACTATGTTTATCTACCGCGACTACAAATGGTCTGAACTGCCGAAGCTGATGTACCGCACGGTAAAAACGGTCACCATTGTGATGATCCTGATCGGGTTCGCCGCCGCATTCGGCGCCATCATGACCTACATGCAGCTGCCGATGCGCATTACCGAGGCGTTCACCAGTATTTCAGATAACAAATACGTCATCCTGATGTGCATTAACATTATGCTGCTGCTGATCGGGACACTGATGGACATGGCGCCGCTGATCCTGATCCTGACGCCTGTTCTGCTGCCGGTCACTACGGCATTGGGTATTGATCCGGTGCATTTCGGCATGATCATGCTGGTGAATCTTGGGATCGGCCTGATTACGCCGCCGGTGGGATCGGTGCTGTTTGTTGCCAGTGCGGTGAGTAAGCAGAAAATAGAGCAGGTGGTGAAGGCGATGCTGCCGTTCTACGCGGTACTCTTCCTGGTGTTGATGTTAGTGACCTATATTCCGGCGATCTCGCTGTTCCTGCCGAAACTGTTTGGGGTGATGTGATAAATGCCCGGTGGCGCTGGCGCTTACCGGGCCTACAAACGGCACTTTCCGTAGGCCGGATAAGGCGAAGCCACCATCCGGCGCAATGCCCGGTGGCGCTGGCGCTTACCGGGCCTACAAACGACACTGCCGTAGGCCGGATAAGGCGGAGCCGCCATCCGGCGCAGACATATTTTTAAGGAGACTTAGCGGCGAACAGCGATCGCTTCGATCTCGATTTTTACGTCTTTCGGCAGACGCGCAACTTCAACGCATGAACGTGCCGGGAAGGTCGCATTATGCTCGGTGAAGAATGCTTCATAGGTCGCATTCACGGTCGCGAAGTCGTTCAGGTCTTTAACGAACACGGTTGTTTTCACGATGTCGCCCACTTTCAGGCCTGCGGCTTCGACGATAGCTTTTACGTTTTCCAGCGACTGGCGCGCCTGAGCGGACACGTCATCCGGTACGCTGCCGGTTTTTGGATCAACCGGGATCTGACCGGAAGTGATGATCATGCTGCCCAGGTCAACGCCCTGAACGTATGGGCCGATAGCTGCGGGTGCATTTTCCGTCGCGATAGTTTTGCTCATGATTTCTCCTGAATTACAGCGGTAAATTAGGTACAGGCCATTATAGGGAGCCGGATACCCATTACCAACCTCAATTAGTTGGCCAGCACCACATAATGCGAAAACTCTTTTTCGCAGTATTTACATTTGAGCGCAATGTCATCTGTGCGTTTTTTCACTGCAAAACTGGATGAAACCGGCTCAGCATGACTGATGCAGTTACTGTTCGGGCAGACCAGCACGTTGTCGATGCGATCCGGCAGGCTCGGGCGCGATTTGCCCACCACATCATAGTTGTCGATGCGGTTTACCGTTGCCTGCGGCGCGTACAGGGAGAGCTGGTTAACCTGTTCTTCGGTCAGGAAGGTGTTCTCGATTTTAATCAGGTCCTTACGCCCCATCTCGCCGGACGGCAGGTTAAGGCCGATGGTGATGCGCTGATCGGTCTCGGTCAGTTTGAACAGCGTCAGTAACTTAAAGCCAACCTGCGCGGGAATGTGGTCGATTACGGTGCCACGTTTGATCGCTTCAACCTGTAGTTTATTGTCGTGTGTCATCTCTTTTCCCCTTACAGTGCCAGATCGCTATTCAGAACCAGTGCCAGTAACGCCTGGCGAGCGAAAATACCGTTTCCTGCCTGCTGGAAGTACCAGGCGTGCGGCGTTTTATCTACGTCGGTGGTGATCTCATCAATACGCGGCAGCGGATGCAGAACCTTCATGTTTTCACGCGCGCCGTTCAGGTCGCTGGCGCGCAGGACAAACTGCGCTTTGACGTTGGCGTATTCGGACGGGTCCAGACGCTCTTTCTGCACGCGGGTCATATACAGAATATCCACTTCCGCCATCACCTCTTCGATGGCGCTGTGCAGACTCCAGGCAATGCCTTTCTCATCCAGCATATCCAGAATGTATTGCGGCATCGCCAGCGCGTCCGGCGCGATAAAGTAGAAGCGGTTGCCGTCAAACTTCGCCAGCGCCTGCGTCAGTGAGTGTACGGTTCGGCCATATTTCAGGTCGCCGACCATGGCGATGTTCAGATTGTCCAGGCGGCCCTGGGTTTCCTGAATGGTAAACAGATCCAGCAGCGTCTGGGTCGGATGCTGGTTTGCGCCGTCTCCGGCGTTCAGTACCGGCACGTTGCCGGAGAACTCGGTCGCCAGACGCGCTGCGCCTTCCTGTGGGTGACGCATCACAATCGCGTCAACATAAGTGCTGATAACGGAGATGGTATCCGCCAGCGTCTCGCCTTTTTTGCCCAGCGACGTGTTAGCGCTGTCGGAGAAGCCCACCACGCTGGCGCCGAGGCGGTGCATCGAGGTTTCAAACGACAGGCGGGTGCGTGTGGATGCCTCGAAGAAGCAGCTGGCGATCACTTTATGCTTCAGTAGCTCCGGCTGTGGATGGGCTTTTAATTTCGCCGCCGTCGCCAGGACCAGATTGAGGTCATCGCGGCTGAGGTCGTTTATGGAAATGATGTGTTTTTGGTATAGCGGGTTAGCCATGTTTATCTCCTGACGCCTGGGCAAAAAAAAAGCCCCTCAATGAGGGGCCTGGAATAGGTGAGCAACGGGAAGAAAAACGGCAGTCCAGCGTCTGTTTTCAGACGCGGTAAGACAGAATGTCGTACACACTGAACCATACTTCCTCCCGGCAAATTGTCCGCGATTATACTCAGCTATGTTATGGGATCAAGCGATTAATGCACATTTTATTCATCGCAAACGGTTCTCATGAATAAGAATTCATTTTTAATAAATAATTAATTTGCTTGTGAACAAGCCCGGTGCGCTGTACGACCCGTGGCGCGACCCAGACGATACTGCTGCCCGCGATCACACCTAAAATTTCCGGCAGGGCGTGATAATCCAGGATTCTGGCAACGGCGCGGCCATAACCGGCCACCGTGTGGATAAGGATAAATTCGCTATTGTGTTCCACGCTGACCACCATCTCGGATATCGATCGCGCAGCGTCAGGAGCGGGGCGCAATTGCGGATTTACGGAATAAATTTTTTGTCCCTTTGTATTTCTTATTTTTATGACGCCGAGCAGTTTCAACAGACGTGAAACGGTCGACTGGCTGATGCCTTCGAAGCCGTGGTTTTGCAGATCGCGACGTATTTCCTCCTGGGATAAGTAACTTTTTTCTGTAATCAGGCGCTGACATACCGCCAGTTGCTGCTGTTCTTTGGCGGAGCAATCATTGTATTCCTTCATATATGCACCTTGCTTTGTCATTGATATCAATGGACTAGCGAAATTCATCCTGTTTGTCACATTGATAACGAATCAACCGGTCGGTTTTGCAGGAAAGTGAGAAGCCAGTCAAAAAAGAAAGCGTATTGGCTGCGTTCGTTTGCCGGATGGCGGCGCTAAAGCGCCTTATCCGGCCTACAAAATACGTAACCTGTAGGCCGGATAAGCGAAGCGCCATCCGGCGGGAGTTACAGCATTGCGCCAACGCTCAAAACAGCCATATTCAGTAGCGTCAGGATCAGCAGCAGCGGCGCGACCCACTTCAGATACCGCACATACGGTACGCGCGCAATCGCCAGCCCTCCCATTACGACCGCCGACGTCGGCGTAATCAGGTTCACAATCCCGGACGCCGATTGATACGCCGTCACCACCAGATCCCGTTGCACATGGGCGAAGTCCGCTAACGGCGCCATGATCGGCATGGTCAACACCGCCAGACCAGAGGAAGAGGGCACCAGGAATGAGAGCAATACTTCCAGCCAGTAAGTGACATTGATAAAAATGGTGGTGGACAAGCCAGATACCAGATTTTCCGCGCTGTGCAAAATGGTATGCGTAATCATGCCATTATCCATCACCACCACAATGCCGCGTGCAATACCGATAATCAGCGCTACGCCAAGCAGATCCCGCGCGCCGTCGATAAACGTACTGGTGAACGCCTCTTCGCTCATCCGGGCGATAACGCCGACGATAATCGCGGACGCCAGGAAAACACCGGAAATTTCCGCCATCCACCAGCCGAGAACCGCGACGCCGTAAATCATCACGGCAAAGGCGGCGGCGAAAATCAGCAAGATCCATTTGCGGGTTGCGGTGAACTCCAGCAGCGTGCTGGAACGGTTGCCAAGAAAGTGAGCGCGGTTCTCCTCCATCTTATCCGCCACGATAGATAACTCCGGGTTGCTGCGCACTTTGCGGGCATAGCGCATCACCCAGACCACGCAAATAACATAGCCAACGACCAGCAGAATGATGCGTAACAGCATACCCTGAGTGAACGGGATTCCGGCAGCGTTGGCGGCAATCACCGTGGCAAAAGGGTTGATGGTCGAACCGAGTGTGCCAATACCTGCGCCGAGCAGCACGGTGGCGGCCGCGACCAGCGGATCGAATCGAGCGGCCATCATCACCGGAACCAGCAGCGTGTAGAAGGGGAGTGACTCTTCCGCCATCCCGTAAATCGTCCCGCCTGCGGCAAAGAGTCCCATAAGTATGGGGATCATCCACTCCTCTTTGCCGTTGAGCCGTACCGTGACGCGTTCAATACCCGCATCAATTGCACCGGTTTTGTTCACTACGCCGAGAAAGCCGCCGATGATTAGTACAAACAGCGCCACATCGATTGCGCCTGCGGTATAGGTTTCGTGGTTGTAGAGGCCGTCAATGGGGGCCAACAGTACGGCGGTAATCCCTTGCGGATGCGACTCGGCAGGAGCATAGGTGCCCGCGACCGGAACCTCTTTACCCAACGTGGGGTTCATCGCCATCTGGTATTTGCCCGCCGGGACAATCCAGGTCATCACAGCGACCAGTGCGATAAGAATAAACAGGATGGTATACGCGCTGGGAAATTTAAATTTGCCCATGGTGTTCTCTCCAGATAACACGGGCATGCGTCGTCAGGCGGCACATGCCCGGAGGGGTTAGTCGCCGAGCGTCGCCACCATGACCGCTTTAATGGTGTGCATACGGTTTTCCGCTTCGTCAAACACGATGGAGTGGGCTGACTCGAACACCTCTTCCGTCACCTCCAGTCCTTTCAGGCCATAGGCGGCCTCGATTTCGCGGCCCACTTTGGTGTGCTCGTTGTGGAAGGCGGGCAGGCAGTGCATAAACTTCACGTTGGGGTTGCCGGTGGCGTTGATGACCTGCTGGTTGATCTGGTATGGCTTCATCAGGCTGACGCGCTCCGCCCACGCCTCTTTTGGTTCGCCCATCGACACCCAGACATCGGTATAGAGGAAATCCACGTCATAAACGCCTTCCTCCACGTCCTCGGTTAGCGTAATGCGCGCGCCGGTGACGCTGGCGATGTCACGGCACTGCGTCACCAGTGCGTCGTCCGGCCAGAAGGATTTCGGCGCGACCAGGCGGATGTCCATCCCCATTTTTGCCGCGCCGACCATCAGCGAATTGCCCATGTTATTGCGGGCGTCGCCGAGGTAAGCGAAGCTGAGTTCAGGCAGCGTTTTGCCCGGCGCATGTTCCAGCATGGTCATCAGGTCAGCGAGGATCTGCGTAGGGTGAAATTCATCGGTCAGGCCGTTCCACACCGGTACGCCCGCGTACTGCCCCAGTTCTTCAACGATCTGCTGACCAAAACCGCGATACTCAATGCCGTCATACATCCGGCCCAGCACGCGGGCGGTATCTTTCATGGATTCTTTATGCCCAATCTGCGAGCCGCTTGGCCCGAGATAGGTCACCTGTGCGCCCTGATCGAATGCGCCGACCTCAAACGCGCAGCGGGTGCGGGTGGAGGTTTTTTCGAAAATTAGCGCGATGTTTTTACCGACCAGCGTTTGCTTCTCGCGCCCGGCTTTTTTTGCCGCTTTCAGCTCGATGGCCAGATCGATCAGGTACTGGATCTCCGTCGGAGTGAAGTCGAGTAGTTTAAGAAAGTTGCGATTTTTCAGTGAAGTAGCCATTACAGTGTCCTTGTTAAAATGAATTACCTGATGGCGCTGCGCTTATCAGGCCTACGGTTATGCGCGTGCTGTAGGCCGGATAAGGCACCGCCGCCATCCGGCAGAAATCGCCTTATGCGTCGTAATCGACGGTTTCGGGTCGAATCAGGGTGCCTTTGTCACCGCTGAGAATGGCCGGGCCGTCGGCCAGTGAACCGATGCCGGCAATCCCCTGGCAGTGGCTGACAAACTCGGCGCAGGCGGTGACTTTCGGCCCCATCGAACCGGCATCGAACTGCATTTCGCTGAGCAGTTCCGGCGTTACCTGAGCCAGCGGGCGTTGGGTTGGCTTGCCCCAGTCGAGGTACACCGCGTCGGCATCGGTCAGGATCAGCAGCGCGTCCGCGTGGATTTGACTGGCGAGCAGAGCGGCAGAGAGGTCTTTGTCGATCACCGCTTCAATGCCATGAAAACCATCGGCTTTTCCCACTACCGGCACGCCGCCGCCGCCGTTGCAGATCACGAGATGGTCGCGGGCGATCAGGGCGCGGATCGCGTCGCTCTCAACGATGCGTTTGGGCTGTGGCGAAGGCACTACTCGGCGAAACGCTTTTCCGTCGGCTTTGAAAATCCAGCCTTTTTCCGCCTGTAGCGCGTTGGCCTGGGCGCTGTCATAAACCGGGCCGATATATTTGGTTGGGTTGCGGAATGCCGGATCGTCGGCGTCCACCTCCACCTGAGTAAGCAGGACGCTGATTTCACGCTGCGGAAGCTGGTTTTTCAGCGACTGTTGCAGCATGTAGCCGATCATCCCCTGGCTTTCCGCGCCGAGAATATCGAGCGGGTAGGGGGTGACGCGGTCATAGGCGCTGTTCTGTAACGCCAGCAGGCCAACCTGCGGGCCGTTGCCGTGTACCAGCACCACGCGCCACTGTTGCGTCAGTTGGGCGATGGTTTTTGCCGCCAGATCGATGTTTTTGCGCTGGATATCCGCTTCCAGCGGTTCGCCGCGTTTGAGCAGCGCATTGCCGCCCAGTGCGACAACCAGAGTGGGTTTGTTGTCCATAATAGCTTCCTTAAATGCCGTCGCGTTCCAGCGGGCAGCTCATGCAGCGCGCGCCGCCGCGTCCGCGTCCCAGTTCATCGCCAGGAATGGGCAGAACGGTGATGCCCGCTTTGTCGTATTTTTCGTTGGTCCAGATGTTGCGCTCGTAGCCGACCACCACACCGGGGCGCAGGGTGAGAACGTTGTTGGCGTCATTCCACTGCTCACGTTCGGCTTCGAAGGCATCGCCGCCAGTGGTGATCAAACGCACCTGATCAATGCCGAGGGCTTTTTCGATGGCGTGTACCAGCGTGCTTTCCTGGGTGCGCTTCAGCCCGCCGCGCCCGTCCGGTGTTAAGGTCCAGCACTGGACGTCCGGGCGAACCACTTCCGGGTAGACGGAGAAGGTGTCGATGTCGATATGGGTCATGACGGTATCGAGGTGCATGCAGGAACGGTGTTTTGGCAACTCAACGGCGATGACGCGCTCGGCCTGGCGATGTTTAAACAGTGACTGGGCGAGGAACTCGATCCCCTGCGGGGTGGTACGTTCAGACATGCCAATTAGCACGGCGCCGCGACCAATAACCAGCACGTCCCCGCCTTCTAACGTGGCATGGTCGTAATTAATGTTTTCGTCGCCGAAATATTTAATAAATTCGCCATCTGCAAATTGTGGATGCCAGCGATAAATCGCCCGCAGATTATTGGTTTCACGCTGGCGCGCTGTTTTTGCCATTGGGTTGATCGACACGCCGTTATATATCCAGCATGAGGTATCGCGGGTAAATAAGTGATTGGGTAATGGCTTCATAATAAAGTCATTAATATCGTGTGTATCAACTACCATATTTTTAATCGAGGTGGGGATTTCGCCATATGTCAGCCCACCGCTTAAATGGCGCGCTAATTCCCGATGCGGCATATCCGCCAGCCAGGCGCGAATATCCGCCGCGAACGTCGGGCCCAGGCGATAGTCGGAGATTTGTGTTTCCAGCAGCCAGGTCTTGGCTTCGATAACATCCAGTGTTTGCGTCAGCAGGTCGGTTAGCAGCAACACCTCTATGCCTTGTTGGCGTAACGTATTTGCGAAAATATCGTGCTCTTCGCCTGCGCGTTCCACCGACAGAACGTCATCAAAAAGCAGCTCCTGGCAATTTGACGGCGTCAGTCTTTTCAGACTGAGATTAGGGCGGTGCAACATCACACTACGTAATTGACCGATTTCAGAACCGACATAATGTTTTTCCATCACGATACCTTTTACTCAATTTTCAGGAATAAAGAAGTGGTGGCTGCAAATAATTAAATTGTTTGCAGTCATTACTGTTCAGCTAATTTTCGGAAATCATCATAGATTCTAATTCGGTCTGATAATGTGATGTGTTTCACATCGGAAGGGATATTTAATTTTTCTTATTTAATATATGAGCGAGGTCAGAGAAATTGAAAAATAAATAGAGTAATAACTGAATTACTACGCAATAAAATGTCTTGTTATTCTTTCTTGTTAATTATTTGTAGATAATATAAATTTATTATTTAATTCTATCTTGTTGATTTTGTGATGTTTTATTTTTGTCTGTGCATAGGTATGCGGGAGGATTATTTTATTATTTTTACCTTAACGTAAATCATAAAATAACTATGGTGATAAATGCAGGTTATGCAGGGAAAAGGAAGTGTGATCAACAAGGTGTTTTTCTGATAAACCCTTTTATAACAGCATATTACGATTTTTACTGTAAAGTGGAGGGGGAAAGTTATGCAAAGGATATGCATAATCTTCGATGACGATTAACAGTCGGACAACATCTTCAGCGATAAACATGCGCTGACGCAAAACATCGTGAAATAGAAGTGGTATGGCAGCGGTTTTTTTCGTATAACCATAAAAATGAAACGTTGTTTTATTTAAGGAGTCTGTGATGATCGTTGGCAATATCCACAATCTGCAACCCTGGCTGCCGGACGTGCTGCGTCAGGCCATTGAACATATTAAAGCGCATGTGACGGATGAAACGGCAAAGGGCAAGCATGATATCGACGGCAATCGCCTGTTTTATCTGGTTTCGGAAGACATGACCGAGCCGTTTGAAAAGCGTCGTGCGGAGTATCACGCGCGCTATCTTGATATTCAGATCGTATTAAAGGGGCTGGAAGGAATGACCTTCAGCACCCAGCCTGCGGGCGCGCCAGAAACTGACTGGCTGGCGGATAAAGACATCGCGTTTTTGCCTGAAGGGGCAGAGGAGAAAACGGTGATCCTTAATGAAGGCGATTTTGTGGTCTTTTACCCGGGGGAAGTCCATAAGCCGCTGTGCGCCGTAGGGGCGCCAGCTCAGGTACGCAAAGCGGTCGTTAAGCTGCTGGTCGAGTAAGTTGCATTGCCGGGTGGCGACGCAAAACGTCTTACCCGGCCTACGGGAACACGATCTGTAGGCCGGGTAAGACGTAATCGTTATTTCGCCAGCGTTGCCACCATCACCGCTTTGATGGTGTGCATCCGGTTTTCCGCCTGGTCAAACACGATGCTGGCCGGAGATTCAAACACCGCATCGGTCACTTCCATCCCGCCGTGCAAACCGAACTCTTCGGCCATTTTCTTGCCAAGCGTGGTCTGATCATCGTGGAATGCGGGCAGGCAGTGCAGAAACTTCACCTGAGGATTACCGGTCTGCGCCATCATTGCGCTGTTTACCTGATACTGACGCAGCAGTGCGATACGCTCCGCCCATTTCTCTTTTGCTTCACCCATCGACACCCATACGTCGGTATAGATAAAGTCCGCGCCTTTCACGCCCGCTGCGATATCTTCAGTCAGCGTAATATCGCCGCCGTTCTTTTGCGCCAGCGCTTTGCACTCTGCGACCAGGCTTGCTTCCGGCCAGCAGGCCTGCGGAGCCACCAGACGTAAATCCAGCCCTGTCAGCGCGGCGGCTTCCAGCATGGAATTTCCCATGTTGTTACGCGCATCGCCAGCGTAAACCAGGGTCATCTCATTGAAGGCTTTGCCCGGCAGATGTTCCTGCATGGTCAGCAAATCCGCCAGCAGCTGCGTGGGGTGAAACTCGTTGGTCAACCCGTTCCACACGGGAACGCCTGCATATTCCGCCAGCGTTTCTACCACTTCCTGGCCGTGGCCGCGGTACTGAATACCGTCATACATGCGTCCCAGCACGCGGGCGGTGTCTTTAATTGACTCTTTATGCCCAATCTGGCTGCCGCTTGGCCCAAGGTACGTTACGCGAGCGCCCTGATCGTATGCGGCAACTTCGAAAGAGCATCGGGTGCGGGTCGAGTCTTTTTCGAAGATGAGCGCGATGTTTTTGCCGGTCAGTCTGGCGACTTCTACGCCGTTTTTCTTGTCGGCTTTCAGTTTGGCGGCGAGTTGCAGCAGAGCGGTGAGTTCAGCGGAGGTGAAATCGAGTAATTTCAAAAAATGTTTCTGATAAAACGTAGACATGGTTCCCTCACATGGCAAAGGCCATTTGTTGAATTAAAATTCAATTTATATGGATGATTATGCATTTGCAACCCCATTTAACAAATCTTTCCTGGAAAGGTGGAGGCAATGACAGCGGTGTGTGACAATAAGAGTATCGGCAGGACATTTATGAGGAACGAACCATGGCAAACCCGGAACTACTGGAAGAGCAGCGTGAAGAGACGCGTCTGATTATTGAAGAATTACTTGAAGATGGCAGCGATCCAGATGCGCTGTACACTATCGAGCATCACTTTTCCGCTGACGACTTCGAAACGCTGGAAAAAGCAGCCGTAGAAGCGTTCAAACTCGGTTATGAAGTGACCGAGCCAGAAGAGCTGGAAGTGGAAGAAGGCGATACGGTGATTTGCTGCGATATCCTCAGCGAATGTGCGCTGAATGCCGATCTGATTGATGCTCAGGTTGAACAACTGATGAACCTGGCTGAGAAATTTGACGTGGAATATGACGGCTGGGGTACGTACTTCGAAGATCCGAACGGCGAAGAGGGTGAAGACGGCGACGATGAAGATTACGTCGACGAAGACGATGACGGCGTACGCCACTAACTCAGAAGCAGAATGTTTGCATAAATTGCCGGATATGGCGTCGCCTTATCCGGCCTGTGGGTGACTTACAGCGTTTTCAGCATGCGGACTTCGCAGTCAACATGCCCGGTGCAGCCCAGCGGTTCGCTGATATGCTCAAATCCCAGATGTTCATACAGGCCAATCGCTTCGCGTAAGGATGCGGTGGTTTCCAGGTAGCAGCGTTTAAACCCCTGCTCACGCGCGTGCTCCAGCGCCATCAGCGCCAGTTTCTTCGCCAGCCCCTGGCCGCGCACCGTCGGCAAAAAGTACATTTTTTGCAGTTCGCAGATATCCGGTTCGCTACAGCCTAACGGCGCCACGCCGCCGCCGCCCACCACCTGACCGCTCTGCTCGACGACCCAATAGGCCGCGCCTGGCTGACTGTAAACCTGGAACAATTCATCCAGATTAGGATCGGCAACCGTATAACCTTTATCAGCGGTCAGGCCGTATTCAGCGGAAACCTGGCGGATGACGCGGGCGATAGCGGCGTTATCGTCAGCGGTAATACGGCGTAGCGTAAGGGGAAATAGCGTAGAACTCATTTTATTACTCAATCAAATGATAAATTATCATAGTTATATTTGATACCACCCTCTTTTCGAACATGCAAGACTGTTATTCTCTCTGAGAAAAATTTTTATCATTAACCTGCTGTTTTCGTTGCATTGCTCAAGTTTTATTATTTGAGTTTATCTTAATTTTTCTCCCGGAGTAAAACGCGATTATATTATTTATCTGGATGATGAATTATGAGTAATGATATGTATTTATTAATGTCTCTGCCCCGTGAGATATTTGCTACATCCCATCGTTTTGAAGATTATCATATTGATGATATGCAGTATGGCGATTTGGACGACTGGGATTTTGACACTCTGGGGTTGAAGGATATCTCTGCTCGGGTTGACCCGTTCAGGTGTTTGCAATTTGATATGATGACTACTTTTAATTCGCAGGCTTTGGATTTCGGCCATCAACAACCACAAGGCAGGCCGATTAGTCGCCAGCATTGTGCAGATATTCTGTTTGATGAGATGAAAGAACTGTCAGCACAATTCGCTAAAGGGTTATATTCTCCTATTATTGGGGAACTGATTGATCATTTCCATTACGGTAACGGGCAGCCATGGTTTGGAGAACTTCTAAATCGCGCGTATGCAGATGTCATTAGGGGAGCTGGAACAAATGATGTGTTGATGAAAGTCCAAAAGGCGATAAATGGTCGTTTATATTCGAAACGACAGGTGATCCTGGACTATAATTTTTTTATGGAACTCAAAACAGCGATAAAAAGAGACTCGAGGCTGCCAAAGTTCAACCGCTTTATCGACAGATTTAATGGTTTGGGGGTAAGCGTACATGATATTTATGCACAACAAATCAAACTGGTGCGTTTCCAGCGCTATGCCATGTCATGGGAGGGATTACTTTCTTTTAAAGGACAGGACCATTTTGGTCTGGGCAAAGAGGATATTACCAATATGTTATATAAAAACTTTCGCTTCTTCCGCATCTGGTTTTTTCTACAGCGTCATCGTGACTATGCGTACAGGCCGTTTCTGACAAACTTTAGTGCCCATGTTTGTATTGAGGGTAACGCATGAAGTCAAAACGCGAAGTCGTCATTGTTAGCCTGGTACTGCTGATATGTGGTTATCTGCTTTGGACTCAGCGACCGGTGACTATATTTCGGGCTGAAGTCGGACTCGAAGATGACCCTATGTATTTACATGGACTTTATACCAGCAGTAAACGAGGGTTTATTGACAAGGAGTGGTATGATATTGCGGTTGACCACCTGGCATTAACCGAATGGGGGCGGATTCACTGGTATTTGGACCACAAAGCTGAACTTAAGAGAAAATACCGTATACCAACGAGTACCTCATACAGTATTGCTTTTTTGGGTATTGGTAGCGGATTTATCGATATTGATAAGTCAGGCGATAGCGATCTGTATTGTTTCTCCCCAAAAAAAGATACAAAAGAAAATTGTATCGAAAAAAATATGCTCCTGGAGGTGGATTTCGATGCAGGAAGTTATGAGCGATTTTCTTTCGGTGACAGTGAGTATTACTGGATAACCATGCCGGACGGGAAGCTTGTTAGAATAAAAAGCGCATAAAATAAAACGCCGGAGAGTAACTCCGGCGCAGTGTAGAAGGGAATAGTGTGGAACTCATTTTGTTACTCAATCAAAGAAATTCATCATAGTTATATTTGATACCACCCTCTTTTCAATCATGCAAGACAGAGATAACGGCAGGGGAGAATTTTCATCATTAATTTTATTTTTATGTCGGATTGCTCAAATTTTATTTTTTGAAATTATCTTATTTTTTCTCTTGTAGTTAAACTTTATTATATTATTTGTCAGGATGATGAATTATGAGTAATGATATGTATTTATTAATGTCTCTGCTCCGTGAGATATTTGCTACATCCCATCGTTTTGAAGATTATCATATTGATGATATGCAGTATGGCGATTTGGACGCCTGGGATTTTGACACTCTGGGGTTGAAGGATATCTCTGCTCGGGTTGACCCGTTCAGGTGTTTGCAATTTGATATGATGA